>CAZWGK010000251.1:0-2501 GCA_964633685.1 uncultured Bdellovibrionales bacterium | reverse complement strand
ATTGACATGGTAATTGGTGCTAAGCCCGCAGATCATTTGTTTAAAGAAATCCGGCGAGCTGGAGAGGTGTCTCGCATAAAGGGAGTCAAAATTGGAGAGGTTTACGTAGTTGGGCAGCCTCCACTTTCTAATGAGTTTTTTGAAGCCTTAAAAGAGTTTAAAGCAGGTGAGGGGAAGGTGAGTTTTGTGACAGCACCCCCGAATGGTAAGAAATTTGATTATTCTCCGGTCTGGACAGTCACTGTGGATGGTAAACCTTCGATATTTGAGGGTAATTTTAGCATTCATGAGATCTTTATAGTGAAGTAGGCAGTCTACAGCACATATTCAACTGCTACCCCCATAACTATTGTAGATGTTTCTGTTTTTAGCTGTGAATCGTTGTTCATGGCACCTTTAGAGGTTACAAAAATGGTTTGGGAGCGTGGAGTAATATTACTCCGAGTTTCAAAAGTTTTATTCGTTAGCGCCTTTAGTCTTGCGCTTACACATTCTGCACACGCTGATAATGTACTTAATTTTTACACAAAAGATGCAGCATTAACGATATTTGGTGATGATGTAGAAACTACCTCAACGCCAGAGCTTGGATATTCTCCAGCCGAAAAAACAAAACCAATTGAAACTCAGGAAGCTCAAAAAGAGACAAAGCAAGGATCTCCTTCTGTTGAGCCTGTAGCCGCAAAGGCAGTAAAGACTCTTGATGATGTTAGAAATGAATTAAAGAGCCCAGATGATATTCTGAAGAAATTTGGCGACCCTGAGGCTGATATTGCAATTCCCGGGCGTGATGATGCTCCGCTTCCTTTCAAGGGGATGATGGCGGCACTAGATGTTGATAACAGAGAATTGGCCCAAAAATACGCAAGGCAATACGTAAGATACCTAAAAAGAGTTCAGAATAAGACTGATAAGGTGATGACGGTGGTTAATGAAGCCATGGGCAACGAAGGGATGCTGCCAGCCAACCCATTGAATATACAGCAAGAATTGGAGGCCTCCCAAGAGGCTCAAAATGAAGAGAAGCAAGATGAGGAAAAGTTAAGAGAAGAGGTAAGGGCAGCGGTTAAGCAAAAGGTTCCGCAAGACCCTTTTGGAGAAGTGGATGTCTACTTCTTCTTTAAAATGGATGATGAAGGTTCTAAGTTGATGATTCCAGAAATTCAATCTGTCTATGAAAAGATTGATGGAGACCCAAAGGTTCGTTTCATGGGTCTATCAGTTGATGGTTTCAGTGCTGAAGATATTAAGGAATTCAGCGATACCTACAAGATTAATTTTCCAATCAAGAGTGGTAGAGCTTTAGCCTCAAAACTAGGAATTGCAGAATTTCCAAGCGTAGTTTTTATTCCGCACAATGCTCCGACAAGAATGATAGTTGAGCAAGGTTTTAGAAGAGACTTCTTTATTGAAGAGGTTGTGAATTTAGTTAAGGGGGTTAAATGAAAAGAGTAATTACCCTCACTATTTCTTTTATCTTTATGCCGATAATCGCTTCCGCTCAGTTGCCTAATCTTCCTTTGAATCCGGGCTCCGGTGTGGGTGGGGAGTTCGATTCTGATTATGCCTCGATAATCGAGGGTGAGCTAGAGGATAAGCCAGCTGATCCGAAGTCTGAATTCTTCGGCTACACGCATACCGACGATTTAAGTTCATCCCCTTCTACTATTCACTTAAATCCAAAAAACTGCACAGGTGGTAGTTGCTCGGTATTAGAAGGTGGGTTTATTGCAGGAAGCAAGAAAGTGCCATTGGGTGCGTTGATTCCTGGTGTGCTAAAAGGGCACAGTGCCTACCTTTGGAATCAAAATTTAACGAGCATGTCTCAAGCTAATCTCAATTCTCCAGCGGTGGTATGGGCTACGTCAATGTTTCTTGCCGAGCCTGCCGTAGCGCAAGGGGCTCAGAATGCGGCGATGCTAGCAGCAGCCATGAACCAAGCTGGCTATTTAGAGCATATCGGATTTAATGCCATGGCTGAAAATGTTCAGGGAGCCAAGCCCGCACTAGAGGCTTATAACTGGTGTATCCATAAGGCATTGAAAGATGGAAAAGGATTAGCAAAAGCACGAATTATTTGCGGAAAAGACAACGGCACTGTGGCGACTGAAGCTAGTACTCCGTTAAGTGGGGCTGGTGTTCCTAGAGGATTTCAGTACAAAGACATGCCTGCCAAGACTGTTGTTGCGGGAGTTCCAGTTGATACTGAGCCGGGTAAAGTTCTGCTATCTGACATAATTTTTAATGAAGAGGCGATTAATGCGGGTGTGATGCTGGGTGGCCTCAGGTTAGTGCAGTTAAAGGATTCTTTTAAGAACTTATACGGGGATATCGAATTCGATAATCAATTATCGGCGGCAGCGCGAACTGCTATTTTAGCAGGTAGCGATATGATTCCTGATGTGGACTCAACTATAGAGCAGAGCTATCGGGTAGTTAAGCCTACTACTGCAGCTGATGTTGTTTACCAGGACATCATCGTTTACAAGTTTAACGCTCTA
>CAZWGK010000250.1:0-2536 GCA_964633685.1 uncultured Bdellovibrionales bacterium | reverse complement strand
TGCGAATTTACATACTCTGGGTTTAAGGATCAACGGATTAAACATACTCTAAAATTGAAGACGGTCGCCAAACCGCTTATATTCGATTTTACGTGAAATGCCGAGCGAATTTACCTGAAATACGACTTTAAAAACCTAATGTGGACACTCCGCATCTTATAAGGGAGCATCATCAAAGAGATACTTAGTGAGGAATCATGTTTTCAAATGCGGACATTGAAAAGGCCCTAGCATCAGGCGAGTTAGTTGTTACCCCCTTTTCCAAGAAAAATTTCGAAGCGGCTGGACTTACTCTTCATCTAGGCCCCGATATTCTAAAGCCAATTCCAGGCACCGTTATAGATCCCAAGAATAAAATTCTCCCTGAATATGAATCCTTCACAATGGCCGATGATAAGCCTTATCGTCTTGAGCCACAGGAATTTATTTTAGGCCACACTCTTGAGAAAGTTACAGTCGGTCCGCAACTTGGATTTTTTATTGAAGGGAGGAGCACCCTAGCCCGCATCGGATTGACTGTCGTAAAAACTGCGATGCTTGTTCAACCCGGGCATACAGACAGAACCATAACTTTAGAGCTGGCAAATCACGGGCCGAATCCAATTCTGCTATATCCGAAGATGAAAATTTCTAAAGCCGCCTTATTTAGGCTGAATACACCTAGCACCCTTCTCTACGATGCCTCTGGTGGCAAATACAGAAATCAGCACACGGTGGGTAGACCAGTATTTGCCGAAGAATTCTGGCAAGATTAAATTCAGCTCCTAGCCCCAGTAAAATTCTAACAGCAGCTAGGCTTTCCACTTGATGGAATTCCAATTGGGTATTCACGAGTGAAACAAGCATCGCAGAATGTACCAACTTCAGAGTTCACAGCTCTATACAACCCTTCTAACGAAAGATACGAGAGAGAATTGGCATTTATGAAATCGCTAATCTCTTCAATCTTCATCCTATGAGCGATCAATTGATCCTGGGTTGGGGTATCAATTCCGTAATAACAAGAACCCACCGTAGGTGGCGCTGTTATCCTAACATGCACCTCAGATGCACCTGCACCTCGGAGCATGGCGATTAACTTCCGCGTGGTCGTGCCTCTAACTATGGAATCATCTACAACTACTATCCTCTTCCCTTCTAGTAAATCTCGATTAGCGTTGTGCTTAATCTTAACTCCGAAATCTCGGATAGATTGTTTTGGTTCGATAAACGTTCTGCCGACGTAGTGATTTCTTATTAAGCCTAACTCCATGGGAATACCTGATTCCTCTGAGTAACCCAGTGCAGCAGTGACGCCTGAATCCGGCACGGGAACCACAAAATCAGCCTCAATTGGAGCCTCTTTAGCTAACTGCTTTCCCATCTCCTTTCGGATGCGGTAAACGTTTTTTGTGAAAACATTCGAATCAGGTCGCGCAAAGTAAACATACTCAAAGATACAAGGTGTTGGCTTAACTTTCTTGAAAGGAAAATGACTTCGCATCTCCTTTTGTCCATAAATTTCTAGCACCTCGCCTGGCTCTACATCTCGGAGATATTTTGCACCAATCAGATCAAAAGCACAGGTCTCAGAGGCAACGACTAAACTACCGTTAAGCTCACCCAAGGCTAAAGGTCGAAATCCATTTGGGTCACGAAGCGCGATTAAACGATCCGGAAACAGCGCTACAATCGAGTATGCCCCCTTAATCTGCTGACATGCACCAATCACAGCATCTACAAAACTCTTACTTCGAGCCTGACGTGCTACTAGGTGAAGAATCGATTCAGTATCAGATGTAGCTGAGAATATGGCGCCATCAGCTATCAGATCTCGCCGTAATTCATCGGCATTTATTAAGTTTCCATTCTGCGCCAACGCCACTCTGCCGCCGTTAATCTCTGCTTGAAAAGGCTGAACCTCTGCTAACTTATTATCACCAGCAGTCGGATACCGGACGTGTCCCATGGCCGCGTTACCTGGTAGTTTTCCGAAATCGAAATCCTTAAACACATCGGCTACCAAACCCAGGCCCTTATGTATGTAGAGATTTGAACAAGCAGTATCAATCGAGGCAATACCTGCTCCTTCTTGACCTCGATGTTGTTGGGCGTAAAGACCAAGGTAAGCTAGGTTCAACAAAAGCATCACCTAACTGCCTCTTCCAACTCATACTGCACCTATATCAAACTATTTAAACCAGAGCGCCAAGCATTCTCTACATCTTTTAGGGAAAGCTCAGCGAATCCACGCACAGAAATTTTATCCCCGCCCGCTCGGCCTTCTGCACTAATAACAAGGCCATAATCGTGGATAAATTTTCGAACAGCACTCTCATTCTTAGGACTCAGAGAGACCAAATATCTAGCTCCGGTCTCAGAAAATAAGAGTGAATCTCTTCTCTTGGTTTCGTTACCATCCCACTCTACCACGGGTCTAGTTGGAGCGATTTCCGCACCGATTGCCCCGTATCTGCTAATTGCACAGTCAACAAGCCCTATGGCTAAGCCGCCCTGAGAGAGATCGTGGCAAGAACTTAATAACTTTTCCTGAATT
>CAZWGK010000249.1:0-2570 GCA_964633685.1 uncultured Bdellovibrionales bacterium | reverse complement strand
GATAAGTTTGAAGGTGGTATCCCATGATTGTATGGTTTTGTAAATATAAATCGAACAAGGGTTGCTATCTCGACTACGAAGTGGTCGCGCCGCCTTTATTGCTTGGATGAGTCCGAGCGAAGGACATATTAGATTTTATTTTCTCCGTATTTATGGCGTATTGTTGGTAGTGGCTAGGAAAGTATTTCTAGATTTGGTGGGTAAATCGTCCCGACTGGGTCGCCGAAATTAGTTTGATGATTTTCTGTATGGATATTTAAATGAATGGTTTGAGACAAAGTTCGCTATTTACCAAGATCGCTCGAGAGGTAGATAAAGAAGAGGTAAGCCTGAATGCCCAGCTGTTAAGTCGAGCTGGATATGTGGATAAGTTGATGGCAGGTGTTTATTCGTTTCTGCCTCTAGGAATCAGGGTCCTAACCAAAATCGAAAATATAATTCGGCAGGAGATGAATAGTCTCGGCGCCCATGAGATTCTTATGCCAGCATTGCAACCGAAAGAACCTTGGGTTCAGACCGGCCGCTGGGAGACTGTCGACATATTGTTCCGCTTTAAAGGCGCCGGAGATCGCGATTTAACTCTTGGACCAACTCATGAGGAGATAGTTACGCCTCTGGTTGGTAAACAAATTCAATCCTATAGGGATCTACCTATCGCTGCTTATCAGGTTCAAACTAAATTTAGAAATGAGGCGCGAGCGAAATCCGGACTATTGCGAGGTAGGGAATTTCGGATGAAGGACATGTATTCCTTTCACACATCACAGGCCGATCTCGATCAGTTTTATGAAAAGGTTATCGACGCTTATCGTAGAGTATTTGACCGTTGTGGGATCGGGCATAAGACCTTACTAACCGCGGCTTCAGGTGGAATGTTCTCAAAGTTTTCTCATGAGTTTCAAACTTTAACTGAGAGCGGTGAAGATATTGTTTATCTTCATCCCGATCAAAATCTTGCAATCAATCGTGAGCTATTTGAGTTACCGGATATCCTAAAGGAGCTCAATCTAATTGATGCCAGTGGAAAAGTTCGAGAAATGAAGGAGTGCAAGGCAATCGAAGTTGGAAATATCTTTAAACTTGGCACCCGGTTTTCGGATTCATTCAAGCTCAGTTATGTTGATGAGAGCCGGCAACGACAGCCAGTGGTAATGGGCTGTTATGGCATGGGGCCTTCCCGCTTGATGGGGGCAGTGGTTGAATGTTTGAGCGATTCAGCAGGACTTGTTTGGCCGCGAGAGATTGCACCTTTCTCAGTGCACTTGATTTCGTTGGTAAGGACAGCTGAGGAGCAGCAATACGCTGAGAATATAAATACAACTCTTTTGCGGAATGGTATCGAAGTTTTGTTCGATGACAGGCTTGATGTCAGAGCAGGAGAAAAATTTGCAGAGAGTGATCTGCTCGGTCTGCCTCTCCGGGTGGTCGTGAGTCCGAAGACGCTAGCGCAAAATTCGGTCGAGTTGAAGCTGCGGACATCTAAAGATGCTACCTTGATTAATATAGATCAGTTGCCAGCGGTACTTTTGAATAAGAGAGATATAAATTAGCGTGTGTGGGTGCGGGCCTGATTCTCGCACTCTCGGCCGCCACCTCAAATATACAGGGGTCTGCAGCTGCCTGATTTTATTGGCGAAATAAAATAGGAACTGACACCATTTTTAATTACGCGAGCGCCTGGCGCAGATCCGCAATCAGATCGTCGCAATCCTCAATGCCGACAGAGAGGCGCACAAGACCATCGCTGATTCCTTGGGCTTCACGCATCTCTTTTGGAATCGAGGCATGGGTCATTATAGCTGGATGATCAATTAAAGATTCTACGCCACCCAGGGATTCTGCGAGGGAGAAAACTTTTACTCGCTCTAGCATTTTTCTGGAATTATCTAGGCCGCCTTTAATTATGCAGGTGACCATGCCGCCAAAATCCTTCATCTGTCTCTTGGCTACAGCATGGCCTGGATCTGATGGCAGCCCTGGAAACATAACCTTCTCAATCATTGAATGAGAATTTAAAAACTCCGCTACTTTTTTGGCATTCTCGCAGTGAGTCTTCATTCTTACGTGTAGCGTCTTTGTCGATCTTAAAATCATAAAGCACTCAAGTGGTGAGGGGACTGCGCCAACTGCTTTCTGAATAAAGTGGAGTTGTTTGCCCAATTCAGGATCGTTACATACTAAGGCTCCACCTATAAGATCTGAGTGTCCACCTAAATACTTGGTGGATGAATGGCTTACTATATCAGCGCCTAATTCGAGTGGACGCTGCAAATACGGCGTAGCAAAAGTGTTATCAACAGCCAGCAGAGCTTTATTTTTGTGCGCGATATCTGCCACAGCCTTAATATCAACAATCTTTAATTTTGGATTAGTCGGGGTTTCTATCCAGACTAATTTTGTGTTCGGAGTAAACGCTGCTTGAAGAGCTGCTGGATTATTCATATCAACCATGGAGTATTTGATCCCCATCTGTTGAAATACTTTATCAAATAATCTGTATGTGCCGCCGTAAACGTCATCGTTAAGAATAGCGTGGTCACCAGATTTTAAGAGGTGAATTACGGCTGCTA
>CAZWGK010000248.1:0-2647 GCA_964633685.1 uncultured Bdellovibrionales bacterium | reverse complement strand
TCCATCATCTTCGTCTGACCAGTCAGAAGGACCATCGTCTTCATCTTCATCTTCGCCTTTTAACTGACCCACCCGATCGTCAATATAATGAAACCTCTCTTTCTGAGTGGCTGATTCCTCAAACTCCATGCCGATTACACTAAAGTTGTCAGATATCTGGCCTTCCATACGACCAAAAAAAGTCCGCAGCCCAAACTCGACACCCTCATCTAGGTAAAGTGTCTTTAAACTCTCTCTAAGTACATCAATAGCTCTGGCTAACCCAACAACAGAGCTGTTTTCTTCCTTAAAGGCGTCCATTACTCGTCGCATATCGTCTTCGACCAAATCAAAAATCTTTGAGCCAGTCTCTACCTGAACTCGGTAAAGGGTCGAGCAGACGTTCTTAATGGCATTAGCCTCGAATAATATTAAAAGCCCCCGGTCCCCTATTTTTCGCTGTTCAAGAACCTCTCCGATTCTTTTACTTCCTGGGTCATCTCTCAACTCGGCGCTACTCGCTACCTCCATGGCGCGGACTGTAAGACCGTCCACTTTCTCAGGAAGAATCCGCTCTTGAATCATTGGATCCTCGTAGTCCTCAAGCACATCCGAGATTACGCCTTTAAAGTTGTGACCAAGAAACTTAAGAACAATTTCTGTCTCATCCTTGGCAAGCTGAAAATTCTCGCGCAAGCTATCAATTAAATTTTGTGGTGTGTGGCGAGATGCCTTTATTAAAGAATCAAGAACAATTTCTAACCCCTCTTTCGTTACTGACTTCTTAACAGAGGTCGGTGATATATCTTTAAACTTATCCAACTCAGTTACGAGCACCTCAAAGCCCCAGGTACCGGCCTGTTGTAGAACTTCAGAGAGCACGGCCACCTCTTTTCGAGAAGAAGATAGTGACTCTAGAGAGAGGTCAAAAAAGTTCTCACCTTCGACCCTTTGATTAAATTCAGGACTGCTCGACATCGAGATACCACTTTCGATGAAAAATTAATCTGTGCCAACTCTGGGCGTGAGCTGCCGATGGTATATCCTAACCCATCGTAAATCAACCGGTATTTTAATTTGAATTTGAGACCAAAGCCTCTGCAAGATATGGGGGCACGACTACCGCCCGACCTATGGTCTTGTCTAATATCATTAGCTCAATATCAGCCAAAACTAGGTCTTTTCCTTTCTCAAGGTTAATTAACCGTTGGGTCATCCTGATGGTCCGACCATCAATCTCTATATTTTCACACGTAATACTAATGCGGGTACCTCTGACTTCTCTTAAAAATCGCACCGACAGGCCAGTTATAACGATAAAAATGCCCTTTTTTATGAGCTCATCTTGAGGATATCCCACTGACTCTAGGAGCCGAAGCCGACCCTCTTCTAGAAGGTAAACTATCTGTGCGTGATGGACGTGATCATACTCGGCCACCAGTAGATTCTTGGGCACCTCTTTTTCGTAATTAAACATACGGGACTCCAAATGACTTAAGAAAGCCTACCGAATATAGGAACCACAATAAAGCCCCTTTTGCAGTTAGCTTAATCATTTATTATCGAATAAGAGAGCTATAACAATTACCAACCGCTCTCGAATAAGTGTTAACCCAAGGACTATTATGAGTGCTCATCTTCGAAGAAGGATAAACAAGGCTAAACAACTTTTAAAAAATGAATCCCGTGCGGCTCTGGTAGTTTCTTCAAGCACGGTCACCAGAAAATCTGGAGACACAAGTTACCCGTACCGAGCAGATAGCAATCTTTTTTACCTGACTGGCTCTGAAGGGCGCGAGTTCTCAGTAGTAATCTCAAGCGAGCGAGCAAACGGAGTCCTCGTGTGTAATCCCGAGAATGCCCACACTACCACTTGGGAAGGACCGCAACCAAATTTCAAACGGTTAGGAAAGGTGCTCGGTCTCGAAGTTAGAGAGGTAAAAGATATTGCCGCTGAGGTAAAATGTTTAATTGCCAGCCACGACAAACTTTATCATCAGAACACACCCGGAACGACTGGATGGAGAGTCGCCTCTGAATTACAAGCCTCACCATATTTTTCTCGTCCAAACATGCCGAGCGCCTATGCTCATATAGATTCCCTTATGGAGAACCTCCGTCTATATAAAGATGAGACCGAGATTAAATTGATCAAGCAGGCAGCTGCCATAACTAATCACGCCCTCCACGAGACTGTGCCGTTTGTAACACCACTGTCTCAAGAGAAAGATATTGCTGCGACGATCGATTATCTTTTCAGAGTTCAGGGCGGAGAGCCTTCATTCAATACCATCGTGGCCTCTGGTCCATCGGCGGCGGTGTTGCATCATGAACAACAAACTCGGGTCTTAAAGAACGGAGATATGTTGTTGGTTGATTGTGGTGCGGCTTTAGAAAATTATGCCGCTGACATAACCAGAGTTGTACCTATAAGTGGACACTTTACCGCCATACAAAAAGAGATCTACTCGATTGTGTTAGAGGCCCAAAAGTGCGCAATCAAGGCCGTCAAACCCGGCGTTAGATTCGCAAAGGTTTACGAAGCCGCAGCAAAAGTGCTGACCCAAGGATTAGTAGATCTCGGTGTGCTTAAAGGCAAAGTCTCTAAGCTCATGCAAGACGGCGCCCACAAAGCCTACTTTATGCACGGCATCGGCCACACATTAGG
>CAZWGK010000247.1:0-2650 GCA_964633685.1 uncultured Bdellovibrionales bacterium | reverse complement strand
TAGTCGAGGTTCGTTCTCGTCGTGTTGGTGGTGCAACTTACCAAGTGCCAAGTGAGGTTCGTCCTCGCCGTCAAGAGACATTGGCTCTTCGTTGGTTAATTGAAGCTGCTAACTCCCGTGGCGAGAGAAGAATCGCTGAGAGACTAGCTGCTGAGTTGATGGATGCTTCCCAGAATCGTGGAAACGCCGTCAAGAAGCGTGAAGATACTCATAAGATGGCAGAAGCCAATAAGGCCTTTGCTCACTTTAAATGGTAATGATCGATATATAGGGAAATTATCGTGTCAGAGAAAATTGATCTCGCAAAAACAAGAAACATCGGAATCATGGCCCACATCGACGCCGGTAAAACGACGACGACTGAGCGTATTCTTTACTTCACTGGTGTTAACTACAAGATCGGTGAAGTTCACGATGGCGCAGCAACCATGGACTACATGGAGCTCGAGCAGGAGCGTGGTATTACAATTACCTCCGCTGCTACAACTTGTTTCTGGTCTGGCTCTGATCAACAGTTCCCAAGACACCGCATCAATATCATCGACACCCCAGGACACGTTGACTTTACTATCGAAGTAGAGCGTAGCTTACGTGTTCTTGACGGTGGTGTAGTTTGCTTTGACGGCGTGAGTGGTGTTGAGCCTCAGTCCGAGACTGTATGGCGTCAAGCTACTAAGTTCAAAGTTCCAAGAATTTGTTACGTAAATAAGATGGACCGTGCTGGCGCAAGCTTTGAGTTCTGCGTTCAGACCATCAAAGAGAGATTAAATGCTAAGCCGATTCCAATTCAGATTCCAATCGGTAAGGAGTCTAATTTCGTAGGTATTATCGACCTCGTTAAGAATCGCGCTATTTATTATTTGGAAGATCCTTCAAACAATAAGTATGAATACCGCGATATCCCAGCCGACATGAAAGACGAAGCCAAGAAGGCTCGTGACTACATGGTTGAGTGTATTGCTGAAGCAAACGAAGAGCTTCTAAACAAATATCTTGAAGGTCAAGAGTTGACTGAAGAGGAGATTGTAAAGGGTCTCCGAAAGATTACTTTGAACATGGAAGCATTCCCAGTAACATGCGGCGCTTCTTTCAAGAACAAAGGTGTGCAACCACTTCTTGATTGTGTTGTTCAGTACTTGCCATCTCCATTAGATCTTCCAGCTATCAAGGGGCACAAGCCTGGTGATGAGTCTGTTGAGGTGATTCGTAACGCTAAAGATACTGAGCCTCTATCAGCGCTCGCATTCAAGATCGTTACCGACCCATTCGTTGGAGTTCTAACTTTCGTACGTGTTTACTCAGGTAAACTTGAGACAGGTATGACAGTTCTTAACACTACTCGTGGTAAGGAAGAGCGTATCGGTCGTCTTGTTAAGATGCACGCCGATAAGAGAGAAGATATCAAAGAGATTCGCGCAGGCGATATCGGTGCTATCGTTTCCTTGAAGGAAACAATCACCGGTGACACCTTAAGTGATACTGAGAACGAGATCCTTTTAGAGAGCATTTACGCTCCTAATCCAGTTATCTCGGTAGCGATTGAGCCAAAGACAAAAGCAGACGAGCAGAAGATGGGATTATCTCTCTCCAAGCTTGCTAAGGAAGATCCTTCGCTCAGACTTTCAACTGACCATGAGTCCGGCCAAACAATTATCTCCGGAATGGGTGAGTTGCACCTAGATATTATTCAACAGAGATTACTCCGTGAGTTCGGCGTAGCTACCACAACTGGTAAGCCTCAAGTAGCATACCGTGAGACTATTAAGTCCACAGTAGAGCATGAGGTTAAATACGCTAAGCAGTCTGGTGGTCGTGGTCAATTCGGTCACGTATTGCTCAGAATTGAGCCTCTTGAGCCAGCTAAAGGATTTGAATTCGTGGATGAAATCAAGGGTGGTGTTATCCCACGTGAGTTCATCCCAGCCGTTAAAGATGGTGTTGAAGAAGCACTCGCTGGCGGCGTACTGGCAGGATACCCACTTATCGATATTAAAGTGGCCCTGTTCTACGGAAGTTACCACGACGTTGACTCAAGTGAAATGGCGTTCAAGATCGCCGGATCGATGTGCGTTAAGGAGGCTTGCCGCAAAGCCGGTATCGCCCTCTTAGAGCCGATCATGGCCCTTGAAGTTGTTACACCTGATGACTTCGTGAGCAACGTGGTAGGTGACATGAACCGTCGCCGTGGTCAGGTGATGGGCATGGAAGCTCGCGCTGGAGCTCAGGCTATCAAGGCCCAAGTTCCATTGGCAGAGATGTTCGGCTATGCAACTGACCTCCGATCCATGTCTCAGGGAAGGGCAGCCTTCACCATGGAATATCATCACTATTCTCCAGTTCCGAATAATATTCAGGAATCTTTGGCGAAGAAGGTGTAAAAGTTTAAATAATGTGTTTGATTTTTTTAGATTAAGGGAGCAAACAAAATGGCAAAAGGAAAGTTTGAACGTACCAAACCACACGTAAACGTTGGTACTATTGGTCACGTAGACCACGGTAAAACCACTCTTACAGCCGCCTTGGTTAATACTCAGGCAAAGCGTGGTCTAGCTACCGCTAAGGCATACAGTGATATCGCAAAAGGCGGAACTGTGCGTGACGAGTCTAAGACCGTTACTATTGCCTCCGCTCACGTTGAGTACGAAACAGC
>CAZWGK010000246.1:0-2668 GCA_964633685.1 uncultured Bdellovibrionales bacterium | reverse complement strand
TTGAATTTGGCTACATCAAAATTATGTAGGCATTGAATGATTGCTGTGATGATGGCGAAGACACCATATGTCTTTGTTTCCTTCTGATTTTGGAACTGGAGAATTAAAAGAATTAGAGTCGCTGCACCAAAAGTAAAAAAGCCAACGATAGGGGGAGCCTTGAAGAAAGCGAGAACAATTATAAGGAGGAGGTCTTCTAAAGAGTGAAGCATAAAACCTTAAACTTAAAACTCCTGCATCAAAAGGTTCAGGGCTAAACCCAAGTTTATCTAATATTGTGAAACGGTTACCCCTTATGTATCGTCATTTTCGAATTGCTGCGCAATACCCCATTCATAGTATCTATCGGATGAATTTGCCTGAAAGTAGAATATTGAGAGCAAACTACGAAATTTTTTTAGGTCAGATTTAAACAGCCAGCTTGGGAGCTGTTTTATCGGGGATGCCGATTAAGATCTCTTTAAGCTCGGCATGCCCGACGGGCTTTTGGAGTATTTTTATAGCACCGGCAGAGAGCATAGGTAGCGTTTGGGTTGGCGTAGCACCTGAAAATCCATAAACTTTAAGTGAGGGTTTGATCCTTTTAAGACCTTTTATAACAGAGGCTCCATCAGAGGTCGGCATCATTGCGTCAACCAGAGCAATTTTTATAGAGCGGTGATTCCGCTTTAGGGCATTGTAGGCTGCCGCGCCGTTATCTACCGCTAAACATTTAAAACCTAGGTCGGTTATTATAGTTTGAATAGTCTCAAGTACCATTCTATCGTCATCAACGATTAACACTTGAGGATTGATTCTGCGGAGTGGGGTAATCTTAGAGTCCTGGGTTTTCGTACCTTCACTAATCGGAAGTAATATTGCCACGGTTGTTCCGATTTCTTTTGCCGATTGAATCGAAACGCTGCCTCTTAGTTCTTTAATATTCGCAAGTGCTTTCGGAAGCCCTAAGCCGCTCGGTTTGATCCCCACGCCGGTCGAAGAATCTTTTTCTTTTGTAGTAAAGAATGGCTCAAAACATCTCTTTAAAGTTTCATCTTCCATGCCTGTGCCTGAATCAGATATTGAGAGTTGAACATAATCACCGCTCGGAAGCTCTGGCACTTCATTAGGAGCGAGATAGACCTGCCCGGTCTTAATCGCCATGCTTCTAGACTGATTCGGGGTATTAGCAAGGGCCTCTTTGGCATTTTTTATAATTGCTAAAATAGCATCTGAAAGGGGGGCTCTCTTGGTTTTTATCTTCTCGGGATTCCCGAACGAAACTGTAACTTTTAGACCAGAAGTGAAGAGGTCAGATACAGAGTTTATGGCCTCCATCACAACAGTATTTATATCGAGAGCTTCAAGATCGCTCTGAGATTCGGATTGATAGTTGAGGAGTTGTTTGTTTAGTTCCGAAGCACGTTGAACTAAATCAGTAATGGCCGCACCAGCTTTTTCAACAAAGATTTTATTATCAGCATGGTTTGTGAGAATGGCAGCGTGTCCTAGTATCCCCTGTAGGGTATTATTAAAATTGTGTGCAACCCCTGCCGCAAGCAATCGCAACCCTTCTGCACGCTGAAGATTCGCCATCTCTCGCTCTAGGTGTACCATCTTTGAAATATCGGTCACGGTTAGCAACAGCCCCTGGACTTCTTGTTTCTCAAGCAGGGGAGCGATATCGAGCGTGAATACATTTTCTTCGAGAGCTATTCGTCTCGAGTACATCGGAATTTTTTTATTCAGGATTCCACGACAGATATCTTCGTACTCTTTTTTTAGGGTTTGATTACTTAATAAACCGAATAGAGGCTTACCAATTCGCACATCCTCAAATTTGAATTGATCATCACCAAAGTTAAATATTTGGCCACCATCAGCGCGATTTAATCGAATTACTCGCAAATCTCTATCGATTGTACAGACGAGAGTAGGCAATGCCGCCAGCAGCGATTGAACCGAATCAGGTCCAGCCATTTTACTCATTTCACCGGTAAATTCTCTCGAAAGATCGATGATAGATCCATCAAGAGTCCTCTCGCCATCATGTTCGGAGGCCTGAGCTCGGCAATGAAGCCATCGGATTTCATCTGAATCTGGCCTAATCCAACGATAGGTTGCTCGATATGCGCCGTTACCTGAGAATGTAGATTCGAGTTCAGTCAAGAGTGCAAAGCGATCATCCGGATGAACGTGTCGGAGAAAAAGATTAGCATCTCGCGCTATAGCGACATCTTTTACGCCTAGAATCTTTTCGGCATTTTCGCTCCAGAATACGAGTGATCTTTTTTTAATTGAGTAACTAAAAATAAAGAGCTCGGTGTTATTCACCAGAAGGTCGACTATGGTTCGACCGGGGGTGGGGTTTTGATTGTTAGAATTTAAACTCTTCACCTAGTCACCGATACCGCAAGTTTATTAGAAGAGAGCCAGTCATCCCTCGTTCGTGTAGCGAACTAGGGGATTATATTCAGATTAAATCGTTTTAAGAAGTAAATTTGTTGTTCTCCAGTGAGCCCCTTGAGGAACGGGTGTTATTGTGTAACTAATTGGAAAAACAAGGATTAACTTCAATGAAATCTCCAGCCCTAAAAATTGCCCTATTGGGTACCCGAGGCGTGCCCGCCAGATACGGCGGTTTTGAAACTTTCGCTGAGGAGTTGTGTAGTCGGTTAGTAGAACGCGG
>CAZWGK010000245.1:0-2683 GCA_964633685.1 uncultured Bdellovibrionales bacterium | reverse complement strand
AACTACCTAAATAAAATAAGGCTTGGCTGGACTGATTCGTCCAGCCCACGAATACAGTTTGATACTTTCACCTCTGAGCTAATTACCAGCTCCGCTTTAGCGCTAGAATGTGGCTTAGTTTCTCGCACTGAGACGTTCTCAAAGGCTGGAATCGAGAGCACATTGGATGCGTTAACCTCAAGGGGCATAATCTCTGCTCCCCCAGCTCGTAGAGGACCGAGGTTCCTACGCATCGTATCCGACCCGACTGAAGAGATACGCTTTATATCAAGTCTGATAGAGAATATAATCGACTTAAACAACCGAAAGTCCGCCGCGAAAAGGCTCTCTCTGGTGTCCATAAAAACTTAGTGCGGTCAAAAAAATACTCTCGTTATGTTGGCCCATGGCGTGGTAGCGTCACCTATAGGTTGGTTAGCATCCAGTGAAAACAGTACTTGTCTTAACCCTCTCCTTTTTTTTGGCCTGCTTCAGTTTTGGAGCCGAGGATAGTTTTGCCGTCGGCAAGAAGAAGAAATTAAAAAAAATGGCCAAGGCCAGAAGCTATCGAATGCAAACGGTAGAGAGGTCCTCTGGGTTCGGCTTGGATTTCAATGACCTTCTATCTGAGTCTGTTGAGTCAAACATTTTTGAATCAGAGGTTGTAACTAACACCGACTCCCTTAGTGATACCCAGAGCGTTACGGGTGTTAACTATTTCCTAACCGTACAAGACGAGGAGCGTTACGCTCAAAAGTTAATGGCTGTTCAATCCACTCAATCTATTTTGGCGCTCATAAGAAGTTCTGATATTCGATATGAGTATAAAGACCTTGAGTCTGGTTTTAGGGATATTACCGAACTCTTTTCCTATTCAGTATTCAGGACCACCGAAGGACTAGAGGTAGGAACTAAAAAACGCGGGAAAGAGATAATTAAATTAAACTTTCGTTTTGGCCTTAGCCGTGGAGCCGATCCTCAGATAAACATCGGCGAGTCCTGCCGCGTTAGGTATGACTGGACTAAATCTTCAGCCATGCTGGAATACGGATTTAATTTCTAATTTTATAAGAGAGATAATTATGTTTCGGAATTCGCTTTTGGTCGCTGGTATTGCAGCTATACTTCTAGCTGGCTGTACAAAAAAGAAGGAGCAAACTTATATATCCACTTTCGATCTTATTGAGACTCTCCCTACTGACTCAATCGGGTTTCTAGCCGCAGATTTCCTCTCGCCGAGATACAAGGAATCAACCCAAGGGAGATGGTCCAAGCTGTTTAAGATTATCCCAATCGATCAGAAGAGCGCTCTTGCCATCATGGACCTTCAAATGGAGCTGACTAGCTCAGACAAGGGCCAAAACCAAGCAGTAGGGTTCCTTGGATATATTTCAAAGCCAGTGAATGGAGATATTCCATCAGGCCTATGCTCTATATATATCCCTCGAACAGGCGGAGATCTTTCCTGGTTCAAAGGGCGGCTCCTGGAAACTCTTAAGATTAACAATGTAGAGCACCAGCAGGAAGCTGACGGCACAGTATTGGTCAATCTGAAAGATGAGGTAGGTTATTACGGGAATCGGTTTTTTGTAAAAGTCGACCCCACAAGCGTGAGATGGGGCGGTTCCAAAAATTGCCTGCAGCATGAGCTATCAAAGAAGAGCACTCCGCCAGCAATCGTATCGAGTCCAAATTTTCAGGAATTCTTGAAGGGCGAAAGAGATAACTATGCCTTTCAGGTGGCTGGCGTTGATTTTGAATCCCTGACTCCCATCATCGATGACTTTATTAAAAAGAACAATCCAAGCGCCCAAAGCCAGCCCATTCAAGTAAAAGAAATGCTCTTTTCCACGAACTACGATAGGGGACTTAAGCAGACAATCAAAATTATACCTCTGGCCATCGCGCAGGGTAACACTACGGCCTCAGACTCAGAGCCAATATCAAACTTAATCCCTGAACAAGCCGCCATTTCATTTGATTTTACTGGCTCAATCTTCAGTGATCCAACACTTGCTTCATCGGGCATGCTACCACCTAGCCTTGCCTCGATTAAGCGGCTTGCGCTTTATTTAAAGAGCGGCGGAGTCGGAAGCCTTGCTCCGGAGCTATCCCTACTAATTAAATCTGAGAATCCCAAAGAAACGCTAAACGATCTCTCAGCGACTCTCCAAGGACTATTAGGTTTAGCAGCAGGATCCATGTCGCCGTGGAGTACTGGGAAAATAGGCAACATTGAGGTTCAGTCGTCTATTTCACCGATCGGTGGATTGGGAATTTTTATTGGTAACATAGATGGGGCCACATTAGTCTCATCAAGCGATGAGCCTTTTAGGTATTTCCAAGATCCAAACTTAGTTGGTCAATCGCTAGAGAAAAGACTGAGAGAATTTTCTGTCTCTAAAACACCAACCCTTCTTACCGGAACGATTGATTTCACCAAGGTGGCTGCTATATATTCTGAGGTCAAAGGGACTCTTGCCCTTCTTGCCCCCCAACCAGACAATACAGAGACCAAAAAGTGGGAGGAGTTCTTGACCGCTGCCGGTCTGGTTATTTTTGATCTAAAAAGCGATGGGTCGGGATATGATATAGGAATTCAGATCCCCGAATAGAATCAGCGGCCTAGGAAGTACCGCTTAGGGCTTTTATTCAACATAAGGCAATAATTGAATCCCTCCTGTTGCCCGCGACATCTACCTTA
>CAZWGK010000244.1:0-2734 GCA_964633685.1 uncultured Bdellovibrionales bacterium | reverse complement strand
CAATTACAAATCTTCCAGTTGGATTGATCAGGAATTTTGTATCCTTCTTGAGTAAATTTCCTGGAATAATTTTTTTTATACACTCCTCGATTATAAATTCCCTCAGGGTGTTGTTATCGACATTCTCTGTATGTTGATGGGAGACTACGACAGTTTCGACTGCTGTGGGTTTACCATCTTCGTACCTTACAGACACCTGAGATTTGGCGTCAGGTCTTAGAAAATTAACTGTATTAGCTTTTCTTAATTGGGCTAGGCGCTCTACTAATTTGTGAGCTAATACGATAGGCAGCGGCATGAGCTCCGGAGTTTCATCGCAGGCAAAACCGAACATTAGGCCTTGATCTCCAGCGCCTTGCTCTTTAAATTCGCCTTTTCCCTCGTCAACGCCCTGACTGATATCTTGGGACTGCTCTGAGATATGTTTGATTATTCGGCAGCTATCAGCATCGAACCCTATAGCTGGGTCTGTGTATCCGATTTCCCTAACCACTTTTCTCGCAATCTTGTCGTAGTCGATGTCGGCGCCAGTTGTTACTTCACCTGCTAAAACGATAACTCCGGTTTTAACCAGTGATTCCATAGCAACGCGAGACATTGGATCTTGCCTGAGGGCTTCGTCTAGAATTGCATCGCTTATCTGATCGCAAATCTTGTCAGGATGCCCTTCGGATACAGATTCGGATGTGAATATAAAACTTCTGTTAGTCATATGCGCTCCTTTGATTTTAGATTATGAGGCATGAATCTCGGATAATTATTTCTTTGATTTCATTTCTTGGAAGCCAATAGTATCGGTGGAGTTCGGACTCGTCAAAGGATAAATTTTATTTTGTTATGATCGTATGTCTCTGTGATACTTGGTGATTTTTGCGTTTTCAAATTTAATGAGTGGATAGAGTGATTCTACTAATGTGACAGATCTGTGTTGTCCACCAGTGCATCCGACGCCAATTCGTAGATACGCTTTTCCTTCTTGAGCGTATTTGGGGATTAGGAAATTTAAAAGTTGAGCGTATTGCCGCAGGAACGCATCTGCGTCAGCATGACTCATAACCCATTTAGAAACCGAGCAATCTAAACCCGTTTTATCCCTTAGTTCTTCAATAAAATAAGGATTTGGGAGAAACCTGACATCCACCAATAGGTCGCAATCAGTAGGAATTCCGTTTTTATATCCAAAGGAGACTAGATTGACAGTAAGACGATGGTGCTCATGAAACTCAGACTCTATGTATTTGGCTATCTCCTTTTTTAAATCATGCACAGTTAAGTTAGACGTATCGATTACTAGATCCGATATCTCCTTAAGGGAGATCAGAGAGCGGCGCTCTCGGTGGATTGCATCAATGAGTGTTTTATCTTCAGGTTTAGCGAAGTCAGGGTGGGGCCGCCTGGTCTCACTGTATCGTTTAACTATCGTCTCGTCCGTCGCATCTAGAAATATTATTTGAAAAACATCACGATTTTTTTGTGTGATATGAGCCATTAGCTCGTTTAAACATTCTTTTGATTTTATTTCTGGCAGAATTGCAATCTTTTGATTGCTGCGTAATTGCTTTTCTTCGACATACTTTGCCAGTAGAGACACTGGTAGGCGACTAACGGTGGTAAAATGAAAGTCCTCGAATGCTTTTAGGGCAGTAGAACACCCAGCGCCGGATATACCCGCAATAATTACTATGCGCTGGGTGTTTGTCATTAGTGATTAGTGTTTACTGGTCAATTTTTCTTTATGCTTTCTTAGCTGACCGCTTAAGTTGTGCACGGCAGAGTCTATGGCTGAGTACAGATCTGGGGTCTCTTCTTTAGCCACGATATCTTTACCGTTTGCATGGCAAGTTATTTCGGCGATTTGCCTATTCTTTTCAACAGTGAGCACTACGTGTGCATCTGTATCATGATGAACAAACTTACTTACGCAGTGTGTTATCTTTTCAGTGGCGTAGCTCTTTAAAGGATCGGTTCCCTCCGTATTTCTAAAAGTTATATTTACTCTGATTGCTTTATCTGTGGACATATAAACTCCTCCTTCTCAATTAATCGACCACTAACACATTCTACTATACAAAACGGAACTTATTTTGCGCAAAATTTATTAGGCGAATCCAGTTCTAATATATTGAATATTAGAATACTTTTTTACGCTTGGAAGAGGAAGGGATATTAAGAGCCTCTCTATATTTGGCTACGGTTCTGCGAGCGATCTTTATTCCATCGCTTGACAGTTTTTCGACTATTTCTTGATCAGAAATCGGATTTTCGGGAGTTTCGGCGGTAATTAAAGATTTGATCTTTTCTTTAACGCTGGAAGAGGATACCTCACCTGCGCCACCCTGAATGGCACTAGTAAAAAAGAATTTTAATTCAAAAACTCCGTGCGATGTATGAACGTACTTACTGTTAGTAACTCTACTAACTGTTGATTCGTGTACTCCAACATCATCGGCAATGTCTTTAAGCACCATAGGTTTTAGGTGCTCAATTCCTTTATCAAAGAATTCACGCTGACGTTTTACAATACTCTCTGTAACCTTGTAGATTGTTTTCTGTCTCTGATGAATTGATTTTATAAGCCAGGTTGCTGCCTTTAGGCGGTCATTTAGGTAAGCATTGGAGTCGTCTCCAGGGGTGGAATTTGAAATTTGCTCTTTTAGTAGCTGCAGATAATGAGGGCTGATTCTTAATTTTGGGATGTCATCTTCATTAAGGGAAATGACGTACTCTTCTCCCT
>CAZWGK010000243.1:0-2772 GCA_964633685.1 uncultured Bdellovibrionales bacterium | reverse complement strand
TACGTTTAAATAATGAAACAGAGAGAGCTTAAAATTTCAAAAAGTGACGTCGCTCAAACCGAGCAGAGGTCCCCTTTTGTCGATTTTAAAATAAGCTCAATCATCACTAGAGTTACTCTTGTCATCTCAATAACCGGCGGTGCTCTTTATTTCGCAGGCCTTTTTGAGTCCGAATATAGCGAGATGTTCGCGGGCATTCTTAGCGGAACTATCCTAGGTTCGCTCTTAGCAATCAGTCTTATTGAATACTCAATGAGACAAACTGCCGCTCTAATCAAAGAGCACTCAGAGACACAGGATGAAAACACCCATATCGCACAGCGCACTGGAATTTCTTCTCTGGATACTATTCTTGAGAGCTACTCTAATAATCTCTCTCGATTTGCAGATACTCTCTCGATGGTTGGAGAAGAAGCCGAATCATTAATTGAACGGTATGAAGTGTTAACCGAAAATTTAGCGGCATCTGTAGTGATTAGGGATGCTAACGGCAAAATTACTTACTGCAGTCCTTACACCGAGGTTCTAACAGGTGCTTCTCTATCTGAGATTTATGCAGCGACTGAAGATTTCTTCATATCCAATGCCAACGAAGAAGATAGAGATAAATTTAGTCGTGCCCTCTCGGTAAGCTCGCTAGGCGAGGCCTTTCAATTTCGTTATCGTTTTACCCATAAAACTGGCATCGAAATGTGGGCCGAAATGCGCACTGTGCCGGTTTTCTCGGAAGAAAATAAATTCTTAGGTACACTCTCGATCACCTTAGATATCACTGGCACCATGCGATATCAGCAACAGGTCGAGGAACGGAATAAAGATCTCCAAGAGTTTAGCTACATGATTTCCCATGATTTAAAGGCGCCTATTTTTACCATCAAAGGGATGCTCGGGGTTCTTAAGGAAGATCATAAAGAGGTCCTGACTGGTGAAACTGGCGAGATAATGATGCACATTGAAAAGGCTGCTGATAGACTCTCCGCTTTGGTTAATGCAGTTCTAGAGTATTCAAAAGTCACTACCAAACAGACTAATCTTGAGGCTATAAACACCCACCTACTTTTACAGGAGGTTATATCTGAATTCTCAGCCCAGCTAAAAGATTGTGGCGGCAGTATTAAGGTTAGTGAGAGGTTACCTAATATCACTGGTGACCGCTTAATGGTTTACCAAATCTTCTCGAATTTAATCGGCAATGCTATCAAATATCGTCACACCGATAGAGACCTGCGAATTGAAATTAGTAGCCCTGAAAATGTTCGAAATTCAGCAGTAATAAAAATTACGGATAATGGCTCCGGTATCGCAAAAGATAAATTAGAGGGTATTTTTAGGCCTTTTCAAAGAGCTCATACAGGCTCAGTCGAAGGCTCAGGAATTGGGCTGGCCTGTGTAAAAAAACTACTGCAAAAACTAAACGGCTCTGTAAATGTTGAAAGTGAAGAGGGTCTCGGATCTTCATTTACAGTGAAACTTCCAATCTCTCGCTCCATAAACGGAGAAAGCTATGGCTCATGATAATCCTGTGATTCTGGTTATTGATGATGAAGCGGCCCACCGTATGTTGGTAAAGAGGGCCATTAAAGCTCTGTACAGCCAGGCCCAAATATCAGAAGCCGAAAATATAAGTGAGGCCAAGCGACTAGTTACTGAAATTAGTCCGGACATAATCACGCTAGACCTCTCACTCGGTCGCGAATCCGGTTTTGATTTCTTGAAATGGTTGCGCCAACCTCCAGTATTATCTTCTATCCCCGTAGTGGTCATAACAACCTCTCAACTCCCCTCTGATATCTCCCTGGCACAACAACTCGGTGCAACCGAATACATCACCAAAGACTCTGACATAAACCGCAACGCCCAAAACATCCAATCCGCCCTCGCCAAATCCCTCCCCACGAAGTCTCAGAGACCGCGATAAACCTGAAATCATTTGGGAAATCTTGGCACGAGGTGTGCTCTGTAACTGCTAGAAGAGAACTAAAATTATTGGATTAAACTTTCGGCTGATTATTTATGTACGTATCGGGCAGCAATAAATCACAAGCATATCAGGGTGTTAATACCCGTAATGAGGAGATAGTCACTATTCAACAAGGTGGCACGGAGCATGATTTTAACTCCATTTTGTCGGGCATTCTCTCCCCGATGGGCAAAGATGACATCAGTGAGGAGGAACTTTTTGCCGGTTTGATTCAGGAGAGGATTCAGAAGCTAAAAGGTTCAGAAGCCGCGGCCAGCTATGCTCAGGCTCTCTCTGCCGAGCGAGCTGCTGCCTCAGGGCAACGATTCTCAATTGAAGAAGCAGCTCGCGGAGTGCTTCAACAATTAGAGGATAACGGAACCCTCACCTACGATGAAGCTACAACCATTCATGCTCAGTCTTTCAAAGCTGCTCAATTAGACGATAACTCAGAGGCCCTTTATGATGATAAAGGTGGACCAAATGATCCTACCATCGCGATAGCTAAACTCGAAGCAGCGCTGCTTTCTGCTCGCACCAAAATTGAAGAGATCGACGGCGGAGACTCGAACCCTGGCAACCTTGCGCTCGATATCGGCAATACTGGCCTGCCGAATATTCGTGTAAAAATTAACGATGACGGAACTTTTGGATTGCCCTCCGTTGATGACAAAAAAGACTCTAGTGTAACACCTGTTGATGGATCTGTTCCAGTAGACGGCGCCGAAGGTTTTCTTTTTAAGCCAATCTCTGACACCACCGGCAATTTAGTGATTCTGTTACCGCAGACGCTTAAAAATAATGTCGAATCG
>CAZWGK010000242.1:0-2781 GCA_964633685.1 uncultured Bdellovibrionales bacterium | reverse complement strand
CTTTTAACCCGTTTAGCTCCAATGCTAACTCATTCACCATTTCAGTTGAGTCACTGACGGGCAAACTAAGGGTGGGGCAGGTACGCGACTCTTTGGATTGCGGCTGCGAATTACTACCTGAAAATGATGGCGGTAAAATAGGCTTTGTATATAAACACCGATCCGATACTTATGGGGGTATTGTCGCTGTTGTTGCCAATCCGTGGGGTTTAGAGGCAACAGGTATGAGCACCCTTGATTTCCAATGTAACAAAATAAGGGATTTATATGACAATGGCTTTGGTAATCCCGATAGCACCGGAGTACGTCGTCATTTCAAAGAGCAGTCGCCGCTCTATGATGGCAAGTGGTACCGTAACAATTACGGCTCAATTTATTTGCAGATTCATGGCACCAACAAGTGTTACTTTTTAGAGGATCCAGCTCTGCTTCGTATCGATTAAGAGCTGATAGATTTAACCCTGACTGATAAAAAAACTGATGACCTAGCATTTCAATAGTGCTAGGTTGATAATCCGCTTTTTTATTTGAGGCAGAGAGATGTTTTCTTTGTTTGCGCACCACCTTGACCCTATGCCAGATGAGTCTTTATCGATGTTTCAGCTCGATAGGGCAGAGTTCACTAGTCAACTATTCAGCCGCGTGGCGCATTGCAAGGAGATATCGATATGCATTCCTCCGGGCTGGGAGATTCTTCCGAAGTACGGGGCTTTATCGAGAACCCCGTTCGGAGATTTCGTTGAGTTGGACAGGTCTCGATCCTTGTACGAGCACTCGCCCATAAAGTGTGGTTGGAGACACGCCGCATCGAATACGGTTTTGGCCATTTCTCATTTTACTGAGGGATTAAATCTCACACCTGCCGAGATAGAAGAGGAGATAGCCAGGAGTCTCGCTAGTTCATTTCACACTCTTGAGATAGAGAGTCGGGAGCCAAGAGCTGTTGAATTAGATTTAGTAAAAGGGCGGGCCCCTCATGAAATTCTCTCTGCTAAGTTGAACTGTAAGGAGTTTCAAGGTGAAATTTCGGCACGCCTTGTCACAGCCCTGTATAGTTCTCATGCGCAGCCAGGCACTTACGGACTTTCGGCTTTTGTTCCTTTACCAGTAGTGGCCCCGTTAAAATTAATGAGGGAGATTTCTTATTCTTTCTCTCATTTCTGGATATTGCCGAGGCCTTATGCTGATGGAACAGTAGTTCGAAGGCGGGCTCGTGGGGCTTAAAACGGTTAACTACGTTAACTTGATGATTAAATTCAACTTCCTGGACGGTTTACTCTTCCGAAATGATGAAAAAATTAGTACCGTCGCAGCCAATTAAGTTTTATTGTAAACTACTTAGCGCAGGTCTGATTAAAAAGAATTTTGAGGATTTAAAATGAAGAAAAAAGATCTAGACAGATTTAAAGCTATTCTAGTTGAAGAGAGAGCAAAAATTCTGAAGCATCTTGAAGATCTCAGTCAGACATCTGAGGTTGATATGGAGACCTCCATGACTGGAGACTCTGCTGATATTGCATCAGTTGAGATGAATCAGGCTAGTAATTACAAGATTGGGAAGAGAGAGACCACGCTCCTTAAAAAAATTGATAAGGCCTTGGGTAAGATTGAAGAGAAGACCTACGGTCAGTGCGAATCTTGCGGGGAAGATATCGCTATAGCTAGATTGGAAGCGAGACCAGTAGCTGAGTTATGTATTGATTGTAAGACCGAGCAGGAGAGCGAGGAGAGGCGTTACCACTCAGGTGAAGAGGAGCAGATGGCTGATTTCGACGAGGGTGAAGCCTAAAATACCCCTGGTCTGGGCTTTCTGAGGCGATAGATGGAAGCCTTAATTTCTTCAGCAAAAATAAATCTAAGATTAAAGATAACAGGGCGTAGACCTGAAACGGGGTATCACACCCTTAGTATGCTCAACCTAGAGTCAACCCTTAGTGATAAAATTTATGTCCATGCCGTTGGTTCTGGAAACGTATCCTTTAATGAAATTACTTTCGGAGATCTGGTTATTCCTGAGAGCAGACTTGAGTTAGAGGGCGTTTTGCGTGGCCAGAACAATCTGATTAGTAATGCTGCTGCAATTTTTGGAGAGCTGTTTGGGGTTCCTACTGGTTTACAGCTGTCAATCGAAAAAGTCATTCCGGCCGGTGCTGGTCTGGGCGGGGGGAGTAGTAATGCAGCCGCAATTCTTAGATATTTGAGAGAGTTTTACAGTGAGAATCTTAAAAAGAAGTATTCGGAGCTGGAGATCGGTAGCACAGTTAATAAAATAGCTCTGTCTCTTGGTGCCGATGTACCGTTTTCACTATCAGGAGTGCCAGCTATTGTTTCGGGAGTTGGAGAGGACATAAAGCCGTTACCTGGCCCCATAGTCGAATTTTTAAGAGATATGGAAGTTTTCATAGTAGCGCCGCAGAGTCCAAGCCCCACGGCTTTAGCCTACAAAGGATTTGCAGGACAGAACCCCTGGCTTTTGAATTCAACAAGGCTTGATTATGAATTAGCTTCTTTGATGAATATTTCAAACCAGAGAGATTTTTATGCAAGATTGGGTTCTCTGATTGAAAACGATTTTGAGACTGTAGTCTCATCGGCTATTCCAGAGGTAAGAAGCATATTGGCTCTTTTAAGGGAGCTTGGAATTGGAAAAGTCACGCTTTCGGGCTCGGGGAGTGCTATCTTGATTCTGCCCTTGCCTCAGGTTAAGTTCTCTTGGGAAGAGCGCTCGACCATAAAGTCGGTCCTCACCCATAATTTAATCAAACACTTTGACGGCTTTCT
>CAZWGK010000241.1:389-2806 GCA_964633685.1 uncultured Bdellovibrionales bacterium | reverse complement strand
GATTTTATCTCCTCGTGAGATTACCATTATTAAGTCGCGATTCGGTTTAGACGGTGAACCTCCGATTAAGCTTGTTGATTTGGCTCGGTCCCTTGGAATTTCAACCGCTCGGGTTGACCAAATTCAGAAGTCAGCAATCGAGAAATTAAGACTGGCCCTCAAAGAGAAGAAGGACCTGTTGCTATCATCTTAAGGGAGCTACTCAGGATTTCTCCAATTTCTGCTCGAAATAATCAACCACCACAGTAGACAGAAACCTCCTGCACTCACTAAATACTGTCCCCCTAGAATTATAACCCGATAAAAGTCGACTCGTTTTTTGACTCTAATCCTCTGATCTTGAAGTGTCTCTTTTGCGATAAATCGTTGAATGGTGGGAATATTAGGACCATCGTTTGGTTGGGGAAGGGTGTTTTCTGAAACAGTTAGAACTTCAATATATTGAGCTGTCTTGAAATGACCGAATAAAATGTTTCCAAGCCCCAGTATTACCAGACCCATTGCTGTTCCTAAAACGTATCTTCGAAAGGTAAGGTTAGAGTCGTTCATAGGGGGTAGCAATTTTAATCAATACCTTTTAAATAGGTATCATGAAGACCACTCGGAGAGAAACTGGAATTGGCAAGTTCACCCTTCTTTTTTTTGGCACTATATTTGGGGTTATATTTTATTCAGCGTTCAAGATAATTCCTTTTTACTATTATTTTTATGAACTCCGGAATCATGCTGAGTCGATTGCTCGGGTGTCAGATGAGTTAACTGATGATGAAATAAGAGCTCGAATGGTGCAGCGGATGAAAGAGTTAGGGATCCCGGCTGACCCAGAGTCTTTAGTCGTTGAGAGGTATATGAGTCAGCTTAGAATAGAGCTGGCCTACCAAGAGGAGTTTTATATTACATTTAAAGGAAAGGACCACATTATCAAGGTCTTCCCCTTTAAAATAGACGTGCGAACTAACTATTGATTCTGCTCTCCCGAATAAGGTAGTCTCCTGGTCGGTTCAAGCTCCTTTAAGTGCGATCCAGAGAGTTCGCTAAGGCATTAAACAGTACCTCTTGCGCAGTCCTCTGCGTCAAGAATCGGCTGCGCCTCAAGCGTTCTTAATCAATCCACTAAAGCTAGTTTATTTAGAAGGAGATCTTCCTTGAGTAGAAACCTGCGAATTTAAATTAGAAAGCCCTTATGAAAGTTACAAAAGCCCCTGAGTCGTGGAAGTTGGTAGTAGATAGTGAGACTATTAATCGGAGCATAGCCCGAATTAGTTACGAGATAATGGAGAGAAACCAAGATTTATCTCAGGTGGCAATTGTGGGTATTCGCACTGGTGGTGAGTTCTTAGGTCGTCGTATTCAAGAGCGGATAGAAAAGATAGAGAATAAGAAGATTCCATTCGGCGTAATTGATATTACTCTTTATCGCGACGATCTCGGCGATTTGGATTCGCAACCTGTGCTTAGAGGTACAGATCTTCCATTTTCAATTGATGGCAAGACCATAATTCTCACAGATGACGTGCTTTATACCGGCAGAACTGTGCGTGCAGCACTTGATGCCCTTATTGATTTTGGCAGACCAAAAGCCGTTCAACTGGCTATATTGGTCGATCGTGGACATCGAGAATTGCCAATAAGACCAGATTACATCGGCAAAAATATTCCAAGCAATCCAACAGAAGCCGTGCACCTTCGGTTGAATGAGCAGGGGTTTGAAGATGGCGTTTACATAGAAAAGAGGTCGAAGGGGCCCAAGGGTAGACGAGGCGAGATAAAAACCTCAGGAGAGAAATAGTTCGCAGGTAGGAGTAGAGGGGTTAAAAATTTAAGAGGTCTAAATCATGCTAAGACACCTAACGGGGATTGAGAGTTTAACCAAAGAAGAATTTAAACTTTATTTGGATAGCTCCCAGTCTTTTGTAGAGGTCTCAGCTAGAGATATAAAGAAGGTCCCATCTCTTCGTGGACGAACGATTTTAGCTCTATTCAGTGAGCCCTCCACCAGAACCCGAACAAGCTTTGAAATCGCCGCAAAGCGGCTCTCTGCTGATTGGATTAATGTTGCTGTAAGTGAGAGCTCTTTGGTTAAAGGGGAAACTCTCTGGGATACGGTTCAAACTCTTGAGGCGATGTCCCTTGATGTCTTGATAGTACGCCATCGAGAGAGTGGTTGCGCTAAGTATCTTGCCCGGCAATTAAAAAATACTGCGGTGGTTAATGCAGGTGATGGAACTCATGAGCATCCCACACAGGCACTGCTTGATTGCCTAACGCTGCGTCAGCACTTCGGTGATAAATTCAACGGCGGATTAAACGTTGCAATAGTGGGTGATATCCTTCACTCCAGGGTAGCTAGAAGTAATATTTACGCACTCTCTCTGATGGGAAATAAGATTCGTCTAGTTGGTCCACCGACTCTTCTA
>CAZWGK010000241.1:0-379 GCA_964633685.1 uncultured Bdellovibrionales bacterium | reverse complement strand
TGAGAATATCTCCATCCATCACAATCTTCGTGAAGGTCTAGCTGGAGTGGATGCCGTAATCTGCTTAAGAATGCAGCTTGAGCGCCAAGAGGGATTCTATGTGCCATCTCTGAAAGAGTATTCGATGAATTTCGGTGTAAATGAGGCCATTTTAAAAGAGTGCGCCCCCAAGGCAGTAATTTTGCATCCTGGTCCAATCAACCGCGGTGTGGAAGTTAGCAGTGATGTGGCTTACGGCCCAAGGTCTTTAGTTAATCAGCAGGTCACTAATGGAGTGGCAGTTAGGATGGCGGTGTTGTTTCACGCCGCTACTGGTGGAAGAGGAGTTGAGCAATGAGACTATTGATATCTGGCGGACATGTAATTGATCCAATTAACA
>CAZWGK010000240.1:0-2823 GCA_964633685.1 uncultured Bdellovibrionales bacterium | reverse complement strand
AGCCCAACACCAATAGCACCACCAGCCGCACCACCATAAAGTCCGGCTGCCTTACCCTGAATTCCTGCTAAGGAGTTACGTAAAGACATCTCTTGTCCAAGACCTTCCTTAAAGTTTCCGTACATCTGACTCCTTGTTCCAGCAGCATCTGAATCGATGTGAGATTGAGTCTGCGTGTTGGACGCATGCAATGCCCCCTTCGCCAAACCACTACTCCTCAACGAACTAGCATAGGCCTCTTGTCTGCCGATTGCCTGATTCATCTTCATCTTAGCGCCGATATCAGCAGCAGCAGATTGTCCGGCTGCGCTACCAGCAGGCGATGCAATCTGACCAATCGCAGAGGAAACCATTCCAGCTGCACCAGATTTAGCACCCAACACTAGTTGGCCTGTCACCGCAGGAATTGCGAAATATAAAGCCGACATGATGTACACGTAATATGTATTCGCCATGTCGAGCTGAACGTTACTGCTCAAAAACAACAATTTATCAATTAGATTAGCCGCCGCATTCATGGTTAATCTAGGAATCTCCACATCGGTCGGAATAAATGTTGTGTTCATGGCAGTATTTGTCGGACTCGGCTCATAACAAGTCGGATTCAACTGACTCACAAAGTACACAAGAGAATTAATGCCCGAGCCACTCATGCTATTGCTTGTCATAGCCCAAACAGATCTCTCAAGCACCGTAACTATAGCAAACCCCAAATCCCATAGTTTGACCCAAATCCAAAACTGCATCCAGGTGAGGATTACTGAGTGCATTCCTGGCACTACAATCAACATCGCTGCGAATGGATACGCGATTGCAAGAAAGTAAAGAAGCTTTCCTTGGAAATAGGGCATCATTAGTGCCCAAGTATAAAGCTCACCATATTTTGCTGCTTGTCCGTTAATACGCTGAAAATCTTCAGTGCTCTTCACGGTGCGCTGCGCAGCCGTTACTCGTTGTTGTACAATCTGAGATGGCGCAATCTGCAATTCATTTCTAAAAAGGTGAACAAGTACCAAATTTTCAAGGAATCTAGGCGCTGTATCACGACTAATCTGATTTAAACTACCATCTTTAATTGACCATCCATAAAGCATTTGAGCAGCATAATCAGCAGGCAACATTCCAACAGGAGCTGAACGAAGAAGCTGATAAGTGGTAAGAGCCGCTTCCCAACGCAAAAGTTGAATCAGTGTGTATAGATATTCGGCGCATGAAATTTGGCTAAAATTTTGAGGGTTTGGTATTGAGACAGTAGGGCCTATACCACCTGGGGGTGCCGTTAAAGCCCCATACCAATCCACCAGGCCCGACTGCTTAGCTATGGAGCCATCACCGACACCTTGGTCGAATATTTTTCTAAATCCATTATTAACTGGCACTTCTACTGCATAGAGAGAGCTCCAGAGAGGACCGGCTACGTTCATAGCACCAAAAGTCGGAGGAGCAATCGTTATCGGACAACTCCCACTCTCAATAGGATTGCCTACTAAACTTGGAGGACCAAACTCACTCTTGAGAACTGAAGCCGAGAGAGCATCTCCAGTATCAATACGCCCGCGGGCATACGTCGCGGCCGTCATCTTAGTCATATCTATTGACTCGATAAATGTCTTGCCGCACTCACTACTCATAAATGAAGCAAAATAAGTACGAACATTGTTATCAACTATTCTGGCTGTGGTGATGGAGTATATAAATTCCCACTTCAAGTTTGTGGTAAGGTCCCACATTTTTACGCCTTGAGAACTACCACCCCCAGCCCCAGGGAGAGGAATTAGCCCTCCACCAGCGATGTTACTATCTATAGCACTGTTCCCGGGTCTAGCTCGACTTACCCCCAACATATTAGACAACTGAGCTACGGTATCACTTATGACAGTATCTAGAATCAAAAATATCTGCGATACACAAGCAGCTCCATAACCATCACAATCTGTGTTGCCACCCGTCGGCGCACTCGAAGCTGAAACATCAAAATTATTCCTGATGATATAGGTATCATTTAGAAGCCCTGTCTCTGCAAGTTCCCAAACTTTACTTTGTGGGCGATCTGCAATAGTGCCTGCAGGACCAACACGCCAAGCAACTCCATCAACAGCAACTCTAGTATCAACTAACCACCAAAATAGAGCAGGGCCCATGGCGAACCATAAATAGTTCCGCATCGGTAGGCCTATCGCGACACTTACCAAAAAGCCAATCGAAGAAAGAATATATGCAAGGGCTGCCCAAGATCCTAACCCACCGTTAACAATTTGATGCAACCATTCAGCTTGAGCATAATATCCTAAAGTGGAAAACGCTGCTGTAACAGGGTTAAATGCTGAAGCAGGGCATGTATCGCACTGGTCGCCGGCAAACGGCAACTGAGCTAAAAAATTTAAATCAAACAACCCAAAATCCATCTTAAAACCTCAACCTCTTTAAACCTACCTTGAAATCTGACTACCCTTCTGAGCAGCACTTTCGCCTGCTGAATCCTGGCGCTCGTAAACACGTAAGAAACTCTGCCTTAATTGCTCAGCAGTTCTGTCTAAACTGCCACGAATATCTGTCGTGCCAGCCGCTTTATAAACTAGAGTCCGAGCCATATCAGCAAAGACTTGACCCTGCTGCATACCACTACTTAAATTATTCAATAATTGCTCAGCCAGAGCAGCTTTAGTTAACCATTCACCTAAAGCTAGAAGCTTTGCGGTGTTATACAACATAACAAAGAACTCACGGCTAGGGAGTCCATTTAGCTGATCATTAAACGAATCAAACGGATTAAATCCAGGTACTTGGGGTCCAAATGGTATACCAACCATATAATTTCCTGAA
>CAZWGK010000239.1:587-2876 GCA_964633685.1 uncultured Bdellovibrionales bacterium | reverse complement strand
CTCTAAAATTATCTCTATCTTCCTTCTGCCCCCAGGTTCTAACCCTAAATTATCGAGCTTTAGTGCCTCCTCCATTAAATTCTCAGGAAGTGCCGGCCGGCCTTTTAAGGAAAAACTAGTCGCCAATATTACGGAATTAAGATTAGCACCCCCTAAACCCTTGGCTGCATTATTAGCGATAGTAGCCAGAAGCTTAAATTCAGCTCTGCATAAATTCTCTTTGCAACTACTTCCTAAGGTTTGGATGTCATCCACTAAAATAACCGGCTTAGGGGCACGCACAAGGCGACCTCCCCATTCTACATCAACCCGATAATCGGTAATCGAATTATTGGTTAAAGTGAGCGGAAATTCGTAAGATTCCCCCGCCTGTAAATTTTTATCAGATGATATTTTAGTTTGAGCCAACTCTATACCATTTTTTAGCCCAACCAAGCGGAACTCAACCTCTCCCTCTTGCATATCTTTTAGTGGCGATACCAAAAGTGTAACCGATAGTTCTGGATTATTATACTTCTCGGATAGAATGGAAACTGAAATGGGAGCCTCGGACTCCTCATAGCCAACGATACTTTTTGGCTTATTATCCAAGAGAACTTTTTGACCGGGAGCAGTGGAGCACCCGCATATAAAAATAAATGACGATAGAAGGATATGTAAATTTTTGATCATAAAATCTCCCTCATTATTTTTGAATTTCATCCCTCATTAGCGGAGATACTCTGGAGCTTCCAACCATCATAAACTGAAAAATTCCATACCTGCTTCTCTGTCTGGTTTGAAACAATCATAGTACTGAAATTCTGAATGCGCACCGCAACATCAACCTCAGCTTTGTAGGAGTCCTCTAAGTATTGAACCCCTTCAATTTTTGACTCAACGACTCTGCCCTGATTTTTTTTGTGAGATAGTTGCTCCCGCACATCTTTCGAAAACTCCTCTGCGGCGAATGTCTGCGCCTGGGAATAGTTCTGCCAAAACAACGCAGAATTAAAATCTTTCAATGCTTGATTAAGGGTGCCCTGCCGACCTGATTCTGTTAATCCAGCCTCCTGGATGGTTCCGATCACCGGGGCCATGATGCAACCATTTAAAGATATCAGAACTAAAATAACTACTAATATTTGCTTCATAAAAACTCCCCGCTTTTCCTCGATTCTAATAGGGTGCGGTTCGAAAACTCAAGAGATTTGTTTAAATTACTTAAAATAAAAAAAGACAAATAAAAAAGGCGGGTTGCCCCGCCTCTATGAGTAAAGAGCGATTAAGCCCTATTACTTTTTGGAAGACTTCTTAGAGCTCTTCTTGGAAGCGCTCTTGGAGCTCTTAGCTGAGCTCTTTAGAGAGGACTTCTTTGATGCCTTAGAACTAGCAGCAGCAATCTTCTTTCCAGAAGTCTTGTAAGGCATATAGTTGCCCATCAATACTTCGAACTCTTTGATAGACTTAGCAGCAGGAGAGAATTGAACAGCGCGAGCCTCACCTTTTACTTTTCTGCGAACAAGAATACGATCGCGAGCATATCTCATGATCAATGGCTTGAGAGTTGAATTCTCAACTTTTAGCTTTTGTTGAAGGTCACGAACTGTGAACCACTTGCCAACTTGCTTGGTAATCGCGCTATCGATTTTTCCACGAACTGTCATAGTCAATATACCTCTTTCCTTTAAGGAATTAATAAATCTTCAAAAATATTTTTCGAAGAGCGAATCGACTTTGTAATTTTTGAGTCGAAACGACCCAGAGGGTATATCCGAAAATGTGCGTGAGAATCAAGAGCTCTGGGAAAATTTATTATTATGCCTCCTAATGGTGGCGGAAAAATAAAACATCTCTTAGTTAAAAATATTTGAAAACAAGATCTTGATTTATGTAGAGAATTAGTCTTAGGAAATCGGCGTGATGTTTTGACGCACCCAGGCGACGATCTCGCTAGTTTTTGCCCCAGGGGTAAAGATTTCTTTAACGCCCTGCTCTTTTAATTTGACGATATCGTCTTTGGGAACAATGCCACCCCCAAATACAACGACGTCTTGTGCCCCTTCTTTCTTGAGGAGTTCGATTACTGCAGGAAACAGAGTCATATGAGCCCCAGACAATATGCTCATCCCGATTCCGTGAACGTCCTCTTGCAGTGCGCTGCGCACAATCATCTCAGGAGTTTGATGAAGGCCAGTATAAATTACCTCCATCCCCGCATCTCTCAAAGCACGTGCAATAACTTTAGCACCTCGATCGTGACCATCGAGTCCAGGTTTAGCAATTAAAACCCTGATTTTTGAATTTTGA
>CAZWGK010000239.1:0-577 GCA_964633685.1 uncultured Bdellovibrionales bacterium | reverse complement strand
TCTGTAACTGCGCTCATGAGATACTCTTTTAGATCAAACCAGGGTCTGTGTAAACGCCATAGACCTTGCGGTAAATATCGCTGACTTCACCTAGGGTAATACCGATATCAGCTCCCTCTATAAGCGAGGGCATGACATTTCGGTTCTCCTTACAAGCCTCAGTAACCTTCGCCAAGGCAGCCTCTACCTTCTTAGAGTCACGCGCTGCCTTGAAAGCCTTGGTGCGCTCGATCTGCTTCTTTTCAGCCTCAAAATCGATTTCTAGAACAGGGATAGGAATCTCATCGTTGGCGTCCTTATAGGTATTAACCCCCACAACGCCGTATTCCTCATTATCAACTCTTAGTTGGAACTGATAAGAGGACTCCCCGATCTCTTTCTGTGGGTATCCCAACTCTACTGCCTTAAGCATGCCACCCATGGCATCAATTTTATTGATGTACTCCATGGCCTCTGCCTCAATTTCATCAGTTAGTTGTTCCACGTAATAAGAACCACCTAGTGGATCCACCACGTTTGTAACTCCAGTTTCTTCAGCGATAATCTGCTGAGTCCTAAGTGCTACCTTCGCAGCCTC
>CAZWGK010000238.1:1011-2906 GCA_964633685.1 uncultured Bdellovibrionales bacterium | reverse complement strand
CAGGAGATAGAGAGAGTGAAGTGAGATATCTTGCCACTCAAGTAGGCATAACTGATATCTTAGCGTCTCAAACTCCCGAGCAGAAAGTTGCTGTGGTGAGGGATCATGCAGCTCAGGATGCAACTCTTTTTATCGGTGACGGTATTAATGATGCGCCTGCACTCGTAGCAGCAACTGTTGGTGTGGCCTTTGGACAAAATAGTGATGTCACTAGCGAGGCGGCAGGCGCAGTAATCTTAGAGCAATCATTAAAACGGGTGGATGAATTATTTCATATCGGTCGAAGGATGACCCGTATTGCGAAGCAAAGTGCTATCGGCGGAATGGCTGTTAGTACAGTCGGAATGGTTTTTGCCGCTGCTGGGTTTCTATCTCCAGTCATGGGGGCCTTGATTCAAGAGGCCATAGATATCTTCGCCATTCTTAACTCGCTGCGTGCTAGTTTGCCCCCCAAGGATTTAAGTGACCTTCCTGAAATCTAATCATTTTAGCTAGTTACCTGTGGTTAATGGTCCCCGACCTCTTGTTTTATCAAGTCTTGTTTTAGTTGAGTAATCGCCCGATACACTAAGTGTAGAGATCTAAAATAATATCGCTTTGTTATGTCGGGTTTTAAATCAAAAGTTGGTGAGTTCTCAGAACAGTTTGAGGAGTTCAAATCCAAACCCCAACCCCTGCGCGAGGTCTCGACGAAAGAGTACAACGATTTCTTTTTAAAAGATGGAGGGCCTCATCAACTGGAAGGCATGATGAGTCTTGGTGGGGCCGAAAGTGAATATATAAACATCCGCCGCAGTAAGGTTCTTGGTGGTGAACTGACTATTGAACCTGTTCATAAAGTTACTAATGAAGGGAAGGACAGTTGGGTAGTCGCCACGAATCCGATGGATATACAGGGATACCGTGTAAAGATGACGGGTGGAAAATTCTTTGAGGATGAAAATCGGTGGGAATTTGAAGCTTCGAAAGTAGTTGAAGTAGCGCCAGGATCTGGTGTCGCTACTTTTCACAAAGATCTAGATGCGGCATTGCGGATCAAATTTTCATTAGCTGAGAGACTGCTTGAGGGTGATGCCGTTCAAGAAGAGATAAAGACCTATCGAGCAGAGCAGACTTTTTACAAGGGTGATTTCGGAAAAATAATCGCTGTAGATCCGGTAAAAGAGCCTTACTTGAGAGATGCATTTTTAAGCGAAATTGAGAGAGTAGTGATAAATAAAGATCATGCTGGCATCAAAACTGCAAACCCTGATTCTCTTCATAAAAATAAGTTAGAATTGGAGTTTTATCCCCGAACATTTATGGGTGCTAAATGTATTACCGCCAAAATCGTCGTGCAGAGAGTCGGCGGGCATGGGGTGGTGATTTTTAGTGATTCAAAGCCAGGAAGCTTAGTTACAAATCAATTTGAAATACATGGGGGAAGAGCCATAAAGATAATGGAGCTCGTGATGAGATATCGGTAAGTTTTTTAAAGAAATACTTTCTCCCTTATCCGCCAATACTTCTCCTGTTTCCTAGCAATAACAAAAAGCGGCATTCGAAATAGTTTTTGAGCGACGATTGCATCTTGTATAGTTTTAATCTCGATACGTTTTTCAGGGAGTTTATTATGCATTCGAGTGAAATTATAATAAAAAACCTTTGAATCGTTCGGAGACTGAAAGAAATAGACCTCACTTAATGAGTTGCCATTTAGGTCATAGTAACGAATTTCTAAACGCTCCTGACCTTTTTTATCGGTCTTCTTCTCAAGAGTCATTGAATCAGGTTGCATTACGTGAGCATTCTTTAAAGAGAGGGCTTGTCGCAATTTTGCTTCATCATCAACAAATATCGCATTACATTCAGAGCAGCGACTAGCATCCATGTCGTTTTCAGCGCCACATTTCTCG
>CAZWGK010000238.1:0-1001 GCA_964633685.1 uncultured Bdellovibrionales bacterium | reverse complement strand
CATGCGTGTGTTACAACTATTTACAACACCCAACGCAGCATTTGAATCGATACTTGAAACCACATGGTACAAGTTCTCCTGTGGCAGGATCTTCTTTTGCGCCAGCGCAGGTTTTTCCAAAGTGCTCGAGTGTTACACCTTGATTGTCAATTACGCCCCAGAATTCATTTACATGACTGCAATCGGGACACTCAACTTTGACAGGAACTGAATCGGAGGTGGGGCGTCGTTCATGAATCTGCGGACTAAAAATGTCGTGAGGTACACCCGTATAGTCCAGAATTAAGCAATCTTTCTTACCTTCATAAAGTCGAAGGCCTCGGCCGACAATTTGTTGATAAAGGCTTACAGATTCAGTTGGTCTCAGAATAGCTATCAAATCCACATGGGGAGCATCAAAACCAGTTGTTAAAACTGAGACATTTACCAAGTATTTAATTCTCTGAGCCTTAAAGTCGTTGATAACCTTGTCTCGTTCCTCGCTTTCGGTATCTCCAACAATGAGGGCCGCTTTGCCTTGCGGCAGATAATTTAATATCTCCGCAGCATGTCTGACAGAGGCTGTGAATATTATTACGCCCTTTCTGTCATGTGACATCTCGACGATGTTTTGAATAATCACCGGAGTAATTCGACTTTGATCTTTTAGTATCCCTTCGATCTCTTTCAGTTCGTAATTCTGTCCCGGCTTCAAGTTGAGAGAAGAGAAATCATAACTAGCCACTGGCGCATCAATTTGAACAGGTTGGGTGAGATAACCCCATTCGATTAACTGTTTTATTGTTAACTCATAGAGACATTTGATAAATATTCGAGGTTCGGCGGTGCGAATAAAGCCGCGGTAATGGTACTTATAGATCCAGCCTGTGTCTAATCGGTATGGAGTGGCAGTAAAACCAAGAACGCATACTATTGGATTGCCAGCTTTGACCTTAGAAATAACCTGAGCATATTGAGTTTCGTTTTCAAGGCTGACTCTATGACATTCGTCGATAATTAAT
>CAZWGK010000237.1:0-2935 GCA_964633685.1 uncultured Bdellovibrionales bacterium | reverse complement strand
TAAGACCTTGTTGGCGCAGACTCTCGCTAAGATGTTAAATGTTCCGTTCACCATTGCAGATGCCACAACTCTCACTGAAGCTGGTTATGTCGGTGAAGACGTCGAAAATATAATCCTCAATCTTTTAACAGCTGCTGACTACGATGTGCAGAAGGCCCAGAGGGGAATAGTCTACATCGACGAGATCGATAAGATTTCACGGAAGTCTGAGAATCCATCTATCACTCGAGACGTCTCGGGTGAGGGCGTACAGCAGGCTCTACTGAAGATATTAGAAGGCACAGTATCTAGTATTCCACCAAAAGGTGGCAGGAAACACCCACAACAAGAGTATGTTCAGGTAGATACCTCCAATATCTTGTTTATCGTTGGTGGTGCATTCGTCGGCCTAGAAGATGTTATTCGCAAACGTTTAGGAGCTCGGAAGATGGGCTTCGGCGTAGATAAAAAGAAAGTATCAAAAGAAGATAGACAGAAAGAGAGCGATGAAATTCGCTCTTCAGTGCAACCCCAAGATCTCTTGGGCTACGGATTGATTCCTGAATTCATCGGTCGTCTGCCAGTGATTGCAACTTTGGGAGACCTCGATGAGGAGGCACTCATCAAAATTCTGCATGAGCCTAAGAATGCAATTACCAAGCAGTATAAGAAATTGTTCGAGTACGAGAACGTACAGTTGCGATTCACTGAGGGTTCTCTAAGAGCGATTGCCAAGGAGGCGATTAAGCGCAAGTCTGGCGCTCGCGGACTTCGAGCTATACTTGAAAAGATAATGCTTGATGTCATGTTTGAAACACCGTCTGAGGCGGATGTGAAAGAAGTTGTTATATCCGAGGACACCGTGGTAAAAGGTGAGAAGCCCCTGGTAGTATATCAACACCAAGAGAGAGCCTAAGGCTGTCAAGGCCTTCATTTAAAACCGAATGATTCCTAGGGCATATAAAGGTTGTCCACAGGCGTTGCTATAAACCGAGGGTTTTTGAGGGGTTATTTTTATTATTGTGGTCTGATCCTTCATTATCTAGCATCATATATCTAAACCCATAGAATTACAGGGATTCCAATGAAGACAGGTGAAAATAAGGTTCCGTTGCTAGCTCTTAGAGAGTTAGTTGTATTTCCTCAACAGGTAGTTCCTCTTTTCGTAGGTAGAGAAAAGAGCGTTCGCGCCCTCGAGGAGTCACAAAAAGAAAATAAGTTAATCATGTTGGCGGCTCAGAAAGATGCCAAAACCAACAATCCTTCTGAGACCGATATTTATCATATCGGAACCTTAGGGGAGGTGGTCCAGTTGATCCGTCTTGCTGACGGCACGGTCAAGGTGTTGGTTGAAGGTAAGACCCGCGCCAAGATCAAGAAGTTCTTGAGTGAGGAGAGTTACATATTAGTAGAGGTGGAGGAGCTCGCAGCTCCAGGAGAGCCTAACCCTGAAATTAAGGGATTAATGCGCTCCGTAACATCTACCTTTGAGAGCTACGTCAAGCTCGGCAATAAAGTTAATCCTGAGATGATAATGCAGGTTAATGCGATTGAAGATCCATCGCGTTTGGCTGATGCTATCGTTGTTCAGTTGAATCTGAAGCTCGAAGATAAACAAGATATCCTTGAGACAGTAGATCCAGCTCAACGTCTTGAGAAGATATTGGCTCAGATGAAGAGCGAAATTGAGATTCTACAAGTTGAGAAGAGAATTCGTACTCGCGTGAAGAAGCAGATGGAGAAGACGCAGAAGGAGTACTACCTCAACGAGCAGATGCGCGCGATTCAGAAGGAGCTCGGAGAGAAGGACGACTTCAGGAACGAAATGCAGGAGCTTGAAGAGAAGCTTCGCATGAAGAGTATGCCAGATGAGGCTAGAGAGAAGACAGAGAAGGAGATTCGTAAGCTCAAGATGATGTCTCCTCTGTCGGCCGAAGCTACAGTAGTTCGTAACTACGTAGATTGGATGTTGGCTCTTCCTTGGAATGAAATCACAGAAGAAGAGATCGATATTGAGAAAGCCAGAGCAATCTTAGATGAAGATCATTATGGCTTGGCGAAGGTTAAAGATAGAATCCTTGAATATCTTGCTGTTCAGAAGTTGGTAGGCAAGCTAAAGGGACCGATTCTTTGCCTAGTAGGCCCTCCAGGCGTTGGTAAAACATCTCTTGGAAAGTCTATCGCTGCAGCCACTGGACGTAAGTTCGTCCGTGTAGCGGTGGGTGGTATCCGTGACGAAGCTGAGATTCGTGGTCACAGAAGAACCTATATCGGAGCTCTGCCTGGTCGTATTATTCAGAGCTTAAAGAAAGCTGGAACAAGTAATCCCGTTTTCTTGCTCGACGAGATCGACAAGATGGCTTCTGACTTTAGAGGGGATCCATCGTCTGCGCTTCTTGAAGTTTTAGACCCAGAGCAAAACGATAGCTTTAACGATCACTATCTAGATTGCGATTATGATCTTTCAGAGGTCATGTTCGTAACAACAGCTAACTCTCTGCACAGCATTCCTGTTCCACTATTGGATCGTATGGAAGTGATCCAATTGAGTGGTTACACCGAATTGGAAAAGCTGGCTATTTGTAAGAAGTATCTTCTTAACAAGCAGCTTGAAGCCAACGGTCTAAAGCCTTCTCAGGTAACTGTTCAGGATGAAGCTTATGTTGAGTTGGTCCGCAGATACACCAGAGAGTCTGGCGTGCGTAACCTAGAAAGAACCGTGGCTACGCTGTGTCGTAAAGCAGCCGTAGAGATTCTTGAGAAAGGAGCGACTCACAAGGTTAATATCGGGGTTCCTGAAGTAATCAGGTTCCTTGGTCAACCTAGATTCCGTTACGGAAAAGGAGAAGAGTCTCATCAAGTTGGTACTACCACCGGTCTTGCTTGGACCGAAATGGGTGGTGACCTCTTGGTAATTGAAACAACTATTCTCCCTGGTCGTGGTCGTTTGATTATC
>CAZWGK010000236.1:0-2938 GCA_964633685.1 uncultured Bdellovibrionales bacterium | reverse complement strand
GTCTGATTTATCAAAGCGGGTAAGAGATCTTACGACCCAACTCAATGATGCTTCCTATCGGTATTATGTACTTTCAGCCCCCACTATTAGCGATGCTGAGTACGATAGATTGTTTCGAGAGCTTGAAGAGATTGAGCGCGCTCATCCAGAACTAAAACTTCCAGATTCGCCAACCGTGCGAGTGGGTGCTCCGCCATTAAAAGAATTTGCAGAGATAAAACATGAAATTCCAATGTTGTCTCTCAGCAATGCCATGGACGAGGCCGAAATTCGTGATTTTTACGGCAGAGTGGAGCGTCTTTTTAAGGATAATGCATTAGATTCCAGCCAGATATTTTTTAGCGTTGAAGACAAATTTGATGGCGTTGCTGTGTCTCTACGATACGAGGATGGAATATTTTCAAAAGGTGCAACGCGAGGCGATGGTTTTATCGGTGAGGACATCACCCAGAACTTGCGAACCATTAAATCAATCCCACTAAAGCTAAGAACAGACTCTCCACCCAAAGTTTTAGAAGTAAGGGGAGAGGTTCTCTTTTTAAAAGCGGCATTCTCTAAATTAAATGAAGAAAGGGTTCGGCAAGGTGAAGATCCTTTCGCTAATCCACGAAATGCCGCCTCTGGGTCGCTTCGACAACTCGATCAAAATATCACAGCTTCGAGACCCCTAACATTTTTCTGTTACGGGATCGGAGTAAATGAAGGGCTTACGTTGCCCGACGGACATGTGGATTCCATAATGCTACTCGAAACACTGGGCTTTAAGAGTTCGCCAATGTTGAAGCGCGTGGGCGGAGAAGCAGGGCTTGTAAAATCTTATGCCGAAGCTGCCGAGAGAAGGCTCTCTTTGCCTTATGAGGTAGATGGCATGGTTATCAAAGTAGATTCCCGTCAGGCGCAGGAAAAGTTAGGCTTCAGGGAGAGATCTCCTAGATGGGCCATCGCCGCGAAATTCCCACCAGTAGAAGAGACAACCAAATTGGATGATGTGATTTATCAAGTAGGACGCACCGGCGCTGTGACACCGGTGGCTGTGCTGAAACCTGTTAGAGTCGGCGGCGTGGTCGTTTCTCGGGCGACGCTACACAATGAAGATGAGATAACCCGAAAAGGATTAAAAATTGGAGACACTGTAGTTGTTCGTCGCCAAGGAGATGTTATTCCGGCGGTTGTGAGCGCGATTACATCAGCCAGAGATGGTTCGGAACGTGAAATATCTTTCCCCAAAAATTGTCCGATATGTGGCTCTAAGCTAGAGCGACCAGAGGACGAGGCTGTAGCACGGTGTCCTAGTCGAGGATGCGCCGCCAAGATTGAAGGTCGGGTGCTCCATTATGCTTCCAGAAATGGAGCCGATATTGAGGGTCTAGGCGAGAAGATTGTAGAGCTTCTGTGTGGTAAAGGCATTATAAAGTCGATAGCAGATCTTTATCATTTAAAAGTAGGGGACCTTGTTGGGTTGCCAGGGTTTGCGAAATTATCGAGCGAGAATCTTGTATCTGCAATCGAGAAGAGTAAGAGAGTTCCTCTCTCGCGATTTCTTTTTGGCCTTGGAATTCGTCACGTAGGGGAGAGAACTGCTCGCGTAATCGCTGAAAATGTGGGTAATATCGAGGGTTTTCTCGGCTTATCTGAGGCCGAGCTTTTAAAAATGCCAGAAATCGGAGAAGAAACCGCCAAAGCGATAGACTCCTTCTTGAGGGATGAAGAGGAAGTTTCTATAGTGAAGGAACTTTTGAAAGTTGGCGTAGCGCCTCAAACAGTTTCTCCAAGAGCTGAAGGCAAGTTTAGCGGTAAGACATTTGTTCTAACAGGAACTTTGCCGAATCTTTCAAGAGCAGAAGCTCAAGAAAAGATTGAGTCATTGGGTGGAAAAGTCTCCTCTTCGGTAAGCAAGAAGACATCGTATGTTGTCGCCGGAGAAGACGCAGGCTCAAAGCTTACAAAAGCGAAAGAGCTCGGAATCAGTATTATTAATGAGAGTGAATTTTTACAGTTGATTGAGAGATAATTATGAAAGAAGTACGTACACGGTTTGCCCCAAGTCCAACAGGATTTTTGCATGTGGGTGGGGTGAGGACAAATTTTTATGCTTGGTTATTAGCAAGACACTTTGGTGGAAAATTTCTTCTGAGAATTGAAGATACAGATCAGGAAAGGTTAGTTCCCGGGGCTATTAAAGCTATTTTAGACGATATGAAGTGGCTTGGTATGGACATAGATGAAGGTCCATCGATGGATGAGCTAAAGAAAGTTGATACAGGCTGGGACGGCAATGAAGGAATTGGTGGACCCAAGGCGCCTTATATTCAAAGTCTCCGTCTCAATAGATATAAAGAGGCAGCCGATCAGTTAGTTCAGCTCGGCGTTGCTTACCGTTGTGACTGTACTCCCGAGATGCTTGAGAAGGAGCGTGCTGACCAGACTGCGCGCAGAGAAACTCCAGGGTACAGCGGTTATTGTCGCCATAGGAATGTATCGGCTGATTCCAAGCATGTTGTTCGGTTTAAAATGGACCAGGATCAATCATTGACTTTAGACGACGCCGTGAAAGGTAAGGTCGTTTGGGAGAAGATCTCATTGAGGGATCCAGTTCTTCTAAAGAGCGATGGATTTCCAACTTATCACCTAGCCGTAGTTGTAGATGACCACGACATGGGCATTACCCACGTCATGAGAGGAGAGGAGTGGTTAGCCACAGCGCCCATCCACGTTCTTCTTTACAAGGCCTTTGGTTGGGATATGCCAAGTTTTTCTCATTTGCCTAACGTACTTGGTCAAGATGGGCGAAAGTTATCAAAGAGACATGGCTCCACGCATATTAAATCTTTTAGAGAAGCGGGCTACCTACCAGAGGCGCTCATGAATTTTCTTTTGTTGGTAGGCTGGAACCCCGGTGAAGGCGAGCAACAAGAGATCTTCACCAAAGATGAGATGA
>CAZWGK010000235.1:0-2940 GCA_964633685.1 uncultured Bdellovibrionales bacterium | reverse complement strand
GTAATCAGTTTATATTTCTATGAAGAGCTAAATTTAAAAGAGATCGGTGAGATCTTGGGTGTTACAGAATCTAGAGCATCTCAGATTCGCTCACGGGCTCTGATAAGACTTAAAAACTATCTCAAAAAAGTAGCCTAGTCATGACGAACAAAAGCAATAACTTGCCGGCCATAGAAACAGCGCCCGGCAGGGTTGTGGCTTTAGTCGTTGCTGATGATTTTTCAACCAGAGGTGCAGTTGCTGAGGCCCTAAAAGAGACCACGCCCAGTTGTGAGATTCTAATTGCTGAATCTCTGGATCAATTTCGGGCAATTCTTCAAGATCGATCGGTCGATTTTGTAGCTTTTGAAATATCAAAAATTCGGCCAGAGGGAGTTCTGCCGCTATACGAAACAAAATTATTCGCCCAGTCCATCGGCACGATTGTCATAGCAGACAGCCTGCATGGCTCCGAGTTTAATACAGTGATGCGATCTGGTTGCGATAGAATATTATTAAAAAGAGATGGTTGGCTACAGGAGTTGCGAGGCGCAATTCGACAGATTTTGCGAGTGCGACGGCTTGAGAATGAAAATGCCCGGTTACTAGGACTCTTGGGCGCAAAGAATAGCGAGCTTATAGAAAAGAATTCAAGATTAGATCAATACAGTACCACAGTTGCTCATGATATTAGAGGATTAGTTAGTAATGTAGTAATGCGGATTGAATTCGCTCTGGAATCAGCGGATTCAAAGATACCAGAAAACTTAAGAGAACAGTTTCAGAAAGCTGCCGATACAGGGCGACGAGTAGTGGAGATTGTTAAGTCTAGTTATGAATTAGCTAGATTAGGAATAGAGAATCAGGAATTCGAGAAAGTCGCATTAGGGAACCTGATTGAAGAGGTGCGAATAGACTTAGGTATAGATCAAGATTGTAGTATCGATTTAAAAATTGGTCGATTGCCAGAAATTGTTTGTAGCAAGGCCTTATTGAGGCGAGTATTTTTAAATCTCCTGTCAAACTCTATTAGATATCGAGCAAGAAGGCCCTTAAAGATCGAGGTCAAAGCGCGACCAAACAAAGATGGCCACATTACGCTTATTATGATTTCAGACAACGGTATCGGAATCTCGCCCGAGAAGATCAAAAATATTTTCAGACCCTACTACAGGGGCGGTAATTCTTCGACTAGATCACAGGGGCTAGGTTTGGGATTAGCTATTGTGGACCGCATAATAAGCCTTCATGGTGGTTCGATATCAGTTCATTCTGAGGTAGGGAAGGGCACAACATTCACTATCGCCTTGCCAAACGAATCCTCTCGTTCATAAAATCGGATTATGTCGAGGTATTTGCTCATATTTCTTTTCATTTTGTCTGCCTGTGAGACAGTGGATACTGCTCCTGATGTAAGGCGTTACAAGATTGAGAAGATTCCTGGATTAAGTTCGGCCGGTTCTGGACTAACATATCTGCCAGTTGAAACCACAAGTAAATTCACCCATCATTTTTTAACAGTGAGTGATGGTGGCAATGAGCCTGCTATTTTGGAGATTAAAGCTCAGAGAGATATTGCTCAGGTTGTAAGGTATGTCCCCTTAAAGGTTCACTCAAAATTTGATTTGGAGGGAATAACCATAGCCGAAGATGGTTCAATTTGGCTGGCGAATGAGGAAGGGCCGGCTCTTATAAAGTTTGATCTAAAAACAAAAAAAATTGGAGAGGTATTGGTCGCAGGACAAAAACTTCCTAGCGTATTAAAGGAGATGCAAGCAAGCCGTGGGCTTGAGAGTATTACTAGTTTTAATAATAAAGTTTATGCCGCGATGCAGAGCTCTTTATCAATCGATGGAGCGACCGATAAAGCCCTATTTATAAGGATTTTAGAGTATGATCGCTCTTCTGAGCGGATTCGAACTTTTGCTTATCCGATAGATGAATTCCCAGATAGCCAGAGAAGTGAAATTCAAATTACAGATATGGCTGCATTAGACGAAGGGCGGCTTTTGGTGATTGAATCAGCCCCCGAGCTTGGAGATCGATTAGTTGAGATCTCTCTAAAAGAAGCAAGTGATATTACAGGAATATTAGTAGATGGCGGCCAACTTGAAGAAATCTTAGATCCTGTAAAAATATTCGGCAAACCAGTATCGAAAGAGAACCAGATAATTGAGCCCCTAAAGAAGAGGTTTATATTTAATCTAAAAGAAGTGGGCTGGCCTGATGGATCTGCTCAGGGCCTAGCTATCTTGCCAGACTTTCAAACAGTTGCTCTTGCTGCGCAAGAGAGTGATGGCGCTAAATTGTGGTTGGTGCGTTTGCCTGAGCCGCTTATAAAAGAAAAAAGTAATTTGATCTGGTGGCTTCTAGGGGGGTTAGCCGTGCTCCTCTACTTTAGAATAAAGAAATGACTATTTTTGAAACTTAACCTCACGCTTTAGTTGCGCGGCAAGTTGTTCGACTGCTACGTAGAATGAGTTCTCAGGCGTAATTCCAGAGTTTGTATTTTTTAGCCCAGAGCTAAAGTAAGTAAGATTTGCATTTCCGCTTGCAGGCGACATTAAAGCTTCAAAATTTGCCCGATTTCCGGCATCTAATAGATGTTCTGGGAGAACAACGTTGTTGTAATCCTCTGCGGTAGGAATTCCAGAGGGACGATTGTCTTTCCAGAGCTCTCGTGATCCATCATCTGGTATTTCTTGAAGGTTAGAGACATAGTTAATAAATATTTCTTCAACATTTTTCTCTAAAGTACCAAGGCTTTGCATGGCTGAAAGGATTTCATACATATTTTGATAGGCTGAGGGTTGATGATTTAGATACCAGGTGTAAATTTTTCCGCCCAATTGATTAGCTGCCGATCCGGTAAATGTTTGTACCTGGCCTTGTAGATCGTTAAGTATGTCGCTATCACTCATCTCTTCGCGTCCCTCAAAATCTAAGCCTTTTGGAACTCCA
>CAZWGK010000234.1:1879-2945 GCA_964633685.1 uncultured Bdellovibrionales bacterium | reverse complement strand
AACAAATAATCAAAAATGGCTTCGCCTTGCGTGCGATGCGGGGCAAATCACGGCTACTCATCCCGATAAACTCTCATCTCTGTGCTGCGGTGCGGCAGGTAGAGCATTCGCCCTTACTGCTCTATATCAAACAACCAAAGATTCAAGCTGGCTAAAAAAAGCTGAATTGTGTTTGGCTCGGGCACGAACTCCAGCCACCCCTCAGATTCACAGTCTATACAAAGGAATTACTGGATTAGAGGTCGCCAGAGTCGAGCTTCAAACACCCGAGCTCATGAGCTTTCCACTATTGGCCACTAAAAACTACGGCCCACCGTTAAGAATAAAGCTTAAAGACAACGGTAAAATAAAATGTCAGAGAAATCTCATTGGGGGCGAAGAGAGATAGCAACTTATAAAATCCCCAAAACTACTGTAATTTAATCAAAAGAAAATATTCCTGGTTACCGCTCTTCTGGCCTTTTATCTTACTGGCCACAACTTGAGGCACAGAGCCACCTTCGGATTTTACGTATTCAATTACTGCCTGGCACGCCTGCTTCTGAAGTTCTTCGCTCTCCACTACACCACCCTCAGAGACCTTCTCTTTAGGCAGCTCGAACTGCGGCTTTACCAGAGCCAAAACCTCTGCTGGGCGACTCATCACCTTAAATAGTTCACCAAGAATTAACTTTAAAGATATAAAGCTGACATCCACGACTCCAAGATCAGGCTTAGGATCTAGCACTCCATGATTTAGCGCTGATAGATTTCGAGCATTTGTATTTTCAAAAGATTTTACTCTGGGATCGTTTCGTAACTTCCAATCAAGTTGATTTGTGCCTACATCAACCGCATAAACAAGCGCAGCACCTCTCTGCAATAAGCAATCAGTAAAGCCGCCGGTAGAGGCACCAATGTCGATACATACTCTATTTTTGGCCGAGATATTAAAATCGACCATGGCACCTTCCAACTTTTCGCCACCGCGACCAACATACTTGCCGCCGTTTACGAGACGAATCACCGCGTCATCCCTAACAAGGAATCCCACTTTGGTTATCGGGGTATTGTCTACCAATACCTC
>CAZWGK010000234.1:0-1869 GCA_964633685.1 uncultured Bdellovibrionales bacterium | reverse complement strand
GGGGGCTAAGCCGAGGTTTACTAATAAGTCGTCTATTCTGATCTTAGCCACGCCGATTTGCAGTTAGATTATTGAACCATCACATTTCTGTGAGGCACGATTAATGGGTTGGTCCCTTTTTAGAATCATCCTCATCGCTGCTTGATGCGCCAGAAGACACCTGCCCCTCAGGCAAAGCAACGCTCCATACAAAGAACCCTACTAGAGCTCCAATCGCCAAAAGAGTAATGAAGAGCTTCAAAAAGAGGATAAACACCATGCCTGCCACCAAGGCGACGGCAGAAGCCTTGAGTCCGTTATCTTCAACCCAGATACGAACATCGTCTACGTACCCACGAACAAGATCTACCCATTGCTCGCGACTCTTTTCTCTAATTTTTGCTATTATATCCATGGCTCTTACTGTATCTCGCTATAAAATTGTATTCAAGCAAATCTCTAAGTACTTGCGCTGGATTAGTAGATGAAACTATAGTTTAGGCAGATTCAACTCCTTGGAGACTTTATGAAATTATCAGTTCTAAATATAAGTTTATTAGCTCTAACAGGGCTGTTTATAGCCGATTCAGCTTTCGCAGGGGATATTGCTAATGGCAAAGCCAAATACGATACCTTGTGCCTTTCATGCCATGGAGCAACAGGACTAGGAGACGGACCTATTGGAGCCGCTCTTCCAGAGGGGCAAAAGCCTAGAAATCTTCAAGACAAAGCCTCTTACAAATTCGCCACAGATGACGCCAAATTGGCACAGATAATTAAACATGGTGGCGGCTCGGTGGGTCTTAGCATGTTAATGCCGGCCCAAGCTGCACTAAGCGATGCTGAGATTTCAGATGTCGTTGCATATGTAAAATCTCTTCAGAAATAATTCTGAATGAGTAACAGCTCTGAATCTAAACGATACAGCCTTTTAGGTGCCTCCTCCTCAAAAGCGGGGGTCCTAAAAGCTGTGGCTCCAAAAAAACCCTCCCACTTTATAGAGCTCTCTCCGGATTTAGCAGGGGACAAAAACTATCGCTCCTTTATTCACGCAGATGGAGCAGGCACAAAATCAATCCCTGCCTATATAGCTTTTAGAGAAACTAACGACCCCTCTTGGTTCAAAGGACTAGCTCAAGATGCCCTAGTAATGAATCTTGACGATATTATGTGCGTTGGCTCGCCAGATTCGATGCTTCTTTCAAACACAATTGGGCGGAACAAATTAAATGTGCCCGATGAAGCGATTAAAAATATTATTGATGGATACAAAGAGTGCACCGCGCTTTTAAAAGATTACGGGGTGGAGCTACACTCTGGGGGCGGAGAGACCGCTGATGTTGGCGACGTTGTTAGAACCATGATTGTTGATGCAACTATTGCTGGCCGAATTGCCTTAAACAAAACAATTTCAACAGACAATATTGTTAGCGGCGATGTGATTGTAGGGCTCTCTTCTACTGGCCAGGCAAGCTACGAAACCCGCCCAAATTCAGGAATCTCTAGTAACGGCCTAACCTTGGCACGGCATGTGGCGATTCCCCACAAATACGCCGATAAGTATCCAGAAGTCTTGGCACCGGAGATCAATAAAGCCGTCGCCTACAAAGGAACTGCTGATATCTTTGCTCCACGACAGGACCTAGGGATGAGTATTATTGAAGCACTTCTCTCCCCCACTCGCACATACGCTCCAATTCTTGCTAAAATATATTCAGCGATTGATATAAAGAAAATTCACGGCGTAATTAATTGCACAGGTGGTGGCCAAACCAAACCGCTAAGATTTGGCAAAAATGTTACATACATTAAAGATTCCCTTTTCCCAGTGCCTCCATTTTTTAAGCTGCTCCAACAGATGGGAGGCATCCCCTGGGCCGAGATGTATTC
>CAZWGK010000233.1:0-2972 GCA_964633685.1 uncultured Bdellovibrionales bacterium | reverse complement strand
CTTCCCTTCACACAGATTAAAAACTGATGGCATTCCTTATGAGCGTGCTCTCCCCTGACCTCTTTGGATGGCACATCAAAAACCATAAAATATCGCTTAGGAGTAAACGGCACCGATCTCTCAAACTCACCTACTGTAAGATCTCCTCTTAGATCTTTTATAACCGGAAGCGAAATCAACTTCACTCCTTTTACTTTGCTATCAGTAACTCCCACTCGAGCCGACTCACTCGAAGGCAAATCAGCCGATTTATTCGCTACGCCAACATATCCAGTGATTCTTGCCGGGTTCCCCATGATTACAGCATTCGCTGGCACTGATTTGGTTACAACCGAACCAGCACCTATCATGGCGTTTGCTCCAATGGTAATGCCTGGTAAAATTGTTGCATTGGCTCCTATTGAAGCGCCTTTGGAGACCTTGGTAATCGCAAACTTCTCGGGGTAGACCTTACTTCGCGGAAATTTATCATTTGAGAAGGTTACATTCGGTCCGATAAAAACACTATCTTCAATTCTAACTCCGTCCCAAATTTGAACTCCGCATTTAATGGTAACATCATTACCGATCACGACGTCATTCTCGATAAATACGTGATCACAGATATTGCAATTCTGTCCAATCGTGGCCTCGGGTAGCACGTGAGCAAACGCCCAAACGCGAGTCCCCGCCCCCACATTCTTACTCTCACAAATTCCCTGCGGGTGAACGAAACAAGAATCCATTTTAAACTCTCCTAAAATCAGTCTGCCTCATCACAACCGCTGTCGGTCTAGCCTTGGTATTCTCAAAAGCCCGCCAGACATAGGAGCCTATTAATCCCAATCCTAGACTATTAAGACCCGCGAAAAATAGTATTACCAAGACAGTGGCGGTATAACCTGGGACAGAGATTAATCCCACCAACCTGGCAGCTATCACAACTAAACCTATTAGAACTGAGGAAGCTACCCCCAAGAAACCGAGTACAAGCAGCAATTGAATTGGAAGGTCAGAAAATGAAAATAAGCTATCTGAGAGATAGCGAACTTTCTTCTTAAGAGTCCAAGCACTTTTGCCATGCTCTCGCTCCTGCCTTACATATGGAACGAATTTCCTTCTGAACCCCAACCAAAATACGAGCCCTACTAATGAAGAATTTAGCTCGTTTAAGCTAATCAGTCGGTCTCTGAAAATTTTATTACATCCGAATATATCAACTCCATTGGCCGGCATATCTTTTTGGACTAACTTTTGGTACAGCCTCCAAAATAAGCTCGAGGATATTCTAGATAGAAAAGGATCCTTACGATCTTCTCTTACCCCAACAGCGACATCACATTCATTAGCAGATAGCGCAGCATAAAATTCTGCCACTAAAGATGGTGGCTCTTGCATATCCGCCGCCATTACAGCAAAAAACTCACCACGCGCATGAGCCATTCCAGCTTTAATTGCGGCAAATGACCCGAAGTTCCTCGAAAGCTCGACTAATTGGGAATTTAATCCACTAAGAGGTAACTTCTCATGCAACCAGTCAGCACTTTTATCAGGACTACCATCTACTACGAATACAACCTCTAATCCTCCAGAGATCTCTTTCTGCAAATCTGATAGCCGCGCCACCAGGGCTGGCAGAGAGCCTTCATTCTTATAAACTGGAATAATTAGAGATAACATCTGTCTACCAACTGTTACACGCCTCAATTACTTTCGAGATATCGTTCTCACTAAGGTAAGGATGTATAGGGAGAGAAACTTCCTGATCAGCAATTTTTTTTGCCTCAGGATATGACCCTTTAAGATTTAAGCTTTCTAGAGCCTTTTGCTCCGTAATCAAAATTGGATAGTGAATACCAGACGAGACCCCCTGAGCTTTCAGGTGGTTCTGAAAAGAGGCTCTATCACCATCAACGATCACTGGAAATAGATGCCAGACAGAATTGGAATGCGCAGGGCTATCAATAACTTTTATCCTCTTGTTCTTTATGTTCGATCTAAACTTCTCAGCAATAGCTATACGCTTTGCTGTTAACGCACCAAGCCGCGGCAAAAATGCCGACGATAATATCGCTGCCTGAAGCTCATCCAACCGACTATTCAGGCCGATAACATCGTGCACATATTTCTTTGATTGACCGTAATCTCTTAGAGTTCTGCTAGCTTTATCTAAAAGCTCAGAGCCTGTAATTATGGCTCCCCCATCGCCCATGCAACCTAGATTCTTGGTGGGATAAAAACTGGTAGCTGCCATCTGCCCCACCGAGCCTACCACTCTATCATGACTTCTAGCCCCGATGCTCTGAGCACAATCCTCTACAATCTTTAGATTAAATTTATTCTTAAGCTCCTCAAGCCGATTCAAATCGAGCGCATGTCCGAATAGATGGACTGGCACCATAAATGTTATAGAGGAATCTTTTGACAACAACTCCTCTGCTTGATCTAGATTTAATAACCCCGAGGAATCGGTATCTACAAATACTGGCCGACCACCAGCTCTTATTATTGCAAGAGTAGTAGCAAAAGCACTCAATGGAGTAGTAAGCACCTTCTCGCCCTCTTTTAAACCCAATGCTCGAAGACTAATCTCAATTGCATCAAGCCCATTGGCAACTCCAATGGCATGTGGCATCTGCCAGAATTTAGCGAGCGCTCTTTCAAAGTTAGCAACCTCCTGCCCGAGAATTAACCAACCACTCCGACCAACTCTATCGACAGCTGAAAGTGCGTCATCTTTGATGTCAGACCATTGTGCGACAAAGTCATTTAACAATATCAAGGGACTCCGAACGATGATAAACGCAATATTTTGGGCAGCGAGACACTAGAAGGGTATAAAACTACTTGAATAAAATCAATAATTTTGAGGCAGTTTCGATTTTATAAACTAAAAGCTAATTTGGATTTTTAATTGTCGACTGGACGGCTAAGAGCGCCCCCCTCTTATAAAGCTTCGCCCCTGATTTTACGTAAGTGGTCTTCCAAAAATC
>CAZWGK010000232.1:0-2997 GCA_964633685.1 uncultured Bdellovibrionales bacterium | reverse complement strand
CTCTCTCAAATAAGTTAGGCTCAGGTGCATCTGTTGAAGAGATATTTAATGAACTAATGAATCGATATTTGAAAACGGCTCGGCCTAGGTTAGAGGGCTCAGAAAAGACGACTGAATCAGAGTATCGTGAATCAACGTGCCCTGAATTAATGAGTCCTGAATCAGAGCATCTTGAATTAGATCCCACTGAATCAGAGGACCTTGAAACCCAGCATAAAGCAAAACTCTCACTATCAGAGAACCTAGAGATAAATCCCACTAAAGCCTCAACCGTTTTAAATTCAAAAAATATCCCCACGCCAAAAATAATAACTCGCCATATTCCTAGCGCGATTCGCCGAGCAGTCCTTCAGAGAGATGATTTTAGTTGCTCTTATATCGCCGCCGATGGAACTCGATGTAATTGCAGATCGCATCTTCATATTGATCACATAAAACCATTTTCTCTAGGAGGTCGTCACTCTGTTGGTAATTTAAGAGTCTTTTGTGCCGCGCATAATCGAGCGCGAGACGCTTAGGTGAACGAAACTTTCAACGGTCGTTAGTATTTCCCGGCGGCCTTTCTTAACTGCGAAGAGATAGGTAGCTGAGTTGTTAGGTGAGAGTCATTAAAAAGCCCGAGTTAAATACCGAAGGTATGATTTTGGCTTTCGTTTGCAGATTATTCGAAGCATGGAACCATCTCCATGGGGCGTTACACTGAAGCACTCCCAACGGTCGGCTCCTAACTTTGAAAGATGGTCTTGAAGTGCCTTCTTGCTAAAGGTACCAGGTACCTCTTCTACCAGATACTCAACCTGCATCAGTTTATCGACCTCATCTTGAGCGGCTTTTTGGATACTCTGCGAATCGGCCTCTTCGAGCCCAAGATCCTGCACTAACTTTTTTGCTATTTTATCACTATCATTTGCTACTTTTTCTACGTGTTCACAACCACTTAGGATCAACATCACTAATGCAGGTGCCAGGTTCCTTCTCCAGTTTAAGGGGCGCGATTGGGGGATGGGGAGAGTTGTTGTCTGGGTCATGAGCTCAAATATAAACGGGGTGCAAGATAGGCACAAGACCAGCTTGTGAGAGTATGCCCCGGTAAGTGGCTGCCCTAAGGATTTTTCAAGTGGCTGTCCCCGGAATTCGCCTCAAATTCAGCCCTAAAAGTGAGCTAAATTTTGACTCTATTTGGGGGACGTGAGACATTGATAACCCTATGAATATACCTAAAAATTTCCAAATTTGTTACCCACACGAGATGATCCAAAAACGGGTCCAAGAGTTGGGTGTGGAGATTTCAGATTGGTCAACCAAAATTTGGCAGGATTCTCATACGGACGTAGTGGCTGTCCCCATTCTTAGAGGGGGCCTCTTCTTTTTCGCTGATTTAGTCCGAGCGATTACGACTTCAATCGAGATAGCACCTGTAAAGGCCTGGGCCTATGCGAGTGGCGAAAATAATAAACAGTTAGATAAGGTCGCAGTTGATGTCTCCGTAATACCTGCCAAGGGGCGCCGCGTTTTGCTGGTAGACGACATATGCGATACTGGACGAACCCTCGAGGAGTTGCATAAGCAACTTTTAGCCGCGGGAGCCCTTGAAGTTCGCTCGGCAGTGCTAATTAAGCGACAACAGCCCCACCCAACCTTCGCTCCCAACTGGGCCGCTTTCAATTATTCTGGTCCTGAATGGTTTGTCGGATACGGCATGGACGATTCCGAGCGATGGAGGAATCTCTCTGGAGTTTATATTATCAAACAGAGCCAAGGCTAATTGTTGTCAGGTGAGAAAGGGGATTTAGTCGGATGGTGCGGGTAGCTGAAGCAAAAGTGAATCTGAGTGTCGATTATTCAATCGACATCACCAATCTCTCAAAAAGATTCAAGAGAGCAACTATTAGAAAAGGGAGTTATACCACCCTTAAATCCACTCTTGTAAATTGGCTCTTTAAAGGTCAAAAAGAAACGATCACATTCACTCAGGCGATTTCTAATTTTACTGCGAGAATTCCTCGCGGAGCCTCTTTGGGGATCATCGGTCGCAACGGTTCTGGCAAATCTACTCTGCTGAAATTGATCTCCGGCATTTACAAAGCAGACTCAGGGAACATCTCTATTAATGGCCGAATTGCTGCCTTGATTGAGCTAGGTGCGGGATTCCATCCAGACTTTACTGGGCGCGAAAATCTTCATCTCGGCGGAATTATGCATGGCTTATCTCGAGCTGAGATTGATTCGCGCTTTGATGAGATTGTTAGATTCGCGGAGCTGGAGCATGTGATAGATGATCCGGTGCGCACTTATTCATCTGGTATGTATATGCGCCTCGGCTTCAGTTTAGCAATCCACACTGATCCGGATATATTGATAGTTGATGAAGTTTTGGCAGTTGGCGACGCTGCTTTTGTTGCTAAGTGTAAAGAAAAGATCACAGCTTTAAAACATTCTGGAAAAACTCTCCTTCTGGTGAGCCATGATTTAAGTGCGGTAGAGCAGTGGTGCGATGAGGTTATTTGGATCGATAAAGGAGCCGAGATGGATCGCGGCAGTCCGCGTCGCGTAATCGACAAATACAGAGCCTGGATATCGCAATCAGAAGAAAAGCAGGTGATGGCAACTGTAACTCCCGAGCCGGTCTCCAATACTCCAATACTCGAAAAGCTGGTCAAGGGACGATGGGGGAGTCGAGAAATTGAGATTACCCAGGTGCGGCTATTAGGCCGAAACGGTCAAGAGCACGGCATGTTTACGACAAACGACCCATTTGTGATTGAGATGTCTTACATAGTAAATCAACCCATGAGCGATGTTGTTTTCGGCATTGGTATCACTCGCTCTGATGGAGTTGTAACGCTAGGCACTAACACTGATATCTGCGCTGTTTCCGTTCCAGAACTTTCGGGTCCTCACCTGACTGGGCGCGGTACTGTTCGATTTGAGATCAATCCCCTGAATCTCAATGAGGGCACTTATTTTATTGACGCTACCTCTCATGAGAAAGATGGA
>CAZWGK010000231.1:0-2998 GCA_964633685.1 uncultured Bdellovibrionales bacterium | reverse complement strand
CATGCTTAAAAGTCGAATTTGATTCTGTAATACTCCAGATACCGAGTAGATATTTTTTAACTTGTTCTGGGTTAAGTAGGCTCTGTCTTTTCACAGCCCCTGATAAATCATACCTAACAGCTGTGAATATATTTTCGGAACTTTTTGCACAGATAGCTATTAAAGAATCAACAACCGAACCTAGGTCCGATTCCTTAAACAGAGCAATAGAGGGAAAATCATCAAGCCTTTTGCAATCGGTAAAGCCCTTTAAAAACTGCATATACGATGGGTCTACTATAAGCGAGTCCAGTTCTTTGATCCGCAGAAAGGTGTGTGAATTAGCGGAATAATTTGCAAGATCCGGTAAATCAACTGTAACTATTTCAGATTGAATTCCATGTTGAGATAGTAATAACGCTAATCCTTCGGCCGCAGGCCCACAGATATTTTGTCCCTGGAGCGGTTTAACTTTGTCAGGAATATAGCCAGGGGCTCCATCCATGGCGACTCTTATCGCTTCTTCTAATTTAGGTTGAACTTGCTGGAGAGTATAGACGAGCTCCGCCATCTTTATATTTTTACTATCTAAAGTAGGCTCTGAGTCGGTATTTCTGATTGGCTCAGCCGAGTTTGGTGTTGAGTTTAGAAAAGGAATGGGGGTGGCAGCAGCAAAGTTGCGTCCTATCTGGTCACCCAGTAGTTTGGCCAAGTCATCTGGTGAAAAATTAATGCCCCCGTACATACCCTTACGTTATGAGCAGGTTAATTCAGGGTGTGATATTTGCTTTTTTAGGCAGCAAATATGTGATTAAAATTATGATTTCAGGTACTATTCAGGGCCATTTAAGCTATGTTTCACTGATATTATGCACAGGCTTGACCCTGAAAAAAAAGTTGATTTGGAACCATCTGGGGATTCTACCTCGCCAGATATTCCAGCCAGTGAGGTAGTGCAGACCGAAGGAAAACTGCCAAGACTAGATCCTGCTTGGCTTGAAGTACGGCGTGAATTTGTAGTCGAGTTAAAATGTGAAGCCTCGTTGTGGCGGCATTCCTCAGGGATTGAGGTATTGATGGTTCACAACTCTGACCCTCATCGATATTTCGGAGTAGCATTTCGGACCTTTCCCACCAGTAATCAGGGAGAGCCTCATGTTGCAGAACACATGATTTATCGTGGTTCGGAAAAATATCCATCTCAAGAGCCATTTTCTGCGTATCTAAAGTCTTCGCTCTACACAGACTCAAATGCGTACACGGGGCATGATTACACTTTGTATCACCACTCATCGCCAGATGAAGGAGATTTTGTTAATCAGATCCACCTTATAATGAATGGTGTTTTTAAACCTCTTCTGCGGGAGGATTCATTCCGAGAGGAAGCATGGCGAATAGATCAAGATAAAGATGGAAATAATTACCTAAATGGAATTGTTTTAAATGAGATGAAGGGCGCTGCTTCCGACCCCGAGCAGGTTCACGAGATGGCAGTAAATTTGGAGCTCTTAAAGGATACCCCATTTATTTATAATGCCGGTGGGGTAGCTGAGAAGATTCCCTTTCTTACAGTTGAAGCTCTGCGGAAGTGGGTCGACCACTTTTATACACCCGCTAATTGCCGAATCTTTATTTACGGTGAAGGTGAGGCGAGTTTGTTTCTTGATGCTATTAGTGAGCATATTCCCGAGATAAAAGCGGTCGAAGAACAAGTGATAGTCGAAAAAAAAGTGCCATCAACTGAGCCACTAGAAGAAGACCCACGGGAGTTTTATCGTATAAAAAGAGTTACCCACTTATATCCAGGTGGAGAGACAGAGGATGCTAGCAGGGATTCTATCGTCACCTTGAATTGGCGGCTTAAACCGATGGATTCAGACCCGATGCGAGAGTTGGCTACTCAGATTCTGTTTAATTTAATCTTGTGTGGGAACGATACTTCTCCTTTGCGAGCAGCTTTAATTGAGAGTGGGTTAGGCGAGGATATCTTCGGTGGCGAATTAAGTTTTGATACTCCTCATCCAATATTTACTATTGGGCTCTCGGGTGCTGCTGCGCATAGGGCAGAAGACATTGAGGGGCTAATCGAAAAAAGTATCGATAATATTTTGTCTGAAGGATTATCTGAAGACCATATTGAAAGGGCTCTTGATTCTGCAATTTATCAGGAAAAGGCAGCACTGGTATCCTCTAATTTGGGGAATGAACTGGGAGAATCTGTTTTGCTATGTATGGCAAGAGGAGTAGATCCCTTTCAGGCTCTTTGTGGGATCTCAAAGGTTGAGGATTTACGAAATAGCTGGCGAGAGTCTCCAAGCTTGTTCGTTGATATTCTGAGAGAGTCTCTGGTTGAAAATAAAAATCGGCTGACACTGACATTAAGGCCTAATAGAGCATTGATTCAGGAAGCTGAAGAGGCTGAAAAGGAATTAACTCAACGGTTATGTGATGCCAACAAAAAAAATCTCTCGGATCTAACTCTTGAAAACCCTGGAGAGCGGGATACTTTAAAAGATCAGGCAAGTATTCCTAAATTAAAAGTCTCTGAAATTACCTTGCCGCCTTTAAAGATAGAGCAGCTCCTTAGAGAAGATAATTTGATCGTTCATGAGGCGCAAACTCACGGTATCGGATTTGTGGATGTTTCATTTTCAATCAGAGGACTTGAGTTGGCTCAGGTGGCAGATGCGGCCGTGCTCTCGGAGCTATTTATAACGAACGTGCATGGGAGAATGCATGTATAAAGTTGGAAGACTCAGATTGAGAAATTTGGCCATAAAAGTAGCATAGATTGTGCCCTGGATGTATTTCAGAATCATAGGACAGGAGGAGTGGATGCTAGGATTATTGTTTCTCTTGCCGCGGAAGCAGCCGCCTTGCCCGAGATTTTAGAGGGAATATTTGATCTTCCAGCCGGGCTTAATATTGATAATCGCAAAAGAGTCATATCTCTTTTAAAGCAGAGTCAGGCTGTTTATGAGGGAGATATCTATGCTGAAGGTATGTTGTATGCCATAGG
>CAZWGK010000230.1:2465-3040 GCA_964633685.1 uncultured Bdellovibrionales bacterium | reverse complement strand
TAATAGGTAGGGTATTTATCGAAGTCTTCGATGAAGAAGCCAAGAAGATTAGTAACGTTTCTCATTTAGTGCAGGGAACTCTTTATCCAGATGTTATTGAGAGTAGTGCTGTTGCAGGGCCCTCAGTCACTATCAAAACTCATCATAATGTTGGCGGATTGCCTGAAAAGATGAAGCTAAAGTTAATCGAACCTTTTAGAGAGCTTTTTAAGGATGAGGTTAGAATTATCGGTCGAGAGTTGGGCATTAGTGAGGAGATTATCAAGCGGCAACCTTTTCCAGGGCCTGGCTTGGCTGTTAGATGTCTCGGTGAAATATCTGATGAGAGGTTAAGTGTCCTACGAAGTGCTGATAGAATATTTCTTGAGGAGATTAGAGCGGCTGGACTATATCAGAAGCTATGGCAAGCCTTTGCTGTTCTGTTACCGGTCAGGAGCGTCGGCGTAATGGGTGATGGTCGCACTTACGAGGAAGTGATTGCATTAAGAGCCGTAACTTCTGAAGATGGTATGACTGCAAACTGGGCCTACCTGCCTGAGGAGTTACTACGGAGAGCCAGCTCCCGAATAATCAAT
>CAZWGK010000230.1:0-2455 GCA_964633685.1 uncultured Bdellovibrionales bacterium | reverse complement strand
TCAATGAGGTCCGAGGGGTAAATAGGGTTGCATTAGACATCTCCAGCAAGCCACCTAGTACGATTGAGTGGGAATAGCTAAGTCGCTGAAAACTCTATTAAATATGGGCCGATGGGAGGCACTAGTAGGCTCTAAAATTTGCCTTCATTCTTTAGTCGTAACCTGCCGAAGATATTAAGGAATGGTCTCAACATTTGAGGCTCTTCGAGCGGGGAGAAAATGCGCTTAAAAGAATACCTCTACACCATGGTATTTGTGGTTGCTGTTATCGCGGGTGCGATACCAGTGTTGGTGTATTTTTTCAATCCGTCATCAATCCTACAAAATCCTCTCTCGCTAGTTCTTTTAAATTTATCTGGTTGGTTGATTTTTGTTGTCGGATATATCTTCTACAAAACATTTTCATATCGCTTGACAGTAAGAGCAAGAGAGCTCGGTATAGATACTCGAACAAAAAGCTTCTCGCGGTTATTTGAGGAGGTGTTATTTGAATTAAGGAGAAAATTTATATCGCTATCGATGAATGTTATTCAGAATAAAGTCTCAACAGAGAAGGAGTTAACTGGAGTTCTAGAGGGAATAGTTTCTAAATCATTCAATCAGCTTAACGCTGTCTCTGCTGAATTAGCATTGTTTGATAAATCCACAGGACTTTATAATAAGGCCTTTTTACTTGGTCGTCCTTTCAGAAGAACCGCCCAGGCGATGCTGTCAGAGATGACAAGTGCCGGTGACCGGTCTGCTATTACTGAAGTTGTAATTCAGCCGGTGGTATTCGCTGGAGAGACAATCGGGACACTTAGAGTGGGATTACCTCTGGGTAAACTCCCGTCAAATTTGGATCGCGAGATTGTTTATTTGCTTGCTCTACAGGCCGGCGTGGCGATTGCAAACGCGAACTACACAAAACAGTTAATGAGATTAAAGAGCTCATCCGACCAAATGACTGCAGCTCGGACCGGGTTCCTTGCAAATCTAAGTCACGAAGTACGGGGACCGCTAGGCATAATCTTAAACGCCTCTGAATTAATTTTGGAAGGAATTTGTGGATCTGTAACTCCTGAACAGCAGAAGACACTAGGTATAGTTCAGTCAAATGGAAAACATCTTTTAGATCATATAAACGATGTGCTCGATTACTCTAAAGTTGAATCAGGCAAGCTCAATCCCAAACAGGTAGATATACTTTTGAGTCCATTTTTAAAGGAGATCTGTACAGTAATTAGGAGTCAGGCAGTAGAGAAAGGGCATAAGTTAAATTTCATCGATAACGATAAGGATTTGGCAATTCATGTTGATAAGCGTCATCTCCGTCAAATGATGATCAACCTGCTTACCAATGCAGTTAAATATACCCCGAACGGTGGAGTAATTGATGTCTGGGCAGAGAGGATTCCAGCCGGTAGAATTCGCATTAGTGTTAAAGATTCGGGCATCGGAATTCTTGAATCAGATCGGCAAAAAGTTTTTGCTCCATTTGAGCGTATCGAAGATGACTATGCCATGTCTCAAGTCGGAACTGGACTCGGAATGCCACTTACTAAGCGATTAGCCGAAGTAAACCAAGGTCGCATCGATTTTGAATCTACTCATGGCAAAGGCAGTACATTCTTTTTGGAATTTGAGGGTGTTTCGCCCCCAACATTTGTAGATGACAAAGTTGAAGTAAAAGCAAAAATTGAAGGCCGTGGAGATCTTGTTCTAGTCTTTTCAAGAGATAGAAATGAGTCTGATATAGTCACTAAATTTCTTGCTAAACAGGGTTTCTCGGTGGCTATTGCTTGCGATCGAAGTGAGGCGCAGGAATTATTAGCCGACAAAGACGTAAAGCTGATTGTGGTTGACCACAAGGTTTTCGATGATAAAGAGGATTTCTCCGTAGAGTCTTTAAGGGAAGGCGCCCTTAATAAGAAGTGTCCGATTGTTCTTTTAACGAGCAAAGCATTTGCTTCGGATGTGAGACAGTATCTTAAAGCCGGAATCGAAAGGTGTCTGATAAAGCCGATCCCTCTATCGGAAATGGCCATAATCTGTAGAAATTTAATTGACGGAAATCGAGCGGAGACTCCTTTTGATGCCGACGCTGATACGGAACAAAAAAATATCACTCCTATACCGCTCAATCAAACTGTTGTGACACCAGATGATATTCACTAACTGGCACTAGGAATTTCTCCTACAAAAAATATCAATCAAAGCTCGATGCTGAGGCATCTTAAAAGAGCCAAGGTTTTGCAAACCTCAAGGGGATGTCCGAAAGGACCGATACTACTTATAGAGGTTTTAGAAAGGGGTTTTGAATGGCTAGAAACGACAAAGATGTAGCGGTATTTGCAGCATATGAGGATATTATACCTTGGGATCCATCAACTCCTGAGAAGAATCTTCTCCGAGCCATGTTGATAACAGCCATGGCAGATTACAAGAAAAAGGGTAAGGTTCGTCGATTAGCCTA
>CAZWGK010000229.1:1153-3084 GCA_964633685.1 uncultured Bdellovibrionales bacterium | reverse complement strand
GGGTGCCTGGCTCATCTTGATAGAAAGTAGAAAGGGAGCAAACAACCGAGGCTAAAATCGCCATCGGATGAGCATCTTTTGGAAAGCCATTGTAGAAATTCTTTAAATCTTCGTGAAGCATGGTGTGGCGAGAAATCTCACCAGCAAACTTCTGAAGCTCGTCTTTCTTCGGCAACTCACCGTGAATCAAAAGATAAGCGGTCTCTAAGAAATTTGATTTCTCAGCGAGAGTCTCAATTGGAATACCACGGTAACGGAGAATTCCCTTTTCGCCGTCGATGTAAGTGATCGAACTCTGGCACGAGCCAGTATTCATAAAACCAGAATCAATTGTGATGTAACCCGATTTGGCTCGGAGAGCTCTAATGTCTATCGCCCTCTCGTCTTCTGTTCCTACAATGACGGGTAGCTCTAGGTTTTTACCATCAGGAAAGGTTATCGTTGCTTTTTCACTCATGCTTATCCCCTGTTTAACTCATTCTTAGAGTTTAAAATTCTTCGCTCTTTTAGATTGGGTACTCCGACGAAAAGTTCCACATTTTCAGCTTAGTACGTCTCTAGAATAACCATTCTAACTAACCCGATACCATGATTTCACACAAACTTCTAACAAATTCCTCAAAAAAAAGGTGCCAGGTTCCTTACAAAAAGGGGGGCGGGGCTAACTCCCCTTAAACTTTCATTATTTTTGTAAAATCGGTATACTCTCGACCTATTAATTTTTTAGTTAAACTACGTTTAAAACGGACCTGATATGTCCAATTCATCCGAAGGACCAAAAAGGAAGACCATGAAGTTAAATACCCTGTCGTCCATCCCATCCGCTTTCGATAAGAGCCCAAAAGCTGCTCGCAGAGCTATACACCCTTTGGGTTATCGCGTCGTTGTGAGAATTTTAAAGGACCAAAATCAAACTGAGGGCGGTCTTTATCTGCCAGAAGGTGCGAAAGAAAACATGCAAGAGAGTTTACTAGTGCAGGTAACCGAAGTTGCTACAGCGACTGACGAAGATACTGATAGAGAGACCAACGTATCAGGAGTACCTCTCGGAGCGTTGGTGCTAATTCCTAAATCAGCAGGAATCAAAGTCCCGTGGGATGACAATCTACGAATTGTTGATACTGAAGATGTCCTGTGTGTTGTAACAGAGGAATCCGTAATCTAAAGAGTTATGCCTGAACTACCAGAAGTTGAGACTGTTGTAAGGCGATTAAGAAAACCGTTAGTCGGCCGGACCTTTACAGGAGTAAAAGCAACTTGGTCTAATTCTGTTCCAACTGGCATACCAAATCTCGAGCGTAATCTTCCAACACGAAAAATTATCTCTCTAAAAAGAAGGGGAAAGTATCTCCGATTTGAATTATCGGACGGATACTTTATGTTTTTGCACCTAAAAATGAGCGGGGATTTAGAGATAGAGGATGCAGAGGCCAAGCCGCACCCACACGATCGAACAACCTTCAAACTTGATAACAAAAAAGAGCTGCGATTTAGAGACTCGCGTAAATTTGGTCGAGTTTACCTCACAAAAAAAGAGGAGTTAGTGGTAGGGCACTTGGGACCTGAGCCGCTAGATATAACTAGAGAGCAGTTCATCTCTCTATTTAAGGGCAAAAAAGGTCGCCTCAAGCCCCTGCTTTTAAATCAAGAATTTATAGTTGGTATTGGGAACATTTACGCTGACGAGAGTTGTTTTTTGGCGGGATTAAATCCTAAACGTACCGCTCAAAGCTTAAAACTCGATGAGTTAAGTGACCTTCATAAGGCTATACAAAACATCCTAAAAAAAGCAATTGAATTTAATGGGTCTACTTTTGATTTCGTGTATCGAGGAGGCGGCTTCCAAAATCATTTTAAGGTTTATGACCGTAAAGATGAGCCCTGTAAGCGGTGCAAAACACCCATCAAGAGAATAATTCTTGGCTCCCGTT
>CAZWGK010000229.1:0-1143 GCA_964633685.1 uncultured Bdellovibrionales bacterium | reverse complement strand
GTCCGAAATGCCAACGATAAATTTTAGGCTTGACGCAATGATGCCTAAAAGCGCACCATCTAGAGCATGGCTCCTTCTAAGCAAATCTCTTTAAACTCAATTTTCAACAGCTATGTCCACAATTATGCGGATGGAGACTCTCACACAGCTCGAGCAAAAAAACTCGATATCGATCACTTCATCTCATTCCTAGCTTACTATTTGGGGGTATCAAAAATTGAAAAGTTATCTGCTGCAGATTGGACGACCTCAGTAACAGAGGCGTTTATTGAGGATAAACTACGAAAAGGCGAATCACCAGCCACAGTGGCTAGACGCCTAGCGACCCTAAAGCATCTTGGAAGAGTGGCAGCCGAAACTATTTCTGGTTTTAAAAATCCAGCTAAAGAGGTAAAAACTCCAAAATTAGCCTTGGCCAAACCGCAAGGCCTAACAGAGAAAGAAGTCTCGGCAGTCGCAAAAAAATGTGAGAGTCGTATTAACGATAAGGATTCTTTTATTCGAAAGCGAAATAGGTTTCTTGTCCTGTTTATCCTAGAAACAGGGCTCCGAGCGGAAGAGGTTCGACTACTCAGGATGAATCAATTCGATGAAAAATTCGAATGGATCAAAAATGTTCGCACAAAAGGTAAGAGATACCGAAATGTCTATATTAATAACGATCTAAGATCCCATCTCGATGATTATCTAGAGCTCCGGAAGATTGAGCTGACCCGATTATGCGGAAGAGTAAATAAGACGATCGAGAAGACGATTCCTCTTTTTATTAGCTCCTATCGAGCGGACATTAACAATACCGACTCCTTCTTGATGGGCGCCAAAAGTATCTGGAGAGCCGTTAACGAGGTTTCTGCGGAGAAATCTCTCCACCCTCACCTACTAAGACATTCTTTTGCGCTGAATCTACTGGATTCATCAAATGATATTAGACTGGTGGCCCAAGCCCTCGGCCATGGAGATGTCAGAGTTACGATGAAATACACCGAGCGCTCTTCAGAGCAAGTCGCAGAGGCCTTAGAGAAAAGAAAAACCAAACCTACTGAAGATTTTTGAACAGACCGCTGACAACGCTCAGCGAATAGATAATAGATAAACAAACAAGAATTGGTGGAGCTGAGGGGGATCGAACCCCTGACCCCTAGC
>CAZWGK010000228.1:317-3150 GCA_964633685.1 uncultured Bdellovibrionales bacterium | reverse complement strand
AAACTGGTCCCCAGAAGATTTAAATGCAGCGAGAGCTTCGCTCCAATTTTTCTTTTTAAATGCAGCGAGGCCATCCTCCCATATTTTTTTGATATCAGCTTCAGGTGCCGAGTCTAATAGAGTAAAAAGTTTTACCGGCTCATCTTTGCCGGCGGCTTTTATTGAGCCAAGCGATAATAAATTAAAATTGCTGCCGGCTAATTCTTTTTTTGTCTCTTCGGTAATAATAATTAGTGTGCCGAAATATTTATTGATGCCCTCAATCCGCGAGGCCAAGTTCACAGAGTCGCCGATGGCGGTGTAATCGAATCTTTTTGATGAGCCGAGATTACCGACTACCATTGGTCCCGTATGCACACCGATTCGGGTGAGTAGGGGGGGGAATCTTTTTGTGTTATTAAATCTCTTCACCTCTTGTTGGATTGCCAGTGCTGTTTGGCAGGCCTTTTCAGCGTGATTATTTATTCTGACTGGAGCGCCCCAAATTACAAATATTGCATCGCCGATAAATTTTAAAAGGGTACCGTCATTTTTAAAAACAACGTCCATAACCTCAGTAAAATATGCGTTTAACATGGCAGATACCTGCTCTGCAGGCATTGTTTCCGCTAAGGACGTGAATCCTTGAATATCCGTGAACATGGCGGTCGCCCAGACTTTCTCTCCTCCTAGCGATAAACTGGTCTGGTTCTGAGCAACTTCTTTTGCCATCTGAGGTGAAACATAAAGTTCAAAGGCAGAGAGCATTTTTAACTCAGCTTTTCGGGTCACAAAGTAGTAGTAAAGAACACTGCCTAAGAGACAAAGTGGGGCGATGATGGCAGTGAGGGTAAAGCCTGGGATAAATAAATTATTTGTAAGAGATATGTATCCGATGCCGAACCAGGTGATGAAAGCTCCCACCGTAATAATTGCTCCCCATAGAGGGCGAAGCATAAAGATAGAGCTGCAGATTAATAGAGCTACTAGTGAGAGTATTCCAATCTCTTTTCCAGCGGAGGATCGAGATATCCAGTTTTTATAAATCAAGTTTAGAGCGGCAGTAGCGTGGATCTCTGTGCCGAATACTCTGCCAAATGGAGTCATAAAGATGTCTTTTTGAGATGGTCCGACATCCGTTTGAAGCACTAGCCCAACAAATACAGTTTTTTCTTTTAGTGCCTCGGCCGGAAACGGGTGCTCTTTATCAATAATCTGATAGTAGTGGGCGAATGGAATTGTTCCCGCAGGCCCATAAAAATTAATTAAATCTCTTGAGGATGGCCCTACATCTGATTTTTGTTTCTCGGCAGCGGCTTCCGAGAGCGTTGGAAACTCCTTGGTCTGAGCTGTGCGGGTCGTCATGAATCTTCTGACGTATCCATCATCTTCAGGGAATCCAACTAGACCGACTCCGGCGGCTGCTTTATGAAAAGGCTCAAACGGCATTAGGAGCTCTTCAATTTTAAAAGATCCGCTGCCTGAGGAATAATCTCTCATCAATGAGTCAGCTCCCAGAATCACAGGAACTTTTGCGATATTTGCAGCAAGAGTCTGGTCGACTTTTTTGTCTGCCCCTGCATCCAAAAACAAAACATCAAAGACAACTTTTTTTGCTTTGGCTTTTGCCAGTTTATCTAGAAGCTCTCCGTGCTTTGCACGAGGCCAGGCCTGATTCATCGGAATATTTAAGTTCTGATAGCTAGCCTCATTCATGGCGATAATAACTACATCTTCGGGTGGAGTTTGCGATCCTCTTATCAAAGTCCATAGGTCAAAAGATTTAAGCTCTAGTCTATCTCCAAAAGGAGATAGCATGACTCCTAAATGAAGAAGAGTTGCTACTAGACCTAAGAGGGCGCCGATTAGCCTGTGTTTCATAAGTATGTATGATACTAGGAAAAAACTGATTGATTCGACAGGGTAAAGGTAATACTAATGGGCCAGGAGAGTTCCTATGGAAATTACCAAATATCCGAGCCCAGTCTTAATCGCTTCTACTGCTCTTTTGTTCGCCTGTAATAATGGCGGGAGCTCTGTAGGTGCCAGTAGTCCAGTAGATGTATGGGAGGCTCAGATTAATTTGGTCAGTGATGGCTGTGAATTAGTACCGGTCGATCAGCCTGGATTCTCAGAGGAGCACATCATAACCAATGATGGGTCAATCTATTCTCTAACTGCTTCGTCAGGGGTTACCGATACCCTTACTGGAGTTGATGTCGGATCTATTTTATCTTTTGAGTCTTTTCGGATAGCAGATATTTTCGATATAAATTTTGATTGCGCAATTGCCTCAAATGTTAAGTATTCGGATATCACCGAAACTGATGCAACTATTACCTTTGCATTTAGTCTAGATTGCGGAGAAATCTTCTCCTGCTCTAGTGGGGGCATCGGGCAATCTATACGAAAATAGAATAAAATTTACTATTCAACAGTAAATGGATCTGTATCAGGGCTTACGCTTGATTCGTCTTTAACCTTAAACCCTGCAAGCTTAAGAGATGCTCTTCGTGCCCTTATCTTGTTGCCATTTTCAACAGTTGCAGCTTTTTTCTTTAAGTTAGCAATTGCAGCTAAAATTGTATTCCTCTTGGTCTCTTTTTTAGCCGTGCTTAGCGGTGAAAGAATAACTGCTTTGTAGTTGGCTGTGTATGTGCCCGGGGGCAATTTTACTGTAGCTGATGTGTTTTTTGTAATTACCTTTCTAATTACATTGGTTGAAGTCTCTTTGATGGTCGCTACGTATTTGGTAGAGAGAGAGACTGCTGCAGCAACCGTCGCTCCGAGCGACGTGGATTCTAAAATAGGCGTACTAAAATCCTCAAACATAAGAGTCACTTGCCGAGTTGCA
>CAZWGK010000228.1:0-307 GCA_964633685.1 uncultured Bdellovibrionales bacterium | reverse complement strand
TTTACGATGACCTCGGGTGGGGTGGTAATTATCGTGTCAGGAGTTAGTGGAAGGGCACCACTCAAAGCTAGGCCTTTGGGTGAATTCAATCCTTCATTGGCTCCCGCTAAGGTGTAGGGGGCTTGGCTTGTTCCAGGGGCAGTTCCTAATACTTTGATAGAGCCATCTGTGTTACTCCAATAGAGCTTAGATTTTTGACCGTCCTCTTCAATTGCGATCCCTCTTGGAGTTTTATAAACATTTGGAGCAAAAGAGCTGGCTGTAGTTGATGTCCCATCAAGGAGTGCGTATTTGATTTCAAAATTGC
>CAZWGK010000227.1:0-3167 GCA_964633685.1 uncultured Bdellovibrionales bacterium | reverse complement strand
CCACCCCTGGGAAAGTCTCAAGACCATTCCTAATATTCTCAAGAGATACTCCTAATTCTAATCCTACGGCAACGGCTCCTAAAGAGTTTGAGACCATATGGTAGCCGTGCATAGGAAGATTAACCGTAAAAAGCTCCTCTCCATTTCGTAACACGGTGTAAGACATCCCAGTTCTACTGGCTTTTATATTTTGAGCTCGAATTTCAGCATTTGGGCCCAATCCAAAAGTGACTTTCCGCCTTTCATAGGATTCACTTATCTTCTGTAACCGTGGGTCATCAGTGCACAAAGCAGCCAATCCGTAAAAAGGAACGGAATTAATAAAGGTCTTAAATGACTCCTCTAACTCTGCCATAGAGGCGTAAGCATCAAGGTGCTCAGAGTCTATATTAGTGACCACTGCTATCGTGGGTCTTAAAAGAAGAAAGCTACGGTCACTCTCATCTGATTCCGCAACAAGGAAAGATCCCTTCCCCAATCGAGCACCGCTACCACCGATGCTATTGACCTTCCCTCCTATAACCACGGTGGGATCCAGCCCAGCACATTGCAACATGTGTGCAATAAAACTTGTAGTCGATGTTTTTCCATGAGAGCCAGCTACTGCAATTCCGTGTTTGAGTCTCATCAGCTCTGCAAGGACCTGAGCTCTGGGAACAACAGGTATTTTCCTACCTATCGCCGCTGTTAGCTCTGGATTATCTCTCTTCACCGCCGATGAATAGACCAACAGAGAAGCCTCAGGCGGTAAATTTTCAGACTTATGCCCGATTGAAATTTGAGCCCCTAACGAGACTAATCGTTTGCATGAGTCATTAAACGATATATCAGAGCCTGAAACCTTAAAGCCCTGGTGTAAGAGGACCTCTGCGATACCGGACATACCGATACCGCCTATGCCGGTGAAGTGAAAATGTAGACTTGGGTTATACATTCAATCTATGCCAATATTACTGCGACGAATCTTTTAGAGCGTCATTCTATCAGAGGGTACCTTGCAAAGTCACGAGAGCACAAACAACTTATCACAATCTGGCAACAAATTAGGTGCCCTGGATAAGTATAAATTTAAGCCGTTTCTAGGATCCAGTCATTATTGGGCTATTGCTGAAGCCTTAAAATGCCCCAAGGATGCCGAAGTATTGGATATCGGTTGCGGCAGCTCTGCTATCGGGTATGCCCTTAAAGAAGCCGGATTTCCGAATCTATTCGCAGTTGAAATAGATGAAGAAGCCCGTAAAAACGCCCTCCCTATTTATAAGGAGGTAAAATATTCAATCGACGAGTTTACAGGTAAATCATTCAATTTAATTCTTTTATTGGATGTTATCGAGCATTTGCCTAATCCAGAGGAATTTTTGAAGGCAGTTTCCAAGATTCTTAAGCCAGGCGGCATACTATTATTATCAGTGCCCAATGTGGCTCACTGGAGTGTAAGGATCCCTCTCCTTTTTGGATTTTTTAATTACACCGATAGAGCCATTCTTGATAAGACCCACCTGCAATTCTTTACCCGCAGAAGGTTAACAAAAATCTTGACTGAGGTGGGTGGCTTAAACATAACGCATCTAGGCGCTACAATTGAGCCTGCTGAATTCGTGCTGCCAAAGTTTATCTGGAATAATCCAATCTTTAGACTCTGCTCCCAGATACGACTCACTATTGCCCACCTAATACCGGGACTAATGGCGTATCAACATGTGGCGATTCTTAGAAAAGCTTAGGCTGGAGAATAAACTCCTGGGAACATCTGAATACCCCTTTGGCGGTGTTGATAGTATTCAAAAGATGTCTTTATGCAGTTTAAAGCATAAGGAATTCCATTTACGTGACAGATTTCATCACCGTAATAAGTTGGAATCGGCTTTTCAACAATTCGCATATTCCGCTCGGCCATCGAGAGAATTATCTGCGTATCGAAATGCCAAGTATTAGTAAAATTATGAAAAGGAATCTGCTTGAGGGCAGCCGTGGAATAAAGCCGGTATCCTGAGTGGTACTCACTCAAATTAAGCCCGGTTAATTTATTCTGAATAGTACTGAGTATGCGATTTCCAAAATATTTGTAATACGGCATGCCACCTTTTAGGGCTTCGCCTGGGCGAGACATTCTTGAACCGAACACCATGTCAGCTTGACCAGCCTTGAATGGAGCCAACAGATCAGGGAGCCTCTCTGGAGCGTATTGGCCGTCACCGTGCACAAGCGCAACTACATCTAGGCCCCGATCTATGGCGTACTTGTAGCCAACTTTTTGGTTTCCGCCGTACCCCTGATTAATCTTGTTACGCATTACAGTGAGCTTTTCTATGCCATGCTCATGCTTATATCCGAGTGCAGCGTAATAGGTATTATCGGGACTAGCATCGTCAATAATAAAGATCTCTTCAACTTCGTTATAAGTCTCTTTTGGAATTCGTGATATTGTTTTTATCAGGTGATCGACGGCGTTATAAGCGATGATGAAGATTCCAATCCTTGGAGTCATAGTCTACTTTCCCTCTAGTCTTTTTCCTCTACTTTCACCATCGTTCCAACTAAATCGTATCCGGCAACTTCTGTAATCTCTACAGTACCCATCTCGCCTGGTTTTACACCAGATATGCCCTCAGCAAACTCATTGATAATGATTGTACCATCAATCTCTGGGGCCTGGAATCGGGTGCGTCCCGACAAGAGCAGGTCTGTGTCTTCGTGGGTTCCTTCAACTAATACCTGGAGCTGTTGGCCGACAAAAGAATCGAGCTTCTTGGTCACGACCTCTTTTTGGGCCAACATCAATCTAGCTCTTCGAGCTTCCTTGACCTTTTGAGGAATCTGCCCCGGCATATCGTGAGACGGAGTGCCCGGCTCAGGTGAATAAGTGAACACACCTAAGTTGGTAAAGTGGCCCTCTTTGATAAACGACTCAAGATCATCAATATCGTTATCAGTCTCGCCGGGGAATCCAACTATAAATGTAGTTCTTATTGCGATTTCTGGCGCTACGGTCCTAATTTTTTCGGTAATTTTTCTGGCGGAATACTGACCCAGTGGGCGCTTCATCGCTTTTAAAACTTCATCACTTGAGTGCTGGAGAGGAATGTCAAGATAATCTACCACACTAGGCAGAACTACAATCGCTCTCAGTAACTCATCATCTGTACCCACAGGATAAGCGTACAGCA
>CAZWGK010000226.1:0-3191 GCA_964633685.1 uncultured Bdellovibrionales bacterium | reverse complement strand
GGCTGGAACCCCGGTGAAGGCGAGCAACAAGAGATCTTCACCAAAGATGAGATGATTAAGAAATTCTCATTAGAAAGAGTTAATAATGCCGCTGCGGTGTTCTCTTATGACAAGCTCAATTGGATGAACGGAATGTATATCCGCGGGCTTTCGAAGGAGAAGTTTGTTGATGCAATTAGGCCTTATTTATTGGCTAAAGATATTAAAGTTGATGAGGCCAGATTAGCTGCGATTGCTCCGCATATTCAGGAGCGTATGAAGTTCTTGAATGAAACTCCTGATCTAATTGATTTCCTTTTTAAAGAGAAAATCGAGCGAGATCTTCCAGCAATGATGGGCAAAGATGTTGATGCTGCCAAGGCGAAAGAGATAATAAGTGCCGCAATTGCTGCCATATCTGCAGTTTCTGACTTCACAGTTCCTAATGTAGAGGCGGCTGTGCGCGCTGTTCCAGAAAAGATGGGACTAAAAGTAGGCCCAGTTTTTGCGGTAATTCGTATCAGCGTTACTGGTAAAAAAATTACTCCGCCACTTTTTGAATCGATAGTTGTGTTGGGTAAAGATGCCACCATTGCCAGATTGAAAGAGGCGGCTGAGTTGATATAAGAACATTATTTCCAGTCAAAAGCCCAATCAGTGGAAACGCTGGTTGGGCTTTTTTTATATAGTTGATCGAAAAGATCCAGGATTTATTCTTAATTAATGCTTTGTTCTAAAAAGTTTTCCACAGGCATATGTTCAATCAAAACAGAGTGCTTGCGAGATTTGTAAACTTTTTCTTCACATTACTTGAGTAAGATACTCATCAAAAAATACCGATTATAATTGAGTTTTGTGCTCATCTTAACGAGCTATTTTCGTTGACTCTGCGAATGGTAGGAGTAATTACTCGACGCACACGGCTTAATTTGTTCAGGAGAGTGCAATGAAAATATTCTGTAGAAGCAGCTTGAGGAGGCGGTTGGCAGTAATGCTCGCTTCTTTCGGCTGCTTGGTAAGTAACGTAGCGTTTGCGGGTTCGCCACCACCAGTCCAGTGTGGAGATAGCGCTGATGCTGATATTGTAATTATGATTGATAGAACCGGCAGTATCAACTCAACCGAGATGGCTCATGAGAAGAATGCCGCAAAAACGCTTCTTCATTTCTTTGATGGAGCATTGACTCCGCCTAGGGTCTCCATTGGCACATTTAATGTTCAGTCTGGACCTGATGCTCGTATTCTGGCCTCATTGACCGATATTTACGGCCATGACAATCCATGTAATACAGGGTTGTTCCAGACCATAAACGAAGTTGTGCCGAGCAGCGGCTCTGGTAATACTGATATCTCAGCCGCGATTACTGTTGCTCAAGCCGAGTTGGCTGCAAATGCTCAAAGCGTAGATAATCGTTTTATTATAATTATTTCTGACGGCATCACCAACGAGCCAGATGCAAGTGACCCAAGCAGTTGCTCTGCCGGTAATCCTGGTGCTGCCGCTGCTGCCGCAGCCGATGCCGCTGAGTTAGCGGGAACTAAGATCTTCGCTATCCATTTCGGTGATGATTCCCCATGGGCGGTTGGCACTGGCGTAGCATTCTTACAGAACATAATCGCAACTTCTCCGACAATGTATTACGAAGGTAATTCTGATCTTAGTGGAGTTTTCACTGAGATATCAGAAGCCATCGTTTGCGATGATGGAAATACGTGTACTAGAGATACATGTGAGAATAACATATGTGTTTGGACTCCAATTGGAGAGGATACAGATGGCGATGGAGTAGCTGATTGTTTGGATCAGTGCCCCGGAGGCGATGATAACCAACTTGGCACGACATGCTCTGTTGGTGTGGGTGCTTGCAACAACACAGGCTCTAATATCTGCCAATGTTTAAACTCGCTTACTCCCAATGGAACTACATGCCAGATAGTATGTGATGCTCAACCTGGAGATCCAACAGCCGAGACCTGTAACGGAATCGATGATGACTGTGACGAGTTGGTGGACGAAGAGTTCCCAGTTGGTGAGACCTGTATGGAAGGTGTCGGCGTATGTATGAACACCGGCCAGTACGAGTGTGACCAGGCTGGTGGCGCTTCTTGTAACGCTATTCCCGGTACTCCTACTACTGAGGTATGCGATGGCCTTGATAACGACTGTGATGACCTAGTTGATGAAGAAATTCCATCTAATGGTGATTGTTCAGTCGGAGTCGGAGCTTGTGCGCAGTCAGGTCAGTTGATGTGTACTGGTGGAGCTTTCGTTTGTGATGCCACACCTGGCAAACCAAGTGAGGAACTCTGCGACGGAATCGACAATGATTGTGACGGCGAGATAGATGAGAATATCCCATCTCAAGGTGCATGTACTGAAGGCGAAGGCGTCTGCGAAGCAGCTGGAGAACTAGTTTGTTCCGGCGGCTCGTTTGTATGCGACGCTATACCAGGAACACCTGCTGATGAGGTGTGTGATGGCCTAGACAACGACTGCGATGGTTCAACTGATGAAGAGATACCATCTCAGGGTGATTGCACCGCTGGTCAGGGAGCTTGTCAGGTAAATGGTCAGCTTCTCTGTATCCAAGGAGCAATATCCTGTGATGCAACAGCTGGTACACCAACTGAGGAGATCTGCGACGGAATCGACAACGATTGCGACGGTCAGATCGACGAGGAAATTCCTTCTCAGGGTAGTTGCTCAGAGGGTCAGGGTATTTGCCGAGCCGAAGGTCAACTCGTATGTTCTGGTGGGGCTATCGTTTGTGATGCCACACCTGGGTCCCCAAGCGAGGAGCTTTGTGATGGTGCAGATAATGACTGTGATGGAGAAATTGACGACAACATTCCATCAATAGGTGATTGTTCTGCAGGTCAAGGACAGTGCCAAGAGGATGGTCAGGTGGTTTGCTCCGGCGGTACGTTTGTATGTAATGCTGTGCCTGGAACTCCAAGCGAAGAGCTCTGTGACGGCTTAGACAACGACTGTGATGGATCTGCTGATGAGGAGATCCCATCTCAAGGTGTTTGTTCTGCGGGCCAAGGGCAGTGCCAATCCGCAGGAGAACTGTTGTGCGTAAATGGTGCGGTTTCGTGTAGTGCCACACCTGGAACGCCGAGCACAGAGATCTGTAACGGCATCGATGATGACTGTAACGGAATTACCGATGAGATCTATGACTCATGCGGTGTACAGTGTGGTGACGGAA
>CAZWGK010000225.1:0-3221 GCA_964633685.1 uncultured Bdellovibrionales bacterium | reverse complement strand
GGATAAAACATCCCCTATGAAATCCGAGACGCCCTCTGTTACAAAACCTGATTCCCTTTGGGGATCTATCAGGCAATTCTTAGGGCTATAAATCACTCCCCTGTTACAGCCTCGCCGGCTCCTTCGTGACCGTAGGCCTCGTTGTAAAAAGATTTGACCCTCTTTTTAAGAATTGAACGAGCCCTATGCAGCCGAGATTTTACAGCCGGGGTAGAAAGATTTAACAATCTTGCCACCTCTTTATTTGTAAACCCGTCAACATCTCTCAGTATGAAGACTCCACGGTAATCATCTGGCAGTCTCTCAATCTGCTTTTCAAGAACAGAGCGAACCTCAGATTTAAAAGTCTCCTCAACCGCACAAGATGGAGTTGCGGTCTCTTTTCGGCAATCATCCTTCTCCCGCTGGCCGAGGTCCTCCATAAAAACAGTGCGCCGACGTCGCCTGGAGCGGAGCTTCATAAAACTTGAATTTACAGTTATTCGATATATCCAACTTGAAAAGGCGCATTTCCCCTCAAATTTCGCAACTTTTTTAAACACTGTTGTGAACACATCCTGAAGCACCTCTTCGGCATCCTGATGATTTTTGGTAAGTCGATATGAGAGATTGTATACTTTGGTGCTATATCGAGAGATTAATTCTTCAAAACTTGCAGATTGACCCTTCAAGAACTCAGCTACTAACTGATCGTCTGACTTTACTACTTCCTGTGCCATCGCCTGAAACCTCCACCGAATGACAAAACCTAGGTCAAAAGAAAAGCGAAACTGCCTCCCTCCCAACATCACTCTGGGGTATATAGCGAAAAGCTTGCCAACTCCTTTAGGTGAAAGGATTCAGAAATTTTCTGTGTCGTGTCAAAAGGTTGGCTCTAACTCGGATTAACCGTCAAATAGATAGTTGTAGTGGAACTAGCCGATCGAGCGTCTACTCTTCGTACAAGAACCATAAATGGCTCTTTTTGCTTGAGTTTCTTTAAGTTCTCGTAGAAATCAGTCGCTTTTTTGACCGATAATATCGGCATGCCTTTAAACTGCAGGGCCTCTATTATATCTCCCCTGGCAAATCCGGACTTTTCAGCCAAAGACCCATTCTTAACCCCTTCTACAAGAGCCCCATTTGACCCTGTTAATTTTAATATTACCGCTATGTCGGAGGTAATATCTTTTAGTGCTAATCCAAGGTCATCGAACTTGGTAATAGTAGTCTCTTCCTCGACCTTACCTAAAGCTTTCTCATCCAGCTTCTCAATCACGGCCGTAACGCTATTTAACTTTCCTGCTCTGATAAATTTTAATTCAACTTTATCTCCAACCTTAGTCTCTGCTACCTGAAGCGGAAGATCTTCGTTCTCATTAATTGGGAGACCGTTGTATCCGACAATTACATCGCCCTTCTCAAAACCAACCTTACTAGCTGGGCTACCTGGAACAACATCACTAACAAGGGCACCATTCGGGGCCGCCAAACCCATCACCATAGCAACCTCTGGGGTTACAGGTTGAATTATAACTCCTAACCAACCCCGTGTTACAGAACCGTTCTCTTTTAATTGAGCTAACACTCGTTTAGCTAAATTAATAGGCACAGAGAACCCAATTCCTATATTAAAACCAGCTCCACCAAATTGATTCTTCCCCGGAGTAAATATAGCGGTATTTATACCAACCACCTGTCCTTTGATATTAAAAAGCGGCCCACCAGAACTGCCTGGATTAATTGAAGCATCAGTTTGAATAAAATTATCGTATGGCCCACCTCTAGGAACTCGACGAGACTTGGCAGATACGATTCCAGCGGTTACGGTTTGCCCTAACTGAAACTGATTACCTATAGCCATAACCCAATCACCAACCTCTACAGACTCAGAATCACCGAGATAGAGGGGTTGAAGCTCGTTTTTAGTGTCAACTTTTAACAATGCCAGGTCTGTCTTAGGATCCACACCCACAACCGAGGCGACATACTCACTTTTATCATTACCGAATCTAACAATTACTTTTCCAGCCTTATCGATGACATGGTTGTTTGTGGCAATGTATCCATCCTTTGATAAAACGAATCCAGATCCCAGAGATGAAAGATCGCCACCGCCCTTAAATTTAAATGGCAGACCCGGAATGGTCTCCTCTTCTCCCACCTTCTCCTCGGACTCCTTAGCTTCTACGGTAATATTAACAACCGATGAGCCTACATTTTTTGCTAGCGCCGAAAAGCTTGGCATTGAGACTGAGCCCATGGAATACGGCGGCTTACCCTCTTGGAAAATTTTGGGTTGAGCATAACAATAAAGCGGCAAAACCAAAGTCGATATAGAGAGGGCTAAAAAGCGGAAAAACATAAATTTCCTTTCAAATTATTGAGGACGCAAACAAAAGTGAGAAAGCTAAGCCCCTTTCATCACATTAACATAAGCCAATCTTAAATTATGGAGGATATCAGAAATGAGGAGAGATTCAGTTTGATCCAAATTACCCTTGGTTTTGGTTTCGAGCATCTGGATTATATCGATTGTCTGTTTGGCCGCCCTTATATCTTTAGGAACATTTACTCCTGGCGGAGGCTGCATCTGGCCTAGCTGCATTAAAGCTTGGGTAGCAAATGACATTATAAACTCTGAAAACCCTATTTCTGGTGGGAGCGCACCCTGTTCACCCTTAGGAGCCCCTGGAGATTTTGTCGCACTAGCTTCAGATTTAGGAGCTGTCTTTTCATCTACGCCGCGATCTTTACCTTCGGCATCCACCCGACGTCTGTCTACAAACTTAAACGAATCACTGTTATTGTCACTCATTTTTTAGCTCCCTTCGGTTAATTTTTGGGTATTCTTATTTAACCTAATACGATGGTAGTTTTATACAGCTAGTTCAGTCAATATAGTTCATAATCTATCAGAGCGCCATGAAGTTAAAGATTTTAGGATGCGGCACGTCGACAGGGGTTCCAGTCCCTGGGTGTCCCTGTGCTGTTTGTAATTCTCAAAAACCGACTAATAGTCGGATGAGAACTTCTGCCATCTTTATGGACGACTCCCTCGGCAATATCCTAATCGATGCCTCAACAGACCTACGAACCCAATGTCTGACCTATGGAATTAAAAGAGTAGATGCCGTTCTCTTTACCCATGCTCATGCTGACCATATCTTGGGAACAGATGACCTTCGTTGTTTTAATTTTGTTTTAAGATAAACAACGGTGAATGTGGACAAACCATGTAT
>CAZWGK010000224.1:0-3222 GCA_964633685.1 uncultured Bdellovibrionales bacterium | reverse complement strand
ATTTTATTCAGACCGATCAGCGAGCAGATGTGAAGGCAAGAAAAGTGCTGAGAGCAGGACTTCCACCAACATCGGATCAGAGCACTACCAAACACTATGATAGACTAGCAGCAGATGCCATTTACCGAATGGTGCGTGCGATGGAGAGCTTTGGGCTCTCGTGGTCTATTAAAGATATAGCCGTAGCTTTATCGGCTTTTAATCTCTCTTACCCGCATCTGCGGCGGTTACTTCATAAAATTGGTGCAAAACAAGCTTTAGTCGAGTTAGGACATTTAGCGGCGAGTTATAGAAATCCAAAAGGCATGCTGGATTCAGCTCGCATTACCGATAACCTAAGAGGTATTTCATCTGAGCTACATGCTATCTCAGGTTCTGAAATGGGACAGATATTTTGCACCCGGCACACTGATTTAGTTTTAACCGATGCGATCCTTAGAGGTAAGATAATTTATTTTATGTTGCCTCGTTTGGAAGAAGCAGAATCAGCTGCCAGAATGGTTAAAGTTTTTAGAGAAGACTTAGACGTATCCATCGGTGAGATCACGTCCTCTCGAGAGTTAAACCTAGAAGATCCTCATCTTGTGGTGATCGATGAGGGCTCTTCAACCTTTGGTCCAACTTGGGCGAACCTTTTTGAGCTTGCTCGAAAAGGAAGGTTTGCGCTTCTTTTCGGAGCTCAGTCCGCGGGTGGTTTAACTGATAACTCTTTGGGTCTGAGCGAAGCGTTCTATGAAAGAGTGATGGCCAACGTGAATCTTAAAGTTACCATGAGGGTGGGAGACAACCGAACTGCCACAGATATGGCCGAGTGGATTGGTAAGGTAAACACCACCAAAAAGACCATAGGACAAGGCATTCAGTACAGTCGGGCCCAAAGAGAAGTTAAAGGGCTTCTTGATCTTGATGCACGCACATCTGGTGGAGAGTCTGAAAGTATCACGATCTCTGAAGATGAGGCTGATCTAGTAAGTCCAGAGGAGTTGAAACATGAAATGTCTGCCGAGAAAGGGTTAGCTTGGTTTGACCTTGGAGATGGTAGAGTCAGAAAAGGTCGATGTTTTTGGTTTGATGCAGATGTGCCTGAAAGTTGGTTGGGAAGAGAATTCATTCCAAGATTAGAAAGATTTGAAAAAGATGAGTTAGGTCTAGCTGATTGGGTAGATGAGCAAATTTTATTTACTGAACAGATGGAAACTGGAGGTAGGAAAAAAGAGGATCCGCCACCTACTGCGGCAACGTCTGGCCCTGCGTCTAAGGTGGAGGCTGAAAAGAAAGAAGAGGCTCCTGCTGGACCGTTCCGTCTTACTCCGATGTTAGGTGCTAGAAATAGAGGAAGAGTAACAGCTGTGGCTCCTGCTACTGAGAGCAAGCCTGCATCTACTTCTAAGAGTGAAGAGGTCGGTGGGCCAACAGTTGCTAAGCCTAAGGCTGAAGAGGGAGGGTTGAACGCTGTTAGGGCGATAAAAGAACAGTTCTCCAAGTCTGGCAGCGGTAAGGATAATAAAATCAAATAGATAGCAGAATTAAAGATCCTAGTTTTTAGAGTTAGGTATGACGGGCGGGGCTATACGATTTAAAATATTTCATGATATAAGAAGGGAATTCGTGGAGAAGTTTTTTGAGCACTTTTGTTTAAAAACCTTCATAACATCCATGCAACCTTCGGGAAGCCCAGTTGTTACGGGGCTTTATTTATTTTGTTAGAGGAAAGGTTATGACCCAAGGAATTACATTTTCAATCGCCAAATCATTCGGACGTCTCGATTTAATCCCAGGCAATAACGGTCTCAAGTTGTGGTATGAACCAGTAGTAAACGGTGAGATTCAACCAGATGCTTCTGGTGCCGTCGATCTTACGGTGCCACTTGAGGCAATCGGTGGTCTTTGGGCAACTGCTCGTGCGTTTTTGTACGGCGTTGAGTCGCTAGACGAGAATGTGATCATGCGTGGAAAGGATGGCGATATTCTCATTAAGCTTTACCGTGATAAGCCAAAGGGGCCCAATGGTCGTCTTAACGGAGAAGAGATCTGCTGGTTAAGAATTGTCACTGGGCGCTCTGAGGAAGAGAGAAGACGTATCAAGCTTGGACCCCGTGATTTGCTTTGTATAGAGCTTGCTTGCAACGCAGTATTAGTCCATTCCTCTGGTGCTGGTATTGGAATTAATAATGTAGGTGCTGCAACAGGTCCAGTTAAGACTGGTCCAGATGCGACTATCGCTAACTAAGTTTATCGAATCTTTATTTTAATTATATTTTGAGCTGTGCAGAGATTCGCTCTCTGCGCAGCTCAAATAGTTTTAGGCTGACCCTTTTACTACTGGTCGGCCTACTGAGTAGTAATCAAAACCCTCTTCTTTCATCTCGGCTAGGGTGAAGATGTTACGTCCATCGAAAATAATAGGTTGGCGTAATGACTTCTTGATACGACTAAAATCAGGTTGTCTAAAGGCATTCCACTCTGTGCAGATGATTAATGCATCTGCGTTCTCAAGGGCTGTATAGTTCGAAGAAGCGTAGGTGAGTTTTGAATTATCACCGAATGATTGCGCAAAGGTCTTCATGGCTTCTGGATCATATGCTTGGATCTTAGCGCCTAGATTTATGAGCTGCTCGCAGACTATTTTTGCAGGAGCTTCTCGAACATCATCTGTGCGCGGCTTAAACGCTAGTCCCCATACTGCAAAAGTTTTGCCTTGTATGTTTTTATTACCGTAGTGAGCAACAATCTTTTTGACTATGCTCTCCTTCTGGTCGGCATTTACTGCCTCTACGGCTTTACCAATTCGTAATTCAACGCCATGCTCTTTGGCCGTACGAATTAGGGCTTGGACATCTTTTGGAAAGCAGGAGCCTCCGTATCCAATACCTGGAAATAGAAATGGCATGCCAATGCGTGAGTCGGTTCCGATCCCAACGCGAACTGAATCTATGTCTGCACCGACCTTCTCACACAGAGCTGAGACTTCATTCATGAATGAAATTCGTGTGGCCAACATGGCATTTGCGGCATATTTGGTCATTTCTGCGGATGGAACATCCATAACTAAGATTGGATTGTTGGTGCGAATGAAAGGAGCGTAGAGTTCGCGCATCATCTCCTCCGCTCTTTTTGAAGAAACGCCAACAACAACTCTATCGGGTTTCAAGAAATCCTCGATGGCAGCCCCCTCTTTTAAAAACTCAGGATTACTTACGACTTCAAAAGGGTGGTTAGTTT
>CAZWGK010000223.1:405-3287 GCA_964633685.1 uncultured Bdellovibrionales bacterium | reverse complement strand
CTCAATTATCGATTACTCCTAAATCAGCCAAGACCTCCTGAATACCAATCAGCCCAACCCATTAATAATTATTCATAAAAGTTGGATGAGCTCTGACTAGCTTATCTTTTAGACAATTTGATTGACCTTAGAAAAAAAACTGACAACATACTGCAAGAGGTCCAAGATCTACTCTCCGAGTGCTAGTTAGTTTGGGGGCTTGATAGTTCACTACCGAAATAAAGTATCGATAAAGTGAGCCACCCCACTCTCTTCAACGGTTTTTGTGACAAGCTTAGCAGAATCCTTTACCCGCTGTTCAGCGTTTCCCATGGCGACGCCGATTCCCGCAGATCTAAGAAAAGTTGTATCAGCTTCAGCATCACCGAAGGCCATCACCTGATTCGGTCGAATATTTAAGTGTCGAAGAAAGGCGTCAAATCCTGTTTTGCGCGTGGCGAAGGGATGAGAGATGTTACAAAATTCGACACCGATATGCGCCTGAGCAGGCGCATAAGTATAAGCAACATCTCTGCAAAGAGTTGCAATATCAGAGACAATCATCTCTTCAAGAGATCCTTTATCGTACATGAAGGTAACTTTCATTATCGGCTCGTTGAGCAGCGATTCTAGGTCTTCAATCATCTGAGGACGGCGCTTTAGGTAAGAGGCGTGGATATTTGCAAAATGACTATCCCGCTCGATAAAGAAATTATCTGGAGTATATAACTCAGTGTAAATACCGTACTGCCTCGATATCTTAAGGACCTCACTGACAACACCTGGGTATAGAGAAAACTGAGAGAGTGGATTCCGGTCACGTCCAACAACAAGACTACCTGAAAAATAGAGAGAAGGACCGCTCATTCCAAGCTCATCTTCAATCTTCTGAGCGGCGAATTTTGGTCTTCCAGTGGCAACTCCACACGCCACTCCCATTTCAGTAAGGCGGCGGATAGCGGCTTTGTCTTCGTCCGATATTCGCTGGGTGCCAGATATAATAGTCCCGTCAAGGTCAAAACAGGCCAACTTGATATCAGGCGCCAACCTCTTGGCATCATCAATCGTCAGCTTAACTGGCTCTATCGGCTCTAACATCTCAGTCCCCTGTTTAAACAACACTACAAACTAGGCCTTCGGGGTATAGCATGCGTTTGGCGAGGAGCCAATTGAGAGAATGAGAGAAGGGGCGTGGGCTAGAGGCTCCCCACGGGCACGGAAATATCTAGTGATTTTAGAAACATCGCGGTCTCTGAGACGAAGGATTAAGATTTGTAACGAATTGGTCGATAAGAGATATGGATGGGTATAAACATGCCCAGGCTGATACAAACGGGAAGCTAATTCTTAACGGATATGACTCAAATAAAACCCAAACTACCCTATGCATTTGAGTCAGCCAAAGTACTTATTTGTTTATTGGTGGCCATAATTCTCACCACAGTATCAACTGGTTGTGGCGGCGGAACCTATGGTACCCAGACGGGCGAAAACATTAATGTTCGAGGGGCTGTTTTAGAAGACAATCAACCAGTGCAGGGGGTTACAGTAAAAGATCCCCAGTTAAATGCTCAGACCACAACTGATAGCAAGGGTCAATTTGAAATCACAGCAATCCTTCCAAAGGATCAGACACTACTTGCTCTGCAATTTAATAATTCAGAGTTATTTATTCCGGCAAGTCCTGGTTTTACTACAGAGGTTAGGGTCGAGAAAAGCTCTGACAAATTTATTCTAATTGATGCTCAGCCCAAAAAAGATAAAAATAATGAGCCTGCAAATCCGAGCGATCCAATAAGCACAGATGAAAGTGGATCTGGCTCGCTAGAGCGCTGTGACCAAGCTTGCCAAGATAAGAGGTGGGACAATAGAAACAATGGCGAAAATGGACACACCCCTGGCAATGAGGGAGAGGCCACCCCTACCCCCACTGAACCAGATAATTCGGCAGCTCTCGGGGCCAGATGCACACCTCTGATTACAAAATATCTGGAATTAAATGATATTAATTTCCTTCGAACAAATGACACAGCATGCTATCAATTCTACTTGGCTAATCAGACCCGATTTTAAATTTAATAATTGAGTAATATTATTTGGAGCTCATTCTAGTGAAGCTACCTAGGATAATTTTTCCGCCCCCTTCCTTGGTCGGATCTGGATTGATATCAAGGTCGCTACGAGAGATAAACTTTTCGGCTTTTTGATGAAGTCGATGGCACTCAGCAAAAAGCCATTTTTGAATACGCTCTAAAGCACTCTTGTCGAGATTATCATAAACAGTCGATGCGTGCAGATTATGAGGTCGACCTCCAGCCTCAAGAACATCAATGTTATCGATAACGGCCTGAACAAAATCCTCTGCGTCTGATGCCAACATCTGAAATCCCTCAATCTTGTTTGAGCGCGGGGTATACCCTCGTGAGATCAATTTCACAGTCTCTTCTTTTTCATTAAGCTCAACTGCTCCCACTTGTTGCAGCGCAAAAAGAACTGCCCGGGGATGCAGGTGGGTACTGATTTTGTTCACGAGATCATGGAATTCACTATCACTACCCTTGAAAGATAAAACTCTGGGGCGGTTTGATTTATTTAAAAAACGGCTATCCCGGCGCCACTGCCCTATAACTCTGTAAAGATACTGGGTAGTACCTTTTTGAAGTCCATGCTCACGATACTTGCGGATAGCGGTGCGCTGAATACCAGTCATAGCACAAACTCGACTATCGGTGGGCTTAATCTCTCTTTTTTCCAGTTCGTCGGAGGTTATGTCTATATAAACAGACTTAGCTATTTCAACTAAATCTCTTATCCCGATAGACTTTTTGATACAAAACCGAATAACTGGCTTAAGAAGGGCATACACACAAGAACGAATCTGTCTATTAAGTTGCTCATCCATA
>CAZWGK010000223.1:0-395 GCA_964633685.1 uncultured Bdellovibrionales bacterium | reverse complement strand
AACTTGCTACTGTTCCGCCAACGTTGCTTGAAAAGCCTGAAGCTAGTTTCTGCAATTATTATGCATTCTGAATTAATCGACCGAAAGGGGCATAAAGTTGATAAATTCTAATGATTTATTGACCCACAAAACCGACCATGATTAGCTCTTTGACAATAGCATCCTCTAACCCCCTTGATGTATTGGAGTTTAACGGGGGTCCCCCTGGGCAATCTCTGAACCTATTTCAGAATCCTTCCCCCGGACTATTCCGGAATAATGTCCTTTCAGAGCTGAAAGTAGGTTGTTTTTATGGCTGCTCATGGCCTTGGCTGGGGCTACCTAGCTAAATATTAAAACCCAAAAACTTTAATAATTCTAGAAACATCGCGGTCTCTGAGACGAAGGATTCAGGA
>CAZWGK010000222.1:308-3293 GCA_964633685.1 uncultured Bdellovibrionales bacterium | reverse complement strand
ATGCATCGTGTACGTAAATGTCTCCGAGCCTTGCGAGCAGAGCAGAGAATTCAGAATCGTTATTTGTTTCCCCGGCATGAAACCTTAGGTTTTCTAGTAGTAGCACTTCGCCATCTTTTAATGCAGAGACTTTTTTCTCTATTTCTGGCCCAACGCAATCTGTGGCTAGCTCAACTGGTTTTCCCAATAATTCTCCCAATTTTTGGGCACATGGGGCTAGAGAGCAATTAAGATCTTTAGTTCCATCTGGGCTGCCGAGATGGCTCATCAATACGGCCCTGCCGCCTTTTTCGATTATGTATTTTATAGTTGGGACAGCTTGCTTGATTCGATTATCGTCGGTGATTTTTTTTGCATCATCGAGAGGAACGTTAAAGTCTACTCTAACTAAAACTTTTTTTCCGGAGAGATTAAAATCACTGAGATACTTCATAAAAAATTATATTCCTGTAGGTTCGTCGATAAATACTACCTTACAATCAAATCTCTCCGCTACTTTTTTAGCAAGAGCGGCGACGCCGACGGTTTCAGTAGCATAGTGGCCAGCAAATATAATATTCAGTTTTAATTCGCGAGCCAGATGGTAAGATTCTTGTTTCGGTTCTCCTGAAATTAGAAGATCTAATCCATCTCGAGCTGCCTGGCTTATAGCAAAAGAGCCTGAGCCAGTCACGATGCCCACAGAGCTAATCTTCTCTTTTCCAAAATTAAGTATCAGGGGTTTGATTGCGCCAGGGAGCTTTGACAGTTTCTCTGATATCTTGGTTAAAGAGAGTCCAGTATTGGTAGCTCGCGCTCCGATGAGAGTTCCGTTGTATTCTCCCCAGGAAGTAATTTCGCTCAATCCCAAAAACCGGGCCAACTCAAATCCATTCCCCACCTCAGAGCTTGCATCCAAAGGAAGGTGAGAGGCGTAAAGGGTACAACGATTTTTTATCAGAAGCTCAATCTTATCCCGAAGTGGTCCGGTGATGGCTTGAGGTTTATCCCAGAATAGACCGTGGTGAACCAACAACAGGTCTGCCTCGTTAGCCACGGCTTTCTCTATAATAGAGAGACCGGCATCAACGGCGTAGGCGACAGTTTTTATCTGCGAATCCCAACCGCCCACTTGGACCCCGTTAAGGCTGGCATCTTTAAACCGGGGAGTATTTAGAAGGCTCTCGATATAGGGCAAAATAGTTGAAAGCTGAGGCATAAATCTCCTTTAGTTTCAGGCGCTTGTAATTAGTTCCGCTTTATACTACAAATGGGCGCTGATTAGAACCTGTAAAGGCTCGTATTTAGAGAGGTATTCTTCATGCCGTGGTTTAGACGAGAAAAGGCCCCAAAGCCAGATGCTGCCTTAAGTGATAAGTTGCAGATGCCTGGCGACGTTTGGACAAAGTGTCCTGATTGCGATGAAATAATCTACACCAAAGAGCTTCGAAGAACCTTCGGTGTCTGCCCAAAATGTAACTATCACTTTCGGTTAGTCGCTAATCAACGTATCCCCTTATTAGTAGATAGACACTCATTTGTAGAGTTTGATATCAATCTCCGATCCACCGACCCCCTTAATTTTAAGGATAGTAAGAAGTACAAGGATAGAATTAAGGCCTCAGAGAAGAGCTCTGGTTCAATAGAGGCCGTCCGTACTGGGAGAGCCCGAATTCTGAATGTCCCGCTAATGTTGGGTGTATTCGATTTTAGCTATATGGGCGGCAGCATGGGCTCGGTAGTAGGTGAGAAATTAACCCGTATGATCGAAGCTGCTATAAAAGAGAAGCTACCAGTCATTATTATTTCAGCCTCGGGTGGAGCTAGAATGCAGGAGGGTATCTTCTCTCTAATGCAGATGGCGAAGGTTAGCGCTGCTTTAGCGCGGCTAGGCCAGGCTAGACTGCCTTATATTTCAATCCTAACAGACCCTACAACGGGCGGTGTCGCAGCTAGCTTCGCCATGCTGGGGGATATAATAATCGCGGAGCCCAAGGCCCTAATCGGGTTTGCTGGTCCACGCGTTATTGAGCAAACCATTAAGCAGAAGTTACCTGAAGGGTTCCAACGATCAGAGTTCCTCCTTGAACACGGCATGATTGATCGTATAGTACCCAGGGGACAGCTCCGTGAGGAAGTTGCCCAGATACTTCGAAACTTAGGGTTTGGAGCCTGAGATTTTACATGCATATCAAATTTAGATTTATAGCACTCTTCATCTTCTTGATGGGTTGGGGATCGTCTGTCTTTGGCCAGGTGCAACCACCTAATCCAACCAGTTTGTTCAAAGAGGATCTTCGAGATTCAAAGATGAGGGCCAAATCGATTCAACAATCGATTCTTCGGCGAGATCCAGTCAAAGAAAATGACGGAACTTATTTTAAGGCTCCAGATGTGACCTATGATCAGGTGACAGGAGATTTTATTGGAACTGGTGGTGTCATCATCAACTACGGTGGAAATCAGATCCAGGGAGATAGCGGTAAGTTTAACTCGAAGACTAACAAAGGTGAACTTAGTGGTGGTCTGGTGTTAACTTCGCCTGCAGGAGAATTAAGAGCGGGCTCGGGAACATTTGACTTGGTTGAGGAGACAGGAGTTTTCTCTGATGCCTCTGTTGTGCTGGATGGCGATGGATATTCTATAGAAGGTGGCACGATAGAAAGATTGTCTGATGATGAGTACCGAATAACAGATGCCGAAATGACCACCTGTCAATGTGCTGATGGTTCCAAGCCTTGGAGCATATCTAGTCCGGATATCGATATAGAAGTTGAGGGTTATGCGAAAGCTCGGCCCTTCTTTTTTGAGTGCAACGATGTGCCAGTTTTCTATGCGCCTTACATGATTTTCCCGGCTAAATTTCAGCGGGCCAGCGGACTATTGGTACCTCAGATTGGATTCTCTAATCGGAATGGTTTTGAGTACTCCCAGCCGATTTTTGTGGCCGTCAATGACAACGCTGACATGATGATTGAGCCGTTTGTTGAGACAGAAACTCGTTAC
>CAZWGK010000222.1:0-298 GCA_964633685.1 uncultured Bdellovibrionales bacterium | reverse complement strand
GCGGAGCGATCTTGATGCCAAATTAACCTTCTCTGATGAGAGCTTGAGAGATGGTGACTTGCGCGGTACTCAGACAGCTGGTCTGTACGATCCAACTTTCGATGAGCAACGAATGGGTGGATTTCTAAAGTATCGTTGGCAGGCTAAAGAGGGTGAAGTTCCCTATACTGTAAATATAGATGGTCGTTATGTAAGTGATGATTTATATTTAAGAGAAATCGACGACCCTTTGCTAGGGCTAGCGCAGGATAGATTCCTGACCTCAAGAGCATATGTTTCGATTCCTTTCGGCGATTAT
>CAZWGK010000221.1:0-3336 GCA_964633685.1 uncultured Bdellovibrionales bacterium | reverse complement strand
ATCTCTGCCGGTGCCAGAGAAACAAGAACTGGCCCACCGGGCATCTTGAAGTCACTCGCTCTAATGGCAGACACCACTCTATCCCTGGACTCTTTAACTGCGTTATCCCCTAGCCCAATAATTGTAAATTTTGGCGTTCCGCCGCGAACTTCAACTTCAACATCTACAGGCACACCGTTCACCCCAATCAGGGCACTAGTTTTGACCTTAGCCAACATGGTGATTTCCCCCACTCAATCGTTTTTAAGCCTTTCTCACTTAAAGCTATAGTTAATCGAGGAACTGAGAAGAAAGTTGCTAAAGCCGGGTATGCCAACTTAAGACCATAGGGAAAGTAGGTCCTGGCGCGAATTATGCTTATGAAACTATCAGTGGAATTTAATTCAGCTAAGTTGCTGAATCCCTAACTTTTTAAGGGGCAAAATTTGCCTACTGAGAGCAAAATGATCCGAGAAAATGAAATCTGGAATATTGTGCCGCCCGAAGAGAAGCTGGAACTTCTGGCTCGAGCCCAGGTCTCAGGAATGACAACTTCTGTCATTATGATTGCAATTGGATTTACGTTAGCTATAGCTCTTAAAATTCAAGCCCTTATCTGGGTTAGCTTAGTTGCAGCTCCTTTAGTATTTCAAACCGCTGCGGCTAAAGCCTGGCGAAGCTTAAAACCGAAAGTCCTCCTAGAATATCTAGCTGCCCGATCGGTAGCTCGTCGATTTGCCTACGCTGCCAACTCTCAAGCCCTTGATTTAGAGCTTCTATTTAGAGGGCATGTGCAATCGATCAAAGAGGGAGAGACCTCTGAAATGTCTAGTGCGATCAGCTCAATAGAAAATTCTGCTCGAGACGCCATGGTATGGATCGGATTATTAAAAGACTCGGTAGTAGCATTCCGAGAAAGTCGTGGCGGCGGGGTTTTGGAGTTTGTTTCAATCACTGATAAGAGACTACAGATGTCGACTAGAAATACAGATGGCTCAACCAGTCAGTACTCCTCTAACAAAGAGATAATGATAACCGTGGACAAAGCCTTTGGTAAGACTGAGGTATTCAAAATCACTAGCGATTACCCAGTCGCCCTGAATGTTCTGGAGAAAAAATTAATAGGTAGAATCGAGGCCAGCAAGAAAGCAGCCGAAGAGCTCCCTGTTAAAAAGAAGCCAAAAGCAGAAGTGGAAGACGAGCCAGCATTCTCCTGGAATCTCGACTAGTAAGCCAAACCGCATAAAATCAGCGGTCCTATTAAAAGATTGATCTTATTACCTAAAATAGTATACTTCCGTCTCTAAAATTTTATTCCAGTTCTCTCGGAGAGGATAAGTATGCTTAAGCGCTCTTTGTTAGTTGTTGGCTTCATTTTGGCTAATTTAACATCAGCAACTTCGTTCGCTGATGAGAAAAACATCGGTTCGCACGAAGGATTGAAGCTCTCCCTGATTGAGAATGGCACTAGCCCAAAAGAGCTTAAAGTCAACCTCCCCAAGTCCGCTGCTCCAAATGTAATGAAACTAGAAAATCCTGCTCGTTTGGTTATCGACTTGCCAGGCCTCAGTACAAACAACAATAAGACAATCAATCTCTCCAGCTCCGACCCTTTAAAATCAGTTCGAGTTGGAAGACATCCAAACAACACCCGATTGGTGTTTGATTTAAACGATCAAAATTTCCCAGAATACGCTCTCTCTAACGATGGTAAAGCGATTACGCTAACCTTCTCTGGAAGCACATCATCAACAACTCTTGCAAATGCTAACTCACAGAACATTAACTCTACCGCTACCACGGCCAACACCAACCTGGCTCAAACTAAAAATACCTCCGCTCAAAATATTGCCGCTCTCCCCTCAAAAGCTGAGACTACCGCAGCTCTTACTGCTCCTCTAGCTAAACAAGAGGGAATCAATACAGCAAATCAGGCAGCGATTGAGTCTCAAAGAGAGATTGCAATAAAGAATTCTGCGGCCAAAACCGGCTCTCCAGCAATAGCGGTCCCTCAACCAAATGCCGCTACTAACGGAATTGCAACTGCCCCACTCTCTGAGCTGAGCCCAGCTAAGCTTCACTCTAACCAGGAGACAATCGAAGCCCCTAAAGCTCGATTGGATTCCAAGACCTTGATTGAGACTCCGAAAGAGGTGTTGAACAATTCTCAAGCAGCGGCACTCTCTGCAACAATAGATTCCAACCGTCAGGTTATGGGAACTCCTGCAGTTAATAAGATTGCCTTCGAGAGAGATCCTAGCTCACAAGTTATGATGATTAAGATATCCCTCTCACAAAGAACTCCTTACACTTTGAGTCGTACCGGCCAGAGAGCATATCGCTTGGCTCTTCCAGGAACTATTTTTGCTGATGAAAACCTAACTCTTCCACATTTTCCGCCTCAAGATTTTAGAGGAATCACCCTGGTAAATCCTGAGCGTGGAAACGGTCAAGTCGAGTTCTTTATCGGAGTTGAGAGAGACATCAAACTAGCCTCTTTTGCCCACGAAAATGAGATCTGGATTAAGGTTGATAATTCAAAAGATCTTACCAATTAAGAAGACACTTAATTGTAAAGCTTATCAGATAGTTTCTTATCCAAATAAGACAGGACGGCTCTGCCCTCTGGGGAGAGCTTTTCTCTTCCGAGATTAACCAATATTTTTTGGGCCTCTTGGTCCTTCTCCATAGCCATTAGACATGCCGCAAGGTCTTCCTGAAAGGCAGCACACTCTGCATATTCTGATTTGAAATCTTTGATGAGTTGGTAGGCTCGGGCGACATCACCAGCTGCAAGAAATACTCTCGACAAAAGATGGCTCGCCTCAGCCTTCTGCCAATCACCTCGCGATAGAGAGGATATACACTGAGCTGCCCCATAAGCAGCTCCGATGTTCTTGGCCGAAAGCGCATCTTGCAGTATTAAAATGTGCCCCCTCCTCCAATAAGGAAACTTGCGTGTTCGGGCTAGTACTATGTTGATCTTCAGCTCGCGATTAAGCGAAGAAGTTAGCGCAACCTCGAAATCAAGTACTTTGTTGATTATAGTTCTCAGCACGCTAAAGGAGCTCAGTAGCGCCCATTAGTTCTTAGTTTGAGCGGAAAGAGATAGCTGTCTCTCATCAGAAACGCCAGTTGGTAGATGAGTTGCTGCAACTCTTAAACGCTTCATCTCAGCTGCATGCTTAAGCTCACCTGACGGGTCAGACAACATTTTGTCGATATTAAATAGGCCGAAGACCAAGCAAACAGCTAAAAAGAGAGCTGTCATAAACCATTTTTTTGCATCTTGGGCTTCTTGTGTACAATCGCAGGAGCTCATATTTTTTCCAAAAATTTATCAATTTCTAACTGCGA
>CAZWGK010000220.1:0-3342 GCA_964633685.1 uncultured Bdellovibrionales bacterium | reverse complement strand
GGACTGGAGACACTAATGTTGAGTTCCCCCCAGGGACTTATAAGCCGTGGGTGTCCCCTCGTCTAATTGAGTAGATGCAGTGTTTGTTGACATAGTAGGGAAATAAGGCAACTTGTGGGAGGCAATTTCTGAACATAATCAGTTGTTTGTATTGACTTCTGAACAGTGTTAGGTAACCATTTAACTTATGCCCTCGTAGCTCAGATGGATAGAGCACCGCTTTCCTAAAGCGGGGGTCGCATGTTCGAATCTTGCCGGGGGTACCATCCTAAACAAAATTTTTAATTTTATTAATTCATACAGATAACTCTAAATATCGCGGTCTCTGAGAAGAAAAATGGATACAGATGAGTTTTTGCATGCGGTGGGGGGGTATGAGATCTACTGGGAGATTGCTAAGGGTAGTTTAGGCGGGTTTTGGAATGCGATTTTGGCTCAATCTTTTTATCCTCCACTAGGGAAGCTCCCGATTGTAATTTCGTATTTGGTAGGGGGGGTGAGTACCACTACCGCTCGAATACCTGGTTTGATCCTCTTGGCCATCTCCATGTGGTTCACTTTTAGAGCACTAACTCGCGTTAGCATCAGACCCAGAACCTTAAATATCGCGGTCTCTGAGATAATATGGAGTGCGGGGTTTGCGGGGGTGGGGGGGGTGGTGTGTATGCTGGAGCCGATGGGGTTGGTGGTGACGGCGGTCATGGGGTTTTTGCTCGCGGGTTTGAGGAGTGTGGAGGATTTGGCGCGGCCCTCTAATACAATCTGCGTGGGATTGGTAATAATTGCCCTGTTTCTTACTAAGTATACGCTTCCGGCAACTGTGGTCCCTGGTCTTGTGCTGGGAGTATTTTCGTTATGCAGCGATTGGCAACAGGCTCGGGCCTCTTTCTGGACTTTAGTGAAGATTGGGTTAATTTCATTAGCTGGGTTTTCGGCCTGGTATGTCATCGCTGATAGTGCCGCAATTCGGGCTTACATTTTTGAATATCCGGCAAGAGGTTGGGCGATTGGCCCCAATTTCTTACTCCAGTATCCTAAGCTGATTGTTACAGAGATGTTTTTGAATCCACTCTACGGCTCTCTTGTAGTCGCCATCGCCATTTTTGGTGGTATAAAAAATAAATCTTTGGTGTCGCGCGTTGCCTCTTTCTCGATAATTTGCACAATCATAATCCATGCTCTATTAGCAGAGCGAGGCCTACGATTCATTTTGACCATAGCCCCATTTATTTGGATTCTATTTGGTCTCGGTATTCGCGCTTTGTTTGAGCGATTTTCAAGGCTCAACTCACTCTTGGTGAGCGCTGCCATGATTGCTTTTGTCTCCGTTTCGCTGTTTTTGTACACAAAACAATTTAATCAAAAACTTAATGAAATTTTGGAATACACTCCAGGTCACGAAGTTCTTGCAATACCCTATAAAGAGTTTCTGCTTAAGAGCCAAAAAAATGTGGTAACATTCAATTTTACGGATAAACCCGTTTACTTTTATAATTTCTTGGCGATGACCGAGAATATGATATCTCCTCGAGATTATTTTGCCAGATATCGGGATGCCACAACTGAAGAGTTATCCTCTATCGCTAAAGCGGCATCTTCCGCCCAATTAAAAAATATTCTCAACTCTTTTAAGGCTGATATTTTGGTCTTGATGGATAATTCTAGCCCAGAATCTTTGACCCTACGTCAGAATTTGCTCTCCGATTTTTGTAAAGCTATTGAGTGTGAATTTTATAATATCTCCGGATCTAAAATTTTGCGCTTTGAGCATGTTCAGTTAGCAAACGATCTCATACTTGAAAATCGTCCGGCCAACATAAGATGATTAAATTTGCCCAAATATTATCGGATTTATTATGGAATTCCCAAAAGTTTTTAAATTAACACTACTGAGTTTCCTGGGATTGTTCCTGGCATTTTACTGCCAAGCTCTGTTTTCTATTCGCACCCACCCCATGGTTGATCTCGCCTTAAAATTAGCTGGGAAAACCCCCGAAATAGTCAGTACTATCGGAAATAATATTGAAAGAACTGGATTCCCATCATTAGTTGTTAGGCAAGGTGGTAACGGAAAAGTTTATCTGATGCGCCTCAAAGTTTGTGGCACTCTCGGCTGTAGAGTAATCCGCGCTCGAAGCAAGCCAGTGAAAACAGAACTAATAGAACTGAAATTTGTAAAACTTGTTTGAGTCCTCAAATCGAAATTGAGGCATACGGATAAAGAAAGTTTTAATAAATCCGATTAGCTAGCAAAAGGCTTCACCCTCTCAACTCTGTCAGATTTTATGAGTTTGAAAAATAAATTTCTAAATTTTATTGAGTATCTCAGAGTGGAGGAGTAGAGATAGCCTTGTCAAACCCTCCCCTTATAAGGTGTCATCATGTTAAAAAAAATAAATATACTTTGTGTGATTGTTCCGATATCTGTGCTGCTATCGCATAGCGCTGCATTTGCAGATCTCGATAACGCTGGTAACGAGTTCATTCTCTCGGTGTTGCCGAATTACACTACCCCGAATGTTGAAGTTCATTTAACAAGTTCGGTATCGACCACCGTAACAGTGGAATATCCCGTTAATGCCCCGACCTTTACATCTTCTGTGGCAGTTAATCCCGGATCTATAACAATAGTTTCGTTGCCCTCAGATGCCGCTCAAGCTTGGCCGAATGCGGTTATTACCAATAATTCATTCCGGCTATCAGCACCTTCTGAATTCGTAGCTTACACGGTTGATCGTGCCCCTTACAGCTCTGATGCTGCCTTGGCGTTGCCCCTTGATGCCCTAAACAATGAGTACGTTCTTAACACTTACACTGAAGCCTTTGGCAGCGCAGAGGCTTCGATTACCGCTGCGTTTGATAATACTACTGTTACCATTACTCCTTCAAATAATTTAGGCGGTGGGCAATTAGCAGGTGTGCCTTTCGACATTGTCCTTAATCGCGGTGAGGGATACATGATTACTGTCGGTTCCAATATCACCGGAGGATTGTCTGGAACTATTGTTACCTCAGACAAACCTGTGAGTGTGACCAACGGAAATTATTGTACTCAGGTTCCTATGGGCACTGCCTACTGCGATCAAATCTATGAGCAGTCGCAACCAGTTGCCACCTGGGGCAACTCTGTAATTGCCGTCAATTTGGCCAATCGCGATTCGGGATCAATTTACCGAGTAGTATCCGCTGAAGATAACAACGTAATTACTCTTGACGGGGCTTCTCAGGGCACTATTAATCGCGGTCAGTATCTGGAGCTCGGCCCTATCACTGATGCCCACGTAATAGCGGGTTCCAAGCCAATTTTGGTCTCTCAATTTATGACTGGCTCTACAAGTCCAG
>CAZWGK010000219.1:0-3394 GCA_964633685.1 uncultured Bdellovibrionales bacterium | reverse complement strand
TCATGTCTTTAAGGCCAAAAGAATCAGGTTTTCTGGTGGCTTGAATTATTGAAACTATGTATTTGTCAATTTTTGGATCAACGTAAAGATTCGCCATCTCTTCTCTAAGCCCAGCGAGTTCATCTAATGACACAACTTTGTTTATTGAGGATATCGGATCTTGGTTGGCAAAATTATCTGCTACCATTTTTAAAATTCCCAACTCTTCATTAAAAGAGGGGTAGTTAACAATTACCTTCATTATAAATCGATCTACTTGAGCCTCTGGAAGTTGATATGTACCTTCTTGCTCTAGAGGATTTTGAGTGGCTAGAACAAGGAATGGCTCAGGTAATTTGAAAGTCTCTTCACCGATAGTAACTTCTCGCTCTTGCATCGCCTGCAGAAGCGCTGATTGAACCTTGGCAGGACTTCTGTTTATTTCGTCTGCGAGGAGGAGGTTGGTGAATATCGGCCCTTGTCTAGTGACAAACTCACCCGATTGGGGGCGGTAGACCTCAGTGCCTATCAGATCGGATGGGAGGAGATCGGGGGTAAATTGAATTCTGCCCATTTTGGCATCTATTGCTTTGGTTAGGGCGGATAGGGTTCTAGTTTTGGCGAGACCTGGTACGCCCTCAAGTAGTACGTGCCCTCGAACTAGTAACGCAATGAATAATCTCTCTATTAAATAATCTTGTCCGACAATCACTTTGCCTAATTCTTCTCTTAGGTTACCGAGTACTCTGTTTGGAATAATCGAGGTCATAAACTCCTTGAAATAAAAGCGGGTTTTGAGATGCCCTAATAAGGTCTTTTTACCTTTACCGTCGCTGGAGGGAAATAGTAGGGGGTTTCAGGGTATTAGCAAGTAAAAACTTCCCAATCCCCCGAAAAAAGAACCTGGCACCTGCTACGGCATATTTCGGGCTAAGTATTGACAGTCCTTAGGGGTTTTGGTACCAAAGGCGAGCTTTTTCGATTATGTAGGCGCGTAGCTCAGTTGGTTAGAGCGCTTGCTTGACAGGCAAGAGGTCACTGGTTCGAATCCTGTCGCGCCTACCAGAGGGTCTAATGGCCATATATTTGGGTGCCGGATTTGGCAAGAAGCCCAACTATGTGTACACTACTGGTCTTCAAAATTTGTTAAGAGTCGAACACTTCGACATTTTTGGAATTTTTATGAAAGTTAAGACAAAGAAAGCCGCTGCTAAACGTTACCGTGTGATGGGCAGTGGTCGCGTGAAAGCTGGACAAGCTGGTAAGCGTCACAACACCGGAAAGAAGCGTTCTAAGAGAACCCGCAACCTTCGCAAGATTGTAACTGTTAACGACAGTGATATCGTGAACGTGCGCAGGGTGCTTCCTTATTCACGCAGTATCTAATTTAGTTTTGAGATAAATTTCTCTGAGAGGTAATTATGAGAGTTAAACGTGGATTTGCTAGACGTCGTAGTAGAGGTAGGATCCTAAAGCAAACTGAAGGATTCCGTGGACGTCGGAAGTCGAGCTTTAAATTGGCAGAACGAAGCCTCCAAAAGGCTTTGAAGTATGCCTTTAGAGATCGTCGCGCTAAGAAGAGAGATTTCCGTGGCATCTGGATCATCAGAATTAACGCCGCTGCTCGTCTGAACGGATTGAGCTACAGCCGTTTAATCAGAGGATTGAAGGCTGTTAAGATAGAGCTTGATAGGAAGTCTCTAGCTGAGTTGGCTGTAAATCATCCAACTGCTTTCGCTGCTGTTGCTGCTCAGGCAAAGGCCGCTTTAGCTTAATTGCTTGAGTCCTGATACGAAGGACCAACTAAGAATCGACGTGCTCCAACTGGCGCACGTCGATTTTCTTTTTTCTCTCCAACAGAAAACTAATGCGAATCCTTGGAGTCGTGCTCAGACCGAGGCGACCCTTAGAAACTCTATGGAGATCTCCTTTGGTGGCTGGTTAGGGCAGGAGTTGGTGGCATTCTTAGTCTTTAGAGTTGTTTTGGATGAAGCAGAGATTATCGAAATAGGAGTCTCTCCAGATTTTAGGCGACGAGGATTCGCTAATCAAATTCTAAGTTGCGGTCTTACTGCTCTGCCCAAATCAGTAACTATTGTGCACCTTGAGGTGCGGAGTCAGAATTTAGCCGCAGTCTCTCTTTATGAAGCGCTTGGATTTTTAAGGGTAGGCGCACGTCCCGGTTATTATCAGAATCCGCCTGACACCGCGATTTTGATGTCTTTAAATAGGGGGTAATTTCTTTGCTATTTGGCGGATGCGCTACTCGAAAAATCCTGAAATTCGCCCGTCTCCAGGAATGGCGCACAGAATTTTTCAAATACAATTCTCATAGCCTCAGTCTGTTCAGGAATAAAATTATTGTTGGTGGCAAGCTCTCGCTCTTGGATAATTGCCGCTAAAATTAAGCATTCCATTTTAGACTCAGCCTTTTCATCAAAGTCTTTACCTCTTAATTTCGCAGTCATGTAGAGGTTATTTGTTAGTATTTCTGTCTGTCTTTCAACATAAAACTGGACAAGGACCGGATCTAATTTCGCTTGAGCCTCTGCTTTCTTAGGGGTAGTGGTGAGAGCAAGAAAAGAAAATAGAATGAAAAAAGATGATCTAAATAACCTCATAAAATCCGCCTTGAGAATTAAACCGATTCAACTAAGGTTATTAGGCTCTATAATTTACGGGTAACAAAAGAGTCTAATAATGAGTATTTTCTGGACTTTTATAGGGGAAATTCCTATTTGACGGCCAGTAGTTCCAGTTTGATTTTCTTCAACAATCCAGGCCCTTCGTAAACCAACGCCGTATAAAGCTCTACTAGTGAGGCACCTGCCGCTAACATCTCTTTAACATGTGCGGCGGAGGCTATGCCGCCCACACCGATAATCGGCAGTCGGCCTTGCAGCTTAGCCGCTAAGGTCTTTACTGTCGCTAGAGATTTTGGATACAGAGTCGCACCGCTCATGCCACCGAGAGTGGGTGCGCCAGGTGGCAATCCATCCCGTGATAGAGTTGTATTGGTAGCAATAATGCCCGCGACTTTCTGCTCCAAGCATACCTCAATTGCATCATCGCCTTGGCTGCCGGCGAGGTCGGGTGAGAGCTTCACAAATATGGGCCGATTGTGAGCATTTGCGGCGTTTAGTTCTGATAATAAAGCTGTCAGAGCCGACTTCTCTTGGAGCTTTGAATACTCCGCAACATTGGGGCAGGAGACGTTGATGATTATATAATCAACCACCGCTCCTAAAGTTTTAAGGGTATAAGCGCAATCTTTTGGGGCATCTTCAATAGGTGTGGCTGTGGTTTTACCGATATTAAGTCCGAGTGGAGGGAGATCCGAGCACCGTGCTCTAGTATTTTCTATATTTATCTTCGCAGCATCGGCCCCGATATTTGGATTTCCCATTCGATTTAT
>CAZWGK010000218.1:0-3402 GCA_964633685.1 uncultured Bdellovibrionales bacterium | reverse complement strand
CAGCAACAAAATTAGCGGTAGGTGCTTAAGATAGGATAAAAGAGATGATTCCACGGTATACCAATCAAGAGATGGCCCAGATATGGAGCGATGACTCAAGATTAGCAATATGGCTCGAAGTAGAGACTTTGGCTCTTGAGCAGATGGTAGTGGAGGGCTTAGCTCCAAAAGAGTCTCTAGAGGCGGTTCGAAGTAAAGCGAAATTTGAGACCAAAAGAGTCCTAGAGATAGAGGCGGAGGTTAAGCACGACGTCATAGCTTTCCTAACAAATGTGGCTGAACATGTTGGTCCGCTATGTCGGTTTCTTCACCGAGGCATGACCTCAAATGATCTTCTAGACACAACATACGCTGTACAATTGAAACGTTCCGGGGCGTTAATTTTAAAGCATATTGATGAGCTTTTGGCTGTAGTCAAAGCTAAAGCACAAGAATTTAAGCTCACTCCGTGTATTGGTCGAAGTCACGGAATTCATGCTGAGCCTACCACTTTCGGATTAAAGTTGATCGGCTGGTATTCTGAAATTGCTCGTGGTCGAGCCAGACTAGTGGCAGCGCTGAAGGAGTGTTGTGTTGGTAAGATTTCGGGGCCTGTTGGTACTTTTGCTCAACTACCGCCATCAATTGAGACATTCGTGATGTCTAAATTGGGATTGGGCATTGATTCAGTCTCCACTCAGATTGTGCCACGTGATAGGCATGCAGCTTTTTTTACGGCACTGGGAATACTAGGTAGCTCGATAGAGCGTTTTGTGACCGAAGTGCGCCATCTTCAGCGGTCTGAGGTGCGTGAAGCTGAGGAGTTTTTCTCTAAGGGCCAGAAGGGCTCGTCTGCCATGCCGCACAAGAGGAATCCAGTTCTATCGGAGAACTTAACTGGATTAGCTCGCCTGTTGAGAAGTTATATTAATCCAGCTTTGGAGAATATTCCGCTTTGGCACGAACGAGACATATCGCATTCTTCGGTCGAGCGTGTGATTACACCTGATGCCTGCATTTGTATGGATTTCATGCTGCGTCGATTTACAGGCCTTGTGAAAAATTTAGTGGTTTATCCTGAACAGATGAAGAGAAATTTAGACTCGTGTCATGGATTGTTTCATTCTGGAACTCTACTGGTCGCACTAGTAGATAAAGGAGTTACCAGAGAGGATGCTTATAGATTAGTTCAGGCACGCGCAATGGAGGCTTGGGAGAAAGGCGTTAGCTTTCCTGAGTTGGCTCAGGGGGATGGTGAGATTTCAAGCAAATTTAAAGCTGGTGAGTTGGGTAAGTTATTTGATGACTCAGCTCACTTTCGTCAGGTAGATTACATTTTTAATAGAGCAATCAAGGATGCGGAGGAATCTTTATGAAGATGCAGGTATTTGTGAGATTAAAATCCGGAGTTTTGGATGTTCAGGGTAAGGCCGTAGAAAAGGGGCTGCATGAGATCGGATTTGGAGAGGTCGCAGATGTAAGAGTAGGGAAGCTCATTGAGTTTGAGGTGGGCGAGGCAGATGCTACAAAGGCGAAAGAACGGGTTAAACAGATGTGCGAGAAGTTGCTGACTAATACCGTAATTGAGTCGTATGAGATAAGAGCTCAGTAAAGAGGGAAGACATCATGAAGGCGACAGTTATTAGGTTTCCAGGGTCTAATTGTGATCACGACGTTGAGCATCTGTATGGATCGCTCTTAGAGGGTGAGGTATCGGTGGTTTGGCACACTGAAAGGGATTTAAAAAAGCCAGACGTTGTCGTTATTCCAGGGGGATTTTCATTCGGTGATTATTTAAGGACCGGAGCATTAGCTAGAGTTTCTCCGGTAATGGAGTCGGTCAAAAAATTTGCTGATGATGGCGGAGCAGTAATAGGAATTTGCAACGGCTTTCAAATTCTGTGCGAGTGCGGATTGTTGCCAGGCGTACTACTCAGAAATATTGAGATGAAATTTTTATCGAGATTTGTATCTATTAAAGTAGAGAATAACGGGACCCCCTTTGCCAAGCGATTTCAAAAGGGTGCGATCGTCACATGCCCAATAGCTCACGGAGAGGGGAACTATTTTTGTGATAGTGACACGTTGAGTTCTCTAGAGGGGAATGGCCAAGTAGTTTTTCGTTATTGTGATGCCGCTGGTCAAAGGGCCGATAACAATAGAGAGACTAACCCGAACGGCTCTCTAAATTCTATCGCCGGAATTTGTAGCGTCAAAGGTAATGTGGTCGGTTTAATGCCTCATCCTGAGAGAGCCGTAGAGGCACTGGTCGGTCTAAAAGGTGGCACATCTGGATTAGGGGTTTTCGCTTAAAGTTCAGAGTAATTATTTTATCTTCTAAAAATATATTGGGACAAAAAGTGTCCGGGGTAGGACCAAGGTAAACCTTTAAGCTGCTAATCTTGTAGATTAGAGCTTTGTGTTAACAGTTGAACCTACCCCGAACTTTCTAGCGCTGGAAGAGAATCAAGCCTAGGATTCCGAGCGCCAGCATCACTCCGAGAGCAGTGTAGGTTGATGCGAGAGACTCTTTTTCAGTCTGGGCTGGAGTTGGGGTCGGTTCGACCTTGGGCTCCGGCTTGACTTGGGTCTTAGCTTCAACAGGCTTTGGCTGTTCTTGCTTGGGCTGAGGAGCGGCAGCAGGAGTTGGGGTCGGTTCGACCTTGGGCTCCGGCGTCACTTCCACAGGCTTAGGCTTTTGAGCTTCTGCCAGTTTAGCTTCGAACTCTCGCAGTTTGGCTTCGACCGCAGCAAGTTGCGCTTGGGTCTCGGCCAACTTTGTATCAGCTGCCGTCTTCGCAGGAGGATTGGGGATCTCCTCTTGCGGCTTCGGTGAAGTAGCAGGCGGGGGCTCTTTGATTGCCGCAGGGGTTGCCATCTCAGCTTGCGCCAAGGGGTTTGCCTTGCGGAATCCAAAAACCATCGCTTCTTCATAGGTCGGTGCTTGCCACTTGTCTTCCACAACCTTACCGGCAGGGATAACAGTGGTAGTCAGAGCGACCCAGAGTGGGGCAGACAACGTCTGTCTTTCAGATTTTCCCTTGAGAGGAAAGCCTGCATAGGTGAAGTTGCCAACCTTGACTTCGCCGAGCGTCCGATTCCGCTTGATTGTCCCGGTGTTCATCAACACAGCAGGCCAATACGGACCGGTCTTCAGAATATGGCGAACCTCGTCTGTTGGTGACTTGCCAGCGGGAGTTTCCCAGTCCTCTTCAGAAACCATTGCCTCCATCTTGCCGTTGACCTCGCGGACAACAACTTTGATTTGATTGGCTTGGATCCATTCGAGGGCCACTTGCACAAAGAGAGCTTGCTCTCTGGCACGCTTGTTCCAAGGTCCCTCTTCGCCACCACGGAAGGTATGCGATTCAGAGGTAACCGAGGAGACATTTACAGCTTTGAGGTGAACGTGCCAAGGAATCT
>CAZWGK010000217.1:0-3435 GCA_964633685.1 uncultured Bdellovibrionales bacterium | reverse complement strand
AATAACTGGCTCAAATGCCTGAGTAATAAACCGACAGATAATCCAGATTGTCACGTTTAGAGCAGTAAATGGAGCAAAGAGAAAACTTAATAGTGCAACTGTTGGTAGAAGCAGAAAAGTTGCTCTGATGGTGGTGAGCTGAGCCCAATTATCAATAATTCTCGCTGGAGCAGCACTGAATTCCTTAACCAAATAATCTTTATTTCCCCAAGCCAGTATTACATTGACGATTGTTGCTATTAAATTCAATTCAACTATATGCCCCCACCAGGATACGGTGTGATATTTGATAATCAGTATTGGGATTAGAGCACTCAAAAGAGGAGGAAAAGCAAGGTAGGCCGTGTTTTTAAAAATAACACCCAATCGTAAAAATAATTTTTTTTGTATAGTTGGCATTAAGTAACTAGAAAAGTTTTACCAATCCTCTTTGGAGCGAAACCAGAAAAGATCTTCGAAAATATACAGCCGCTAAGCTTAGGTAGAAAAGGCTCATGCCTAAACTAATCTGCAAGTTAAGCCAATTGACTTTGCCTGTATTGAGAACCGATCTCATCTCCTCAAAAACATAACTACTAGGAATCAGAAGGGATATCGTTTCCCCCCAGCCAGAAAGGATCTCGCGTGGGAAGTACACCAGTGAGAATGGTGCGAATAGCCAGATTAATGTCCAGGCGACACTCTGGATCTTTGTTGAATATCTAAATAAAAGGCCACTAACAAATATTCCCACTGTCCAACCAAAAATTGTTAGGAGCAGAATGAAGGGAATGAGATACCAGCCTAAAATTAAAATATTAAATCCATAAAGAATGTAAGCAAAAAAAGATGCAACGGCTGTCGCAGCTAGTAGCTTTGCGAAGCTATATATTACTAGCGCTAACCATTGCTCCAAAAGTGTAATCGGGCTGGAGAATATATTTATTAGGTTTTTATTCCAGAGTTCCTCAAGAAGGCTGATCGAGATATCTCCTTGGGTCCGATAGATAGAGTACCACATGATAATTCCACAGATTAGAGAGGGAAGAACTTTTAATTCTCCGTTACTTGATGCCTCTATATACGCTCCCGTTACTCCCCATAGAGATAGATCTATAATTGGCCAGTAGATAAAATCAGTCATTCTATCCCAACTTCGGATAGTGGCGTACCAATACCTAAGAATCATACCGTAGATTCTATGAAACATCTGTTTTGGTCCTGCTGTTATCTTTAAAAAAGTACTCTTCAAGAGAGGCTCGATTGATGGTTAATCCATGAAACGATATCTGCTCAGCCATTAAAAGTTGGATGAGCTTTGGCACAATCGACTCTTGAGTCTTAAAAGAAATCTCAGCCCCGTTTGCCTCCCACTTGATGCCGTGAGTAGAGAGAATCTTATGTAGAGCATCTGATGGGTTGTCTAACATCAATGAAACAGTGCTTAGATCAAGCCTCCTGGCAAGATTGTAAGGGGTATCATTCCAGGTGATTTTGCCGTCCTCTATAAATATTACTCGGTCACAAACCTCTTCAACATCATTCATGTTATGGCTTGTGAAAATCACTGAGAGCCCCTCTTGTTGCTGTTGCTCAAGAATAAAGTTTTTAATTATACGAGCATTTTCAGGATCTAGGCTCGCAGTTGGTTCATCAAGTAATACAATCTTGGGTCTGTTGATAAAAGCTTTTGCTATATTCAATCGAGTTTGCTCTCCCGAAGAGAGATCCGCAATTCGCCTTCTCAGTAGCTTGTCAAGTTCGAACTGCTGGATAATTTCCTGGATACGCTGTGGTCGGTTCTTAATTTTATAGAAGTAACTAATATAATGGAGGCAGTCTGATACCCGTAAATTATAGGGCAAATTTGTGTAAGCCGATGAAAAATTAATCTGCTCTTGAATAGTTGATAGATTGTCTTTTAAAGATTGGCCAAAATAAGAAATTTCTCCGGAGGTTGGTGTAAGAACCCCTAGAAGCATCTGAATAGTGGTAGTTTTGCCAGCTCCATTCTGACCAAGAAGACCTAGGACCTCGCCTTGATTCAGTTCAAAGCAGGCGTTATTGACGGCTGTAAAATTACCGAATATTTTTGTAAGATCTCTGACGCATAGTATCGGAACCACTCCGACACCATAATACGAATATCATCAGAGATGCTACAGTTATCTATTTATTTTTTTGAACTGTCGTCAGAACCGTAAAGCATAAGAGCAACCATTGCTCCCCAAGCAACGCTTATCACAGCACCAACGATGAATATTATATTATCCATTCTTGCTCCTGGTTGGCATTAGAAGAAGAATCCCACTGGCTAGTATTGAAGGTACCCATAACCCTACAAATAACCCCTCTTCTTTCATTCCATTGAACCAGAGGTACACGGAGAACAAGAAAGATATGCCTGAAGATAGTGCACAGACTACCTTCGCTTTGTTTTCTCTAGACATTAATTTGCTCCCAAACTTATTTTTTCTAAGGCGAACAGCCCATGAAACGCCCCTTTGCTCATAATAGATCCGCCCGAAGGTTCTGCCAATCCAGATTTTATAGTAGTAATTTTTTGTAGACCAATAATAGATGTGCGCTATTAAGAGGGTTGTGGAGTGGGCGGAGGAGGGGGTTCAACCTTCATTGCCTTTAGCAGGTCAATTCCCTCTTGCCGAGATAATTTTTTATCACCGTCTTTGTCTCCTTCTTCGAGTATTCCTTTTGCCCACTCTCCGGGGAACCAGGTATCTATGCCGATGGCTTCGACGATAACTTTAATCTCATCCTTATCTAAACCATCTTGAGGATTACTTGTGTCGAACTGACTTAAGATTTTGTCGACTACCTTTTCTAGTGAGTCAGCATCTTGATAGTTAACATTTATGTATTTTTGAAAACATTTTCGAGCCTCTTCTTTTTGTTCATCTGTAACCTCGAAGGGAATATCGTACTCGTCAGAGTTCCCTTTATAATCGTCTTGATAAATTGGGTCGTGTTCAGCGGAGGTATAGGATTGACGATGCTTAATCGATATCGGGGAGCCGATAATCCAAGCTAAGCTAATAATGCAGGCAACGGGAAATAAGTTTTGAAACCTTAACATGACAAAAACCTCACGACACTTTTAATGGTTATTAAGTAAGGGTCGATGAATGTGCTTTTTTTCTAATAAGAATGAATTTGCTCTAAGAGCTGGTGCTTTTTGAAAGATAATTAGCTAATAAAATTAGCATGTTAGTTATTAGGCGCCTCGAAAATGTCTAACGAAAACTTTGAGAGTGCCGGAAAATATCGAATTATATCTAATGCAGAAATCAAACATCTTACTTCGAAAAATCCACAAAATTAGGAGACTGGGGCCCTAATGGCATCGAGGAATCAAAAGTAGGAGGTGGTGATATACCTAATATTTTTGAGGGTAGAAAACCAAAAAGCGAGGCAGAGCTATCTTTTAGAACTTTGACG
>CAZWGK010000216.1:2038-3441 GCA_964633685.1 uncultured Bdellovibrionales bacterium | reverse complement strand
AATCTCGTTTGCGTTAAGAGGATCCTCTGACGGTGATAGATGGCTCGATACGACTTACTCTTCGGAAGAGCTCCGTGGCCGCAGTAAGATTGTAAAAAATTCAGGAAATGACTTTAACGGTTATGTCTCTGTGAAAGAGAATGGTTCGGAAAAGAAATTTGCTCTATCTGAGGGGCGATGGATTCCGACTGAAGTAACACCAGATGGTTTTTTTGCTGCAGGAGAGGGCGATGAAAAGGCTAGATTTAGCGGTAATTAACGACCAGATACTCACTCCTAAAGCTATTGGAGGTATAAACTCTGGTAAAATTTCGTCTCAGCAAGGGGCTCAGCTCAAAAACTTATCACCCGCACTGTTGCATATTCTGCGAGAGGTCCAACGTGAGATAGGAGTTATTGCGATCGAGCGAACTGAGGAGTTAAGTTCTAATGAACTTAAGGAGCTTACCGAAAGAATCTCTCGTCGTTTGGGATTTGAGCTCACCTCTGTTGAGCGTGATGAGGTCTTAGTAAACCTTGAGCGAAGCCAGAGAGAGTTTGGTATTCTGCAGGAGTTAATTGATGACCCAAGAACATCGGATATTATTGTCAGCAATTTTTCAAAAATTGATGTTCAGCAGGGGCGCCGAAATTTATCAACCGATCTCTCGTTCCCGGATGCAGAGAGCTATGAGGCATTTGTTGAACGACTGCTACAACGAGCCGGCGTAACTTATTCCACTGCCAAGCCTATTGCTGACGGCATGATTGGCAGTTACGCCAGAATTCATGTTGTTCACAAGTGTCTTTGTGAATCTGGTCCTTATTTAACCATTCGTATTAATAGATTTCCATCGGTAGCATTGGAGGACCTAGAAGGCTTTGGTCTGGCACCAAAAGAGGTATTTAAATATCTACGGGGATTGGTCTCCTCTGGGCAAACTGTGCTTGTTGTTGGTGAGGTAGGTACAGGAAAAACAACTCTAATACGTGCGCTGGCCTCAAGCTTGCCAGCCGCTGAGTCTATTCTAGTAATCGAAGATACTCCTGAGATAGTTCTTGAGCATCCACACGTCCGGTATGTCTATACCAGAGATGCAAACACCGACGGTGCGGGTCGAGTTTCTCCGGCTGAGTGTATTCGAGCGGGTATGCGTATGGCAATGAATCGAATAATATTCGGTGAGATGCGTGATGCCGAAGCCGCTGAGGCTTTTATTGATGTCTGTGCTTCTGGACACCCCGGTTTATCGACCATTCACGCCAGAAATGCCTCTGAAGCCATTTCTCGTTTGGAGCTATTTCTAGGAAGAGCCCAAAAAGGGGTTGGACGCCAAGTTGTTTACGATCAGATTGCTAAGTCAATCCAAGCGATTGTTTTTCTTGATTTGTGTAAGGTTACCAATTCTCGCCGGATTATGGAC
>CAZWGK010000216.1:0-2019 GCA_964633685.1 uncultured Bdellovibrionales bacterium | reverse complement strand
AAAAGAGATTGGTCCAGTCGCAGAGGGAGTGATCAGGCAGAGAGATATATTTGAATATAAGGTGATACAAAATAGACCGGCCTGGAGAATTCCAACTAAGGCCACTGCCCACCGAGACTCTCTATTAGATTACAGCTTTGACCTAAGTTCTTTACCAGATGTTTTATCCTTAGAGGTATAGCATGTTGGTATCGAGGTCTGAACAAGAGCGTGTAAATCTTCTCTTGGGTAATAACTCTACGACTGCCACCGCGGCAAGCTCTGGAGTGGCTCCATTAGATATCGTTACCTCATCTTTCCTCGGTAAATTCCATCAGACTTGTAGCTATGCAGGCTTGGATGAGCAGGGACGTAACCTGCTTTTGGCAAGAATTTCGGTTTGGTTGGTCTTAGCAATTATTTTAATGATTTTCACCGGCAGTCTGCTTATTAGCGGCATTCCGATTATAATAGTGCTGGGCGAAATGTTCCTTCTTAAGAGAAAGGTGCGTGTTCGCGCAAAATTATTCGACCAAGATTACTGTGCTCTTTTGTTATCAATAGCCTCATCTGTAAAAAGTGGTGCCGACCCAATTCTAGCTTTGTCACAAGCTATATCACTGTTTCCCGCAGAGACGGTGATGAACGGAGAGGTTCAACAATTTAAGCACGATCTTGAGACGGGATTGACTGAGGAGCAGGCACTAATGCGATTTGGTGCTCGAATTAACAATCGCGATATTGATATGTTCAGAACCGAGATGGGGGTCGCTCGTAAAGAGGGTTCGGCCTTAGGTGAGTGTTTGCAACGACTAGCAAAGGTTACCCGACAGCGACAATCTTTTGCGCGTAAGGTGAAGTCCGCAGTGGCTATGCAGAAATTAGCTTCATGGGGTATCGGTGCCTGTACCATTGCCATAGGGTTCATTCAGTATTTCGCTAATCCAGAATCTCTTCATAAAGCATGGGATCATCCTATCGGCTTTCCAGTGATGATAATTGGTCTCTCTTTGATCGCTGTAGGATTTATCTGGATGAGAAAACTTTCTGGAAGGGAGATGTAATCATGTTAAGTCCCATTCTCAATCTCCTTACGCTAATTGCTCTAGGTACTATCGGTGTAAAGATAATACATCGCAGTGCCAATCGTAACTCTAGAGACGTTTTGGAAGATCTACGCGACGAAAAGCTATTTATAAAAGATATTCTGACCGCTGAGGCAGAAGAAACTATTGTAGCACAGGCAGAGGAGAGAGTTAAGAAAAGCACTGTAGCGGAGCAAAATGAAGCTCTGCAGAAAGCTGGTGTTTTTGATCCAGAGAGACGAAAGCGGATTATCCTTTGGAATAACCTGATTCCCGTGATTGTCGGTCTAATAGTTTTTGGGATCGGAGTTTTTAATCAGCTGCCCTTTGGAACCTTATTTATATTGGTTTCAATGGCGATGGGATTGGGTGCCATTTATAGTCGTCGAAAAGTTGGTAGAATTAAAAGGCAATTTAATCGCGATTTAGTTTTCTTCCTGCCAATTGTGATGGAGCGAATCGTGATGGCTGTTCAAGCCGGTCTCGATATTGTGCCAGCAATTAAGACAGCTACAAAGTTTGGGGGAGAAGGCAGTGACGTCGATCCAGTAACCTCTCTTTTGCGCAGAGTTACAACCCTTACTGAATCAGGGATGATCTTCGAGAACGCCTTGAAAGATGTGGCTTCAAATGTTGAGAGTAGACCTTTAAGGCATGCCTTTTTGCACCTTGCGGTCGCTCAGAAAGAGGGTGGTGTCTTAATAATGCCACTGCGCGAGCTCAGTGATTCGACCCAATTATTTTATCAAGAGTCGATTGAGGAGGAGATTGCTGAAATGCCTGTGAAGGCGACTTTGCCTCTTATCTGTACATTTGCTGGACTACTACTCTGCTTTTTAGTGCCTCCTTTCCTACAAGTGATCTCAATTTTAATTGAAAACGCGCCAGGTGCTAAATGATAGTTGGATGGTTCACTAAAATGTTAGCTATCTTTGGTCGCTCCCCACAGTCATTG
>CAZWGK010000215.1:0-3522 GCA_964633685.1 uncultured Bdellovibrionales bacterium | reverse complement strand
GTAATCTTTCTGTCTCGATAATACATGGCCTGCCGCATCTCGGTGCCCGTAGCGCTTACAAACAAGCCACAAACCCACAGGAAGATCTTCCTGGCTTTCTGAGCACATTTTTATTCGGAGGGAGCTGCCTATTCCGGACGAAGACCTTTGAAAAGTTAGGTGGTTATGATGAAAATATGTTCATAGGTTTTGAGGATCTGGATTTTTCGATACGCCTATTTCAAGAAGGCCTGAAGGTGGGCTCCTCTGGGACTTGCGCGCTCGTTCATGATCATCCAAAGCCAACAACAAGATCGGACATAAATTACGAAAAACAGAGATTTGCAAAAGATACAATCAAAAAGTCTGCCGAGCACATGAGCAATAAGCATGGGTTTCAAATATGGAGCAATGCAGTAGAGAACTGGTTGACAGAAAGGCATGCTAAACTTAGCCTCACTGACGATACTCAACCAAAAATAGAAACAAATTCAGAAGGCAGGAACTTCAAAAGTATAATTGCCCCCAGATCAAGCGATCCAAGAAAATCCATCGCGCTTATCCTGGACACTGACAACTGGGCGTTCGGTAATATTGCACGGCAGTTAAACCAACACCTAAGTGATAAATTCAACTTTGTTACAATTCCAATGGATATAGTTGATAACATAAACCATGTTTGCTTGCTGGCAAAAGACTGCGTTCTCTTACATTTTTTTTGGCGTGAGCATATTCAACTTTTGGGAACACCCTACTATCGTAGTCAAGCGGAGAGCTTCACGAATTGCTATGAGGAGTTCCATGAGAGATTTATCGCTCCTAAAATATTAAGCACAAGTGTTTACGATCACCTGCTGTTAGAGCCAGAACAAGTAAATCACCGCAAAAAACTTTTTAGAGAGCTGATTGCTGGATACACTGTTTCCTCCAAGAAACTAGATGCCATCTATAAAAATTTAACGGATTATCCACCTCCCTCAGCTATTATTGAAGACGGCGTGGACTTGAAACTATTCCATCCAATAAACTTAGGTCGGTTCAAAAATGTCAAAAACCGCGAGCTTGTCATAGGATGGGTTGGTACCAGCAAATGGTCCGCCGATATTGAGGATTTCAAGGGCGTTCATACTATTTTGAAACCGGCATTAGACAAGCTTACAGCTGAGGGATTTAAGGTAAAACAATTTTTTGCTGATAGACAGGAACGATTTATCCCTCATCATCTAATGAGGGATTATTACTCTCAGATAGATGTTTTGGTCTGCACCTCAAAAATAGAAGGCACTCCGAATCCTGTGCTCGAGGCTATGGCCTGTGGGGTACCGGTCATTTCTACAGATGTTGGAATTGTTCCTCAGGCATTTGGCAAACTTCAGAGCCAATTTATCCTAGATCAAAGATGCGTAGATGAATTGGTTTTAAAAGTGAAAGTATTAGCTCTTGCCCCTGAGATATTACCACAACTATCTGAGGAAAATATTACTCAAATCACCAAATGGGACTGGAAGATAAAGACTGAACAGTTTGGTCAATACTTTGCCAAACTGTTAGAATCTCACAAATCCTCTCGCATGATGCATGAGAACTCTGCATTATACGGCGTAGCGTCAACTGCCTAAAATATAAGGAATATATGCCGATCACCCACGAACAGGAAAATCCTAGTGCTCCAAACAATCTTACTCAAATGAGTGATTTGATTAAATTTTTCAGGCTTGCCGAGCACGAAATCTCAAATGAATGTACAAGGTTAGGATCCTATTTTTACGATTGTAGTTCCGCATACGGCAGCACGGACTATGCCGGCCTGACTAAATATATACTAGCCACAACATCGAGAGTGGGCGGACACTTTATTGGGCAGATTTTGGCGGCTCTAGGTGTAGGCCAACCTCATGAGTTTTTTTCGAATTATCATCTTCAAAAATACGTCACTGAATCAACCTCAGGAAAAGACAAGACGACTCTAACAGAATATTGGAACAGCCTGTTTGCAGAGTCGTATAAAGAGCAAGGCCCAAACGGAAGCTTCGGCGTTAAGGTCCCATTCAATTTTCTTTTACCATTTATCAAACACGGCAACTTCCCCTTCGGATTTAAAAAATGGAAGTGGATATACCTCTATCGTCGAGATGTTGTTGCACAGGGTTTATCCCTATACATCGCCGAGAAGGCCAGCTCATGGAATTCATTCGAAGGGCAAGAGAGAATAAACAATCTTCGAATCAGTGACTGCGATATTAATAAAGCCTTGAATGCTGTCCAAATAATTATTAATGAACGTCTCCGTTGGGAGTTATTCTTTAGTCTTTTTGAAATTCCCCGTCTTGATATAGCTTACGAGGATATGTTGGAGGACGTAGTGAGAGAGGCTTCTAATATTCGCCAGTCTCTAGGCCTGAAAAACAATAGTTTGAAATTTAAAGAAATAGATCCGCTCATGAAGCAGGAATCTCCTATCTACGGAGAGCTTCGAGAGAAAATAATCAATGAACTATTAGGGAAGTTGCCCGATGAATATAGCGATTCATTAGAATTATCCACCCAAAATCGACAGATTCTTGACTTGCAATCAAAACTAGCTCTTCAGTCTGCCGAGAATGCTAAACTAAAATTCAGATTAATAAAATTAGGTCATAAGGTCTAATCATATTAGTCCAGATTTAGGTGACTATTGTTACAGGCTCCAAACGGATATTCTCATATGAGTTTTATGGGCTCCTTCGGAATATTTGCCTTCGGAATATTGGGGTATTTTATATTCCACTCTTAAGGATAATACTTGGAGTTTTATTCTATCAGCTCTTACGACGCTGGCCATCCTTCTGCCGCTAGCAAAGATAACCCACCGCTTTATTGAACTCCCCGGTAGTCGGTGGGGTGAAAAATTAATAGCCAAAAATCAGAGCAGCTAAACCCTTATTTATTAAATTAAAGTTGTAAGAATCAAAAATCATCCCCATTAGCCTTGAAAACCAAGCCTAGAACCCGAGATGATAATTAGTATCATTAAAAATACGACGTATGGTATGCCAACAAAAGTCCGAGTAGGCATCATCCCGTTAGAAAACAGATTGAGAGAAAATGGTGTTATTAAAATAATTAACATCAAGAAAAGAGATATGCCCACCTGAGTCCAACTCTTTTTTGAAAACCGGTTTACGCAAACAATCCAAGCCAAAACTGAGACGATACCCAGTACCGAAAGAGAGCTGCCAAATTTCTCTATACTACCGGAGTAAAAAAAGATTATCTCTTGAAAAACTTTTGAGATGACAAACCCTGGATCTTTAAAAAACAGATCTAATTGAGAATAAGACTCCCAAAACGAACCGTCCTGTGAGGCTATCTGAGATTGAGCAATCTTATTAATTATTACGTACAAAAGAGACCCAGTCACGGCGATCAGTACGCACTCTGCGCCCTTTTTTAAATGGCGAATACCATCTGATCTGTTGACTGTAAACAATAAATTATAAAGGTAGCTGCCTGCTGCATTAACAACATTCGCCATAATAAGAGACTGATAACAGCCAATTGCAA
>CAZWGK010000214.1:0-3566 GCA_964633685.1 uncultured Bdellovibrionales bacterium | reverse complement strand
AACTTAAAGGTGATTACCAAGGGTTCCGGTCGTATCTCCGAGGTGGCTGCAAGATTCACCTTGGATGCCATGCCTGGTAAGCAGATGGCGATTGACTCAGATCTCAATACTGGATTGATTAACGAAGAAGATGCAAAAAAGAGAAGAAAAGATCTCTCTCGTGAGGCTGAATTTTACGGCTCTATGGACGGTGCCGCCAAATTCGTAGCCGGGGATGCCATGGCTGGTATCTTTATCACCGCTATCAATATATTCGGTGGATTTTTCATCGGTGTATTTCAGAAAGACATGCACTGGATGGATGCAGCTCAAACCTACACCATTCTGACTATCGGTGATGGTCTAGTAGCACAGATTCCAGCGATATTAATTTCGACGGCATCAGGTCTGATTGTTGCCAGAGCAGCCTCGGGCGAGGATTTAAGCTCCGAGGTCTTGGGGCAATTAACTTCTTCAGCAAAGCCTTTATTCTTAGCATCTGCTATTTGTGCGGGTTTTGCGATTGTTCCAGGTATGCCGTTTTTACCTTTTATGACTCTAGCTGGAGTTATGGGTTCAATGGGCTACATTCGTCGCAGCGCAGTTGCGAAAGCTAAAGCAGAGGCCGCCAAAGCCGCTGAGATAACTGCTTCTCAAAAAGGCAGTGCAGATGGAAAACCTTCAGCTGGAAGCACTGAAGAGGTGGTCAAGTTGTTGAACCTAGACACGTTAGAGCTCGAGGTCGGGTATGAGCTTGTGGGGCTAGTAGACGGTCGTGGTGATCTGATTGAGAGAATTAGATCTATTCGTCGTCAATTTGCCACTGATTATGGTTTTATAGTTCCAGCCATTCACATCAGAGATAATGTACGCTTAGGCTCTTCAACTTATCGCATGATGTTGAGAGGCACAGAGATTGGTACTGGTGATCTTAAAGCTAGATATTTACTCGCCATGGATCCTGGTTCAGTCGCTAATCCAGTAAAAGGTATTCCGACTAAGGAGCCTGCATTTGGTCTCGATGCATTGTGGATTTCTGAAAACGATAAAGATAAGGCTCAGATTGCTGGTTATACTGTAGTAGATCACTCTACAGTAATTGCTACACATATTACTGAATTAATTAGAGCCCATGCGCATGAGCTCTTAGGTCGACAAGAAGTTCAACAACTCTTAGATAACGTGGCCAAGGAATCTCCGAAGGTTGTGGAGGAATTAGTGCCTGGATTAATGACTGTTGGTCAGGTTCAGCAAGTGCTGGCGACTCTCCTAAGAGAGCAAGTTAGTGTAAGAGATCTGCGAACAATTCTTGAAACTATTGCCGATTGGGCTCCGACTACTAAGAGCACAGAGAGATTAGCTGAGCAGGTTAGAAGAAAATTGTCTCGTACCATCACTGGTAAGTATGCTTCTGCGGAGGGTACATTGACCCTTACCAATTTAACACCTAATTGGGAGAGTGTTTTGGCAGAGAGTATTCAGCACACAGACGAAGGCTCAATACTATCTCTTGAACCTACAACCGCTCAGCAGTTAATAAATAAGTTTAACCAGGTTGCTGAGAAATTTGTGGAGCGTGGAGCTACACCGCTTATTTTAACTTCGGGGCATATTCGACCAGCTTTGGCACGCTTTGTAGAGCGTTTTGTGCCCGGATACTCGGTAATTTCTCATCAGGAGATAGCCCCAAATACCAAGGTGCAGTCGGTAGGGGTTGTAAACTAGTCAATAAATACAAATGGTTAAGTGAATAAATTTTATATTTAAAAATATGTGAGGCGTTAGGACTTATGAAGGAATCAAATAGTAGAGGAGCCAACCGCTCCAAGCTGCCTATTGAGAAGACAAGGAATTTAATGCCCTATCGAAAAAATACAACCAGGGTGATCAGTTTTACCTCCGGAAAGGGTGGCGTCGGCAAGACAAATCTAACTGTGAACATGGCAGTGGCTCTTGCTCAGGCAGGCAATTCGGTTTTAATTCTTGATGCAGACCTCGGTTTGGCAAATATAGATATCCTCTTAGGAATCAAACCTACATTTACCTTAAATGATGTACTCCGTGGAAAGAGATCTCTGGAGGAGATTATTGTTGATGGCCCACAAGGAGTCAGTGTAATTCCAGCAGCCAGTGGAATTGAGACTCTGAGTTTACTTGAAGATAAAGACAAGATCAGATTAATGGAGGAGCTAGAGAATCTCTCTTTAGATTTTGACTATCTCCTTATAGATACGCGCGCCGGTATCACGCCTGATGTGATGTATTTCAATACTGCCTCAAGCGAAATAGTCGTAGTGATTAATAATGAGCCGACCTCTTTAACCGATGCATATGCTCTGATTAAAGTTCTAGCTACCACGTATGGTGAGAAAGCATTCAATGTAATTTCTAACGACGTGCTGGATTCTAAAGATGGAGAGAGAGCATTTGCACGGCTAGCCTCAGTTGTAGATAGATTTTTACAGGTTAAACTGACCTATTTAGGTCATGTGCCTTCAGATGCTCACGTTTCTGAGGCAATTAAGCAGCAGCGAGCGCTTATGGAGTTGTATCCAAGTAGTCGGGCTGGTCTAGCTATAGCAACTACAGCCAAGAGGCTAGATGAAGATTTTCAGGAGCAAAAGGTCAAAGGTGGTATGCAATTCTTTTTCCGTAAACTTCTGGATTTAGAATCAAGAGATGTAGCATAGGTGTTTAATGGCTGGAAAGCAGGTCCAAAAAAAGAAGTATCCTGGACTGCACAAGTTTTCAGCAGGAGTTTCTCTGCTCTCATTTGTGGTGATAATTATCTCCGGAATGAGAGCCCAAGTTGGATTTGAAACGATTGCTCTCAGAGCTTTTATAGTAATGGTAGCGATTGCTTTTGTAACAAGAATTTTAGTTAAGGCGTGGGCCTCTTTTGAGGAGCTTGATCGTGGCTAAGGCAAAACCAAAACAGTCAGTAGCGGAAGCATATCGCAGCGTTAACTCTTTTGAGAAAGAAGAGCTAATAAGGTCATATCTACCCTTGGTGCGTAAGGTCGTGCACCGCTTAGCTGGTCGATTGCCATCTGAAGTTGATATTAAAGAGATGATCAACTCAGGCATTATCGGCTTAGTTGATGCGCTTGAGAAATACGATCCGAAACACGAGACTAATTTCGCCACTTATGCTCAGTTTCGAATCAGAGGTGCTATTTTAGATAGTTTCCGTTCTCAGGATTGGGCACCCCGTTCGCTACGTCATAAATCACATAAATTAGAGCAAGCCTATATGCTCTTAGAGCAGAAGCTCGGTCGCCCTGCTACAGAAGAAGAGGTAGCTCAGGACCTTAATATTACCATGGAAGAGCTCCAAAAGGTTTTAGGTGAAGTAAGCGGAGTAGTAATGCTCAGCTTCGAGGAGTTAGGATTTGGTCACGGGGAGGATCGATTCCAGGCTGATGAGTTGATGCCTACTGGAAGTCCAGACCCACTTTCGAATCTCTTATCTGGCGAGAAGGTTAGCATCGTGGCTCGGGCCTTGGATCGCTTGCCTGAGAAGGAAAGATTAGTAATCAGTTTATATTTCTATGAAGAGCTAAATTTAAAAGAGATCGGTGAGATCT
>CAZWGK010000213.1:0-3580 GCA_964633685.1 uncultured Bdellovibrionales bacterium | reverse complement strand
TATCACAGTTGAAGAAGCAAAAGGTCTTGAGACAACTCTAGAGGTTGTTGAAGGTATGCAATTCGACCGTGGATACCTCTCTCCTTACTTCGTAACTGATGCTGACAGAATGGAATGCGTGCTTGAGAACGCTTTAGTTCTTATTCACGAGAAGAAGATCTCCAACATGAAGGATCTTCTCCCAGTTCTTGAGCAAGTTGCTAAGTCTGGCCAACCACTCCTCATCATCGCTGAAGAGGTAGAAGGTGAGGCTTTGGCTACTCTCGTAGTTAACAAGATCCGTGGAACCTTGCACGTATGTGCCGTTAAAGCCCCAGGCTTCGGTGATCGTCGTAAGGCTATGCTTGAAGATATCGCAATTCTCACTGGCGGACAGTGCGTTGCTGAAGAGCTCGGCCTCAAACTTGAGACCACTACTTCTGCAGAGCTTGGAAGAGCCAAGAGAATCGTTATCAATAAGGATAACACAACCATCATCGATGGCGCTGGCAAGAAGGCAAACATTCAAGCCCGCGTTCAGCAGATCCGCGCTCAAATCGAGGAGACATCCTCTGATTACGATCGTGAGAAGCTCCAAGAGAGACTTGCTAAACTTGTTGGCGGCGTAGCCGTTATCAATGTTGGTGCTGCAACTGAAGTTGAGATGAAGGAAAAGAAAGCTCGCGTAGAAGATGCTCTGCATGCTACCCGCGCTGCTGTCGAAGAAGGTATCGTTACCGGTGGTGGCGTTACTTACTTGATGGCTTCCAAGAAGCTTGACTCCTTGAAGCTAAGCGACGAGCAGATGGTTGGTGTGAAGATTGTTAGACGTGCTCTTGAAGAGCCTCTACGTCAGATCGCTTCCAATGCTGGAGCTGAGCCTTCAATCGTTGTTGACCGTGTAAAGAACGGCAATGGCAAGTTGGGCTACAATGCTGCTACCACTGAGTACGAAGATCTAGCTAAGGCTGGTATCATCGACCCAACCAAGGTAGTGCGCACTGCCCTTCAAAATGCTGCTTCCGTAGCAGGCCTAATGCTCACAACTGAGGCTCTCATTGCAGAAGCCCCAAAGACTGAGAAAGAAGGTCCTGCTAACCCAGGAATGGGCGGCATTTCGGTAACGCAAGTTGCCGAGAGTCCGTCAAAACAAAAAAGCCCCGGGGGAAACCTCGGGGCTTTTTTATTTTCATTAAAATTTAGACAATAAACCTACCTCATACATTTGGCTATGAATTTACTCGGATCGAGAGATAATCCTGAGCCAGCATCATGGGAAACAACACTCATCTGCACAACTATCGGCTCATTGGCGCTGGGCTTAATAAATCGCAAGACTAATCTTCCTGGAAACTCCCCTGCAAGTCCATTAACATAAGTCATCAGGGCGGCAATGTACTCTTCGGTAAAATCACCAGTTCTTAATAATGCATCCATCTGGTCTCTTGCGACACCCATACTCCACTCTTTTATCTGACCACCGTCAGACCTAAACATCATCGGATTCCCTACTCGAACATTTAGCTTCGAACTAACTCCGGCATTATTCACGGTGACTTTCAAATCAACATTAAAACAGCCGTCAGAAAAAGCTCGAGTTAAATTTTTCTGCTGCTCGGTCCACGGAACTGCGAATGAAGAATTAACAAAGAAAAGAATGGAGAGAAGGGCGATAGGGAACTTCATAAAACCTCAAAAAAAATAAACAATGACACTCAAAAAAGTTATTACAAATTAGTTTGATAAAGTCGCAAAAATACTTAATTCAACTCGTCTTTTTTATTGGCCCCTGTGGAAACCCAGGTAGGACTAAAGCTAACAATCTGATTTTACTTAATAATCAGACACCCAATCGGGAGTTTAAATTCTCTCAATTCTTGCTACCCTATGTCTTAAGTTAGGGTTCAAAGTGAGCAGAATGAAAAGTATTAAAAGTGCCTACAGTCTATTAGCCATGTTATCTTTCATGCTGGTCACGACAGCAGAGAGTCAAGAAAGATCTCTAGAGGAAGATCGGGCTCAGATTAATCAGGATGAAAATGCCCTCATCGGTAAATTTGTAGAGGAGGCCGCACGACTCGAGCGGGGAGCAGTCAAAGCCTTCAAAGCCGAGGCGGCCAGAGACAAAGAAATTATTACCGCCAGACCAAAGTCATCTGTCATAACCGATCACGCTACCCCTTCTATCGAATCAATCGAAGCCGACCTTGAAGCTCGTGAGAAGCTCGCTTTAGAAATAGAGAATAAAGATAAAAAATAAAGTTCTAAAATTATGAGTGGTCTATCAGAAAAACTGACTAATTATATTTGGAACGTCGAACGTCAATCTCAGCCGGCAGTTAGAAGATCATACTTATTAATTGCTAGGATTATAGATCTAACGGTGAACAGAGCTAAATCTCACCAGATATTCCTAAGAGCATCAGCCCTTACTCTTTTCTCATTGCTCGCGATTGTTCCTGTATTTGCATCGTTATTTGGAATAGCTAAAGGATTTGGCTTGGCCGACATTGTCGAGGCCCAAATCAGGAGAGCTTTTTATGCTCAAGAGCAGGTGATGGATCTCCTCTTGGCATTCTCTGAAAAATCTCTCGAACATGCCAAAGGAGGCTTAATCGCCGGGGTAGGGATATTTCTTCTCATATTCACAGTTGTTCGGATGGTAGGGAATGTAGAGGCAGCTTTCAATATTATATGGGACACTGAAAAAGCCCGATCTATCATCAGAAAATTCACTGATTATATTTTCATACTGATACTAACTCCATTTCTGCTAGTATTCGCCAGCAGTGCGTCGCTATCTTTTCTAACCGAAGTGGATGCCCTATTAACTCGATTTGGCATACCCTTAGAAATCGCTTCCATTGTAGAGCTAGGCGCTCAGATAATACCACAACTTTTATTAGGGCTTAGCTTTGGGTTCATTTATTCATTTCTACCGAATACTAAGGTCAAAATAATTCCGGCTGTTATCGGGGGATTACTCACTGCTTTTATGTTTATCATCGCTCAATCTGCTTATATCGAGCTTCAATTTGCCCTATCTTCTTACGGAGTAATCTACGGCAGTTTTGCGGCCTTGCCTCTTTTTATAATCTGGCTTCAGGTGGCCTGGGTTTTGGTTTTACTAGGAGCTGAAATCACCAGAGCGATCGAGCTGAGGGACGATTATGAATTAGGTGGACACAAAGAGGGAATGAGCCTTGATCAGCTGCTAAATACAGTCTCTAAAATCGGAGCGGTTTTGCAGCAGGCTATGGAAAATAAAACTACGCTACCCAACCTTGCTGAGCTTTCAGCCGCTATTGGGAGCTCCAAGAGGTTGACCTTATACGCCTGTAACTCTTTAAAAAAATCAAAGATAATTACAATTGACGAGCAAAGGCGCTGGATTCCTCTTATAAACCCTTCAGAACTACAAAGTGAAACATTAACCAAACTCTTTTGCTCTTATTCTAAGTTGCTATAAACTATTCAAATAACTTAACGCTCAATTTATTTATGTTTCCAGTAGACCACATCGGCATAGCGGTTACAGATCTCCAGAGCGAGATTGAAAACTACAAGAAAAACTTTCAGTGTGAGTTAGATCTCGAGGAAG
>CAZWGK010000212.1:2248-3623 GCA_964633685.1 uncultured Bdellovibrionales bacterium | reverse complement strand
CATGATATAGGAATTCAGATCCCCGAATAGAATCAGCGGCCTAGGAAGTACCGCTGAGGGCTTTCATTCAACATAAGGCAATAATTGAATCCCTCCTGTTGCCCGCGACATCTACCTTAAATACAGGTTTTAATTAGGGGTGGATAACTATGGAAACAGTTGAGCGTCTTTGTGATATCGCTAGCAGATTAGATCATTTGGAAAACTGCGCTGAGTGGATTAGTCGAGAAACAGCCAACGCTGACGCAGGAATCTGCCAGACAGCAAGCCTTATTTCTGCCCTAGCAGATGAAATCAGAGAAAAGATCTGTAATATGGTTAAAGACTTAGAGTCCTCCGAGGAAAAGGAGAGTCTTAACTAGCCTATAGCCCTGAAAAGACAAGAGATTTTAAAGAGGGGGCCTAAGAGCCCCTTTTTATTTATAAAATAGAAGCATTCTGCCAATCTGAGCTGACTAGTATATACAGGCTAGGTCAGTTTATGAGTGAAACAAGCGCAGATATTTTAAATCCACCGTTTAAGGACGTTGCCCTATTTCGTGCAACTGCACTTAAAACAAAAGCTGCCGCTCTTACATACGAAACTTCAACTGCTGACGCCATTGTTTTAGCCTCGATACTAATCACCATTCAAGTTCTAGACGGAATTCTGACAAGCATGGGGATTACACTTCATGGAATCTCTGCTGAAGGAAATCCAGTTCTACGATCAATGATGACTCAAATAGGCGTCGGCGCAACTCTGATATCTGCAAAGGGTCTAGCAATAATAATGTCCGTTTATTTGGTTTCCCTTACAAGCAAAATCCACTGGTTGAGGTTCGCTCTCAAAGCAACCACGATATTATATCTTGGAATGGCGATAATACCTTGGACGATTATTCTTTTTAGCGAAATCTAACTGATTGTATAGGCTAATATGTATTCTTGGCCTTTTCTAATAATATGTATCGTACCATTGTTGGTATCTGACAGCAGTCTTACGTAGTCAGGAAAAACGCTTGGCTGCCTCATAATCAGATTGTTCGCTGCTAAGATAACATCACCAACCTCCAATCCGAGATACTTGTAAGGCCCTAATTGATCGTAACCCATCACTCTATACCTAGGAGTTGAGCTTGCTCCAGAGAACAACTCAACTAACCTAATACGCATCGCTACTGGCCCGCGATTAATAGCATCCTTCAGATCAGCTCTGCTGACACTTATGTTCTTATGAGGAATGTGCGCTACTGACTGTGCAAAGACCAAAGAGCGTTCATCCGAGCCTCTCCTGCTGCCAAAGGATGTACAGCCGACAACAGAGAGCGTTGCGCATATTATAACCAGCCTTAGGAAACCTTGCCCGATTACGTTCATACCTTACATATCCCCG
>CAZWGK010000212.1:0-2238 GCA_964633685.1 uncultured Bdellovibrionales bacterium | reverse complement strand
CTGTTTATTCTGGACCGTCGCTGTCTCTCTGCAATTAAGATACTAGCAACGTTATTGCAGGTCAGATTCAAGTCCTCATTAACCAAAGCATAATCCACAATAGTGGAATTCGACTCAGATAACAGAGTGTCATACTCCCTCTTGGCGGTCTCCAACCTCTTGGTAAGCTCGCTTGGGTCCATGCCCCCACGACTAACAATTCGGGCCTTTAGGACGTCAACAGAAGGCGGAAGGAGAAACACAATCACCGCATTTTTAGGCAGATGTTTCTTGAAAGTCAGAGCACCCTTTATGTCTATATCTAGCAGTAAATCCTTGCCGGACTGAAGTGCTTCATTCACCGCCGATTTTAAAGTGCCATAGAATCTCCCATGCACCTCCTCGTACTCAAAGAATTCATCCCTTGCTATCCTCTCTTTAAATTCAGCTTCGGATACAAAGTAATAATCAACTCCGTTCTTCTCACCAGAGCGAGGTGCTCGACTGGTTACTGAAACCGAAAAATCACACGGTGGATACTTCTCTTGAAGATGATGAGCCACCGTCGTTTTGCCGGCGCCTGCTGGCCCACACAATATAAAAAGGATCCCCTCTCTTATGGCTTTGGTCATTTTAATACCCCTACTCTATGTTCTGAACCTGCTCACGTAATCTTTCAAGCTCAACTTTGGCTTCAACAACCGTGCTCTGAAGCTCGGAATCCTGAGCTTTGGAACCAATGGTATTCCATTCCCTAAATAACTCCTGGATTATAAAATCCAGTTTTCGACCCTGCGGGGCCTCCTTCATAGCATCTTTAAACTGAGAAAGATGGCTCTTTATTCTGGATATTTCCTCTGTAACATCGATCTTGTCGGCAATTATCGCCAATTCCTGAGCGAGCCTTTGCGGTTCAATCTTCATTGAATCGCCGATTCCACCTAACCGCTCCTTCAGTTTTTTGGCTTTCTCCTGAGGAGTTTGCCCTGCCCTCTTTGCGGCTTTATTAACTAAAGTCGATAGCGTTGTGAGCCTTACGCCAAGCTCCTTGCTTAGAGCAACTCCCTCTGCCGACCTCATCTTAATGAAATCCTTTGTTGCACGCTCTAAAGCCTTTTTGAGTAATGGAATCTCCGATTTTAAATCGGCCTTTTCATCATCAACACGCAAAAATTCACGGTTAGTAACTAGGTGAAACAATAATGCTGGAATCGTATCTTCAGACAGACCACCATAAGCCCGTAACACATCACTACTGGCGGTTAAATACCTATCAAATAGTGCTTGATTGAATGAAATAGGCAGAGCTGAGGCAACCAACGGCGTACGGGTAATTGAAATCTCGACCCGCCCCCTCTCTATTGCCTTTCCAATTTGGGTCTTGATTGCGCCCTCCTCACTTTGAAAAGCTTTCGGCATCTTTATAGAGATGTCTAAAAATTTATGATTTACGCCTCTTATATCAACGGAGATCACGACCGATTTGCCCTGCACCTCGGCCGCTGCAAAGCCTGTCATACTTTGGGTCACGTTTGCCATTATTTTCCTATTCTTTTAATCCGCCCTCTAGTTTCCAGATTCTCTCTACATGATTTCGGAAAGCATCAACGGTGATAGCAACAGTTCCGACCTCAGCCACAACAACACCGGCTGCAAGGTTTCCCATGTGACCCGCAAGCTTTGGATCTGCACCGGCGGCTAGAGCCGCTGTGTATACCGCGGTTACAGTATCACCAGCACCGCTTACGTCGAACACATCGAGCGCTCTAGTTTTTAAATGAAGAGGAGGCTGACCATTCTGACTTATCAACACACCGTCCTCTCCCATTGTGATTAGAGCAAGGTCCGTATTCCATTTAGTTCTAATTATCTCAGCAGCCTTTTCAGCCGAGCTCTTGTCTTTAATTACTATTCCAGATGCAGCTTCAGCCTCCTTCTTATTGGGTTTTGCCACATTGAAACCAGAATAAAGCGAATAGTTGGCAGGATGCGGATCTAAAACCAAAGGACACTTACTTAGTGTCGACTGACCAGATTTCTTGGCGGCACTTAACTTGTTAAGCACTGCCTGACCAATGGTGCCCTTTCCGTAATCAGAGATTATAACGGCCTGAGCAGAAGTCATCTGAGACTCTACTACGGCTGCCAATCCCTGACTTAGCGCCACACCTGGCGAATCGGTCTCTTCCCTATCAATCCTTAGCAGCTGCTGCCTTTGCGCAATAACCCTGGTCTTAAGAGAGGTTGGTCTTTTTTCGA
>CAZWGK010000211.1:0-3694 GCA_964633685.1 uncultured Bdellovibrionales bacterium | reverse complement strand
AAAATTGCCAATGATGTTAGGAACACCTTCAATGAATGCGGCACAGCTTTTCCAAGCAGAGCCAACACAGCCAACGAGAATGCGATATCAGTTGCAGCTGGAATTGCCCAACCACTGGCGTGGGCATCTATCCCATTATTGATAAAGATGAATATTAACGCTGGGACAACCATTCCCCCCACAGCACCAAGTGCTGGTAACATCACCCTTCGAAAGGAGCGAAGCTCTCCTTCGAGCCACTCACGTTTAAGCTCTAGGCCTACCAGTAGGAAGAAAAATACCATCAAAAAATCATCAACCCAGTGAGATACGCTCTTCGTGAGGTTAAAACTGGCCGGGAGAATTGTTACTTTCGATTCGAGCACTCCATGATAAAGATCCCGATACTGAGAATTCTCTATGACTGTCGCAATAACAGCCGCCAAGAATAATAAAGCACCGCCGAGTGAGCTAGATTTAAAAAATTCTAAAATTCTCTTTGCCATACCCCTTAATGTGTCCGAATAGGACTTGGTTCGCAATAAAGTAAATACTCGCCCGCGACTATGTGGCGCTATAGGATAGTGCCCTTTTTATTAATCCACTGTATAAAAGTCAGGTGGAAAACACAGGAACTCAGCAATCAATTTTTAAAGGCACGGCGATTGTCGGAGGCATGACCTTGCTAAGCCGTATTCTGGGATTTGTAAGAGACCTACTCTTCGCTAGGCTCTTCGGAGCTGGACCTATCGCCGACGCTTTTTTTGTTGCTTTTCGTATTCCCAATCTTCTCCGCAGCGTTATGGCAGAGGGAGCTCTGACCTCGGGATTCATCCCTACTTTTACCGATGAGCTCGCCAAGGGAAAACAACAGGCTCAAACTGCCATTTCTCAAGTTACAGGATTCCTACTTGTCTCAACAGTATTTTTATCTAGCTTAGGATTCTTTTTTGCACCTCAAATTATTTTATTTTTTGCTCCAGGATTCTTTTCTGATCCAAAAAAACTTGAGCTCGGAACTTCTCTTTTGCAGATCATGTTTCCGTATCTAATATTTGTAAGTCTAGTGTCTATGGTTGGGGGCGCCCTTAACTCAGTCAAAATATTCGGCACTGCAGCATTCGCCCAAGTAGTGATGAATGTAGTTTTTATCCTCGGAATCATCGTAGCCATGTTCTCTGACTGGCAAAATGCTCCATTTATAGTGGCATGGTCTACTGTTATCGGCGGAGTTGTACAGGTCTGGGTTCAATTACCAGCTCTAAAAAAAGCCGGATTTTCGATCTGGCCATCATTTAAATTGCTAACACCAGCAGTCAAGAGTGTCGCTAAACTTATGCTTCCCGCAATATTCGGAGCGGCGGTCTATCAATTAACCATTTTTATGAACACGGTTTTTGCCTCCCTGGTTGGAGAGGGCGCAGTCTCAGCACTGTTCTACGCAGATCGAGTAGTACAGTTTCCAATCGGAATATTCTCAGTTGCCTTAGCCTCTGTTTTGTTACCAGCCTTATCTAATGCCTCCAGCCAAAAAGACGATGCTGGATTTCGACTCAATTTAATTAGCTCTCTCCGGTTTACCTCTTTTATTATTATACCGATCTCAGCATTCTTGGGTTTATTCGCATCAGAAATTGTAGACTTGTTATTTGTGCGCGGAAATTTTGGTGCGGACGATGCCGCGATGGTTACAATTGCGGTGCAGGCTTATTCTTTAGGGATTTGGGGTTCTAGTTGTCATACCGTGATGATTAGAGCCTTTATCGCTAAGAAAGACACAAAAACCCCCGTACTCATAGGACTAGCCTCTCTGGTTATGACGGCTAGCTTCTCTCTTATATTTATCGGTCCAATCGCTTACGTAAAAGAGTCCACCTTAAGTCATTGGTTATCGTTTGCTCAAGGGCACTCAATTATCGGAGATTGGGCTTCCCAGTTTAATTTACAACATGGAGGTATCGCACTATCATCCTCTTTGGCGAGCACAATAACACTACTTGTTACCGCCTGGGCTCTTAAGCTGCGGCATCAGGACCTAGATTTAGGCAGATTTGTCACCGCCTCTATTAAGACAATATTGGCGGCGATCTTAACCATTGGGGTGACACAAACTGCCATAGCCCAAGTTTCGTCAATTTCAGCGCCCCTACAAATGATTGGATCTATTGGTGTTTTTATTGTATTTGCGGGAGCCCTAAAAATTTCTGAACTTCACGAAACTTTTTCCTCAATTCGGCGATTAGTAGCGGGACGATAAGTTTAATCCAAACTCTTACTCCCTCTTAATTTAGTTGCTGGAATAAGACGTGAAACACAAGATCAAAGCGAACTACCACCCCCCGCTTTCGGGAGAGGCCGAGCTCCAAAATCAATTGGCTACCCTTTCTCAGATGACTAAAACTTTCAAGGAGGAAATCCGCAATAATCGCTCCTCTCTCGCTAAAAAAATCAAGGACCTTAAATCAGCCCTCAAAATCAGAAACCAAAAAATAATCAAGGCTGAAAAAGAAGCCTTAAAAATTGCTAACATTAAAAAACTTGAATCGCTCTATGCAAAAGTCACCAAACAAGCTGAGAACGATTGTGTAGATCTCGCCATCTCTATCGCAAAAAAAATAGTGGGCGAATTTGTATCTGAAGGTAAAACTAATCTAAAAAATCGCATACTAGCAGTTCTTCCGAGAGTAGCTTTATCTCGCCAGATAAAAATAATTGTAAATCCAGGTGAAATTTCGGAACTTTATGAACTATGCAGCAGCAAGTCGAGCCAAACTAATATCCTGCTTGAGAGCTCATCCGAAATAGCTCTGGGCAATGCACGGATAGAGAGCATTAGCGGAACAATTGAAATTTCCTGGCAAGCTCAACTCGAAGCAATCGTTGATCTTATAAATTCAAATCACTACGAATCGAAAGAAGGAAATTTATGCGTAAGCTAATCGACACCCTTGACAATTTAACAGCTGTGGATGGAATTCAAAGCGTGGGCCGAGTGACTTCGTGCAAAGGACCGATGATCACGGCACTCCTGCCCCAATCATTTATCGGGGAGGCGTGTACCCTAAAACTTGCCTCGGGCGAATGCATTTTAGCCGAAGTAGTGGGATTTAACGGCGAGGAAGTCACGCTGGCACCCTTGGATTCCTTAAATGGGGTTGGTCCCGGCACTGAAGTAATCGCGCACGGCAGACCAGTTACGGTCAGGTTATCTGGCGATATACTAGGTTCTGTAATCGATCCACTTGGAAACCGTTTAGATAAAGATGGTGAGGGCGACGGTAGGCTTAGCATTTCAATTAAAGGCAGTCCGCCCAAGCCTTTGAGTCGGAAAAGAATTACTAAGAGACTCGAGACAGGAGTTTCAGCAATTGATTGCTTTTGCCCAATCGGCCGAGGTCAACGGGTGGCTCTAATGGCTAGTGCAGGGGTCGGCAAATCTACTCTTATGGGGATGATAGCAAGAAGTGCCAAGGTAGATATAATAGTAGTTGGCTTGATCGGAGAGCGTGGTCGTGAGGTTAACGAATTTATTGAGGATGCCCTGGGATCGGAGGGACTTAAAAAATCAGTTGTAGTTGTAGCAACAAGCGATGAATCACCAAACCGGAGAAGAATGGCGGCATATACCGCGACTGCTGTAGCTGAGCATTATCGGGCACAGGGTAAGGAGGTTCTTCTGTTAATTGATTCAATTACAAGATTTGCTCGGGCAGTC
>CAZWGK010000210.1:0-3705 GCA_964633685.1 uncultured Bdellovibrionales bacterium | reverse complement strand
GACCGATAGTTTAAATGTGCATATCGGATCGCGAAATGGAGGTCTCTGGATAAAAGCAACCAAAGATGGGGCCCCTCTGGTACCTAATATTTTTGAGGATGCAAAATATCATCATCACCGCAAACTAGATCAGATTCTGCTCGAGACAATTAACAGAGATGGAGTTTGGGATGAAAACACCCTTTCGTGGAATATCAACGGCAATCAAGGCATCGATACAGTGCTTGGACTGCTAGCTGAGTACAAAAATATTTTCTGGATTTCTCCATCCTCAAAGAAAGAAGATAAAAAAATAAATTTAAGTGAAACTATAATAGAGGGAAATATTTGCTTAACTTGGGGCAAACGTGAACTCGAAATCTCCATGGATTGGAAGAGCCCTACGAACGAGACTTCAAAAAAGAGCTCGCAGATAAAGCAGGAAGATATTGAGGTTATAGGAAGCGGTCCTCACTGGATAAAGTACAAAGATTCTTTGTACAAAGTCTCCAATATAGCCTCTCGGATATTGAATTTATTTCCGCACGATCAGCCGATCACTATTAGCAAAAAGAGCTCCGGTCCTTTAGTTGAATTTTTAAATACAACAAAAGCTCTGCCAGCAGAGATCGTAGTTAACAACCCTGAAAACATGCCGAAGGCATCTACTGTTGCCCCTACTCCTAAACTCGATCTACGCTTACAAACAAACAGGGCACCTGGCGCACACATTGAAATCATCGCATTACTAGAATTTGAATATCCTGAGGCTAAAACCGATAACGAGGTTTACCTTCCAGATCGCTCACGCGAGGGCGAAGCTTTCAACATATTAGAACGCCTCGGCTTCACATTCGACCCTAGTATTCGAAGATATAAAATTCTAAACGATCGCGCCCTGGATCTAGTTGACGCTGGCACCAAGATTTTTCCATCTGATTGGGAAGTTGTTGGCTTTAAGGAGATAAAGAAAGGCTTAAAGTTTGCTGATCTCTCCCTAAATGTAGCTGTTAATTCCCCTTCCGATAAAGATTGGAATGGCGAGGATTGGTTCGACTGTCATGTGGCACTTACCCAAAATGGCGCAGCTGTTCCGTTGTCCTCTCTTTTTAAACATGAAAGTCCTTCGAGTGATCGATGGGTTCAATTGGATAGCGGAGCCTATGCCAGAGTGCCAGGAGAGAGCCTAACTCAACTAAGAGCCGCTCTTGGATCTATCAACTCAAGCTTCTGGATGAGTAACAATCTAAAGACCAGGCTTACACCTGCTCAGACAGTTGGATTAGCCTCACTTGATAAGCGCATGCGCATAAATCTCGATGCCGCAGGGGAAGCCAAAAAACTCCTCAAAAAAATTGAGAACTTTAAAGAAATCGAATCAATTCCTATGCCTCGTAAGTTCAAGGGCAAACTTAGACCATATCAGAAAGAGGGTCTTGATTGGCTAAATTTCCTAAATGAGTTCGGCTTTGGCGGAATCCTCGCTGATGAAATGGGATTAGGTAAAACCGTCCAAACTCTCTCTTTTCTGCAGCACTTAAAAGATAACGGCAACAAAAAGCCAACTTTGATCGTAGTTCCAACTTCAATTATCACTAACTGGTACTACGAGGCTCAGAGATTTACCCCTGACCTTAAAGTATTAGTTTTGCACGGCCCAAGTCGAAAGAATTTATTTAGCAAAATTAGAGATCATGACGTTATCATAACTTCGTATGCTCTACTTCGCCTCGATTCCAGAGACCTAGAAAGAAATTCATACTCATGTCTAATTCTCGATGAGGCTCAAAACATAAAAAATGACCAAGCTGCGACAACCAAAGCAGCTAAATCTATTCGAGCTGAGAGACGTTTCGCTCTGTCCGGAACTCCGACTGAGAATAGACCGATGGAATTGTGGTCAATTATGGACTTCCTCATGCCAGGGTATCTTGGAACCGCTGAATTCTTTAGAAAACACTATGAAAAGCCTATTATTGAGGAAGGGACACAACATCCTGCAGCTGAGCATTTAAGGGCAAAGGTAAAACCTTTCTTGTTAAAACGACGGAAAGCAGATGTCGAAAAAGATCTTCCTCCTAAGATTGAATCCGTTGTGCATGTGGAAATGACACCACCGCAACAGGCTATCTATATTGAGATGCTGGCAGATATCAGACCGCGAATTTTAGGTGAGGTAGCAGAAAAAGGCGTCGCCGGAGCCTCAGTCTCTATTCTGGCCGCACTGTTAAGATTAAGACAAGTCTGCAATCATCCTCAGTCAATTGAAGCCTTCAGAGACTTTAAAGATCTATCTTCAGGAAAATTTAATGCTCTTCAGGAATTAATAGAAGAGGCATTGGGCGCAAATAGAAAGATTCTGTTGTACAGCCAATTTGTAGGAATGCTAGATCTGATGCGGGAGTGGTTAGATAGAAAGGAAACTCCCACCCCATATCTATATCTCGATGGTCGAACCAAAAATCGTCAAGATTTAGTTGATAAGTTTAATTCTGATGAATCCGTCAGATTATTCTTGATCAGTTTGAAAGCTGGTGGCGTCGGATTAAATCTAACTGCAGCAGATACGGTTGTAATTTACGACCCATGGTGGAATCCAGCGGTCGAGGATCAAGCTGCTGATCGAGCTCATAGAATTGGGCAGAAAAAAGCCGTGGCCGTTTATAGGTTAGTTACCGAAAATTCTATTGAGCAAAGAATTATGGATCTCAAGGCTAAGAAAGCTCAGTTGGTAGATGCCTTACTCAACGACAGAGGGATTTCAACTCTCAAATTAACCAAAGCCGATATTGAATCATTGTTCGCATCACCTATTCCAACTGTTTAATTGATATAAATAAAAAAGGGAGCTCAGAGGCTCCCTTTTTGTGTAAATGGAAAGCAATTAGTTATCGCTTATCCATCGATATATATGGACGCTCGTTCTGGCCAGTATATACTTGGCGAGGACGGCTGATCTTCATGTCTGCATCGCGGGTCTGCTCCATCCAGTGGGCAATCCAACCTGGTAGACGACCAAGAGCAAACATTACAGTGAAAGCTGGAACTGGAATTCCCATAGCGCGGTACATAATACCACTGTAGAAATCCACGTTAGGATACAGCTTTCTCTCAACGAAATAAGAATCAGTTAGAGCGGCTTCTTCAAGCTGACGAGCGATATCAAGTAGAGGGTCTTTGATGTTCAACTTCTTCAGAAGCTTATCGCAAGATGCCTTGATGATCTTAGCGCGAGGATCGTAGTTCTTATAAACTCTGTGACCGAAGCCCATGAGTCTGAAAGTACTATCCTTCTGCTTAGCAAGCTCAACATACTTCTTAACGTTGCCACCATCTTTACGGATCTCTTCGAGCATCTCGATAACTTCTTGGTTAGCACCACCGTGTAGTGGTCCCCAAAGAGCGCAGATACCAGCAGAGATACAAGCATAAAGATTAGCCTTGCTGCTACCTACTACTCTTACAGTAGAGGCAGAACAGTTCTGCTCGTGATCAGCATGGAGAATCAAAAGAAGATTCAGCGCGTCAGCAACATCTGGATCAATCTCATATTCCTCAGCTGGAGTTGCGAACATCATGTGTAAGAAGTTCTCGCAATAACCAAGCTTGTTAGCTGGATATATGGATGGATGACCAATCGATTTTTTATAAGCATAGGCCGCAATTGTTGGAAGTTTGGCCAACAATCTAATGGCATTTAGATAATCTTTGTCGTTCTGGGTGCCT
>CAZWGK010000209.1:0-3739 GCA_964633685.1 uncultured Bdellovibrionales bacterium | reverse complement strand
TTATGGGTTGAATTTTTCTGCGAGTGAGCAGCTCGAGTAAACAGATATGACTATCACCTTTAACAACGTCCCCCTCTCCTTGCGCTCAATCAACAAGCTGAATGACGCCACAACAAAACTATCTTCAGTTTTCGAGAAACTCTCGTCTGGGCAGCTCATAAATCGAGCCGCTGACGATGCAGCAGGGCTCGCAATAGCAGACAAGCTACGAGCAGATGCTCGATTAGCCAGCGTTGCAATCAGAAACGCCAACGATGGAGTCTCTCTGGCAAGAATTGCGGATGATGCGCTATCTGAAATCGGCAACATGTTGACCCGCATGGGAGAGCTAGCCGAGCAAAGCTCCAACGGAGTTTACACCAATGCTCAAAGATCGGCCCTGGCCTCTGAATTTAATGCTCTCGGATCTGAAATACAGAGGATTGCAGAAACAACCGAATTCAACTCGATCAAACTTTTGTCTAACAGCTCTAATGTCAGTCTTCAGGTTGGAATAAAGGGTAGCTCTGACTCACAAGTCATCGTGCAGGCTGTGCAGGGAACTCTAGCCGCTCTAAGCTTAGCTAATACGGGTAGCTCTACACTTAAATATTCGATAATCGATTCTACCACCGCCTTTTCACAATCAGCGGCCAATAACGCAATCACCGCAATTAATACAGCCATAGATAACGTTAATGCCTCTCGAGGAATCCTGGGTGCGGCTGAAAACAGATTGAACTCCGCTATTAACTCTATCACCGCCGCACGTGAAAATTATATCGCAGCAGAAAGTCGAATTAGAGATGCAGATGTTGCCCAAGAGACCGCCAATTTCACTCGATACTCAATAGTCCAACAAGCTGCCACGGCAATGGCGGCACAAGCTAACCTTCAACCTCAAATCGTCCTTAGATTATTAAGTTAAAGATTAATCTCTTCTAGATATCTTGGAACTTACTCGCCAGCCAAAGTGTTGGGCAGTACTCTCTGAAAATATTTTTAGAGTATCAGGCTCACCGTGAACAAAAGCCATCATCCCTGGAGCCTTTTTGAACTTTTCAAAACTTTCAGAGCACCATCTCCACATTTCATCTCTATCGCCATGCGCGCTTAAGCCTGGAACCTCCCCAATTTCAGCTCTGATTGGCACCTCTTCCTTAAAAAGGCGTGCAGTTGCTGCCCCACTTTTTATCCAGGCACCTTTGGTTCCCTGGGCCTGATATCCCACAAAAAGAACTGTATTTAGCGGAGAGGATATGCGGTGGTAAAGATGGTGGAGAACCCTTCCCCCGGTTAACATACCGCTTGCTGAGATTATAATCATCGGCTCTTGAATCCTATTCAGCATCTTTGATTCTTCTACATCTCTGGTAAACCGCAACTTGCCTGGAATAAACGGTTCTTGGCCACCCTGAAATAGTTTGGCAGATTGCTCATCATAGCACTGTTGATTAACCCTGTAGATCTGGGTTGCATCTCTAGCCATCGGGCTATCAACAATGATCGGGATGTCGGGAATTTTACCGCGCTCTTTGAGCTCACGTAGATAAAATAAAATCATTTGGGTACGACCCACAGCGAAGCTCGGGATTATTACCGCACCGCCCCTAGCGGCAGTTTTGTTTATATAATGTGCTAAGTCATTTTGGGGAGACTCAGGTGGATGCAATTTATCTCCATAAGTCGATTCAATTAGAACTAAATCACCGAGCGGCACAGGCTCTGGATCTACTAAAATTGGCACGTTATACCGACCAATATCCCCCGAGAACGTAATAGTACGGGAATCACCCTCCAGGGTAATGGAAGCAGCTCCTAAAATATGTCCCATCCGTCTCCAGGTGGCAAAAATACCAGGAAAAATCTCATGTCGATCATTAAAGGTGACCGACTTAAAAAGAGTTAAGGATTTATTAGCATCAGCCACTGTGTAGAGCGGCAAAGGCGGATGGTGGCTTGAAATGCCCTTGCGAGAGCGATATTCCGCGTCTTCTTCCTGCAATTTCCCATAATCAGGCAATAACAGATGGCAAAGCTCTACGGTTGGCTTAGTGGCATAAACGGCCCCCCTGAATCCTTGCAAATACAACTTTGGCAAAAACGCTGTATGGTCAATATGCGCATGGGTTAATAAAACACAGTCAATCTCACTAACACTATGTCCAGCATACTCCTCAAAGTTGTGCCAATTGCGATCTTTCCATTCCTTATCACCCTGGAACACCCCACAATCCACTAGGATGTGCTTATCGCCAACATGCACCAGATACTTTGAACCGGTAACAGTGCCAGATGCCCCGAGAAATTTTATCTTCATATGATCCCCTGGCAATATTTTCCTAGAGTTAATTGATTATAGCAATCACAAAGATAGCTAAATCAACAGGATACCCTAAGTCTCAACGTGGTCCAGTATTTGCTCCCCTCCCTCTGGGTTAATTTATTTAACGGAAAAATATGCCGCTAATTAGCTTTTCGGGAATAGCTTCAGGACTTGATACCTCGGCTCTTATTGAGGCCATCCTCGATGCTGACCGCAAAGTAAAAATAAAACCACTTGAAAAGAAAGTTGCTGAGACTGATGAAGAAACAGGCAAACTTAAGGAGTTTAAGACGCTCCTGAGATCTCTTCAAGACATGGCAAACAGCTTTAGAACCGTTAATGGCGGAGCTCTTTCTAAAAGTGCCAACTCGACCGACGAAACAGTCGCCACGGCTACAGCCGAAAATGAAGCGTTTAATACCTCTGTCTCTTTAACTGTTTCAACTATCGCCTCAAATAGTACTGCCTCTTTCAACAACACTTTTGCGAGTGGAGATGCTGTTATTAATTCGGGAGCCTCTGCGAGCACGGTTGCTATTACCGTCGGTAGCGGTGGAACTCCTGAAACTGTTAACATCGCAGTAGATAATACAACCACGGTCAGCGAGTTTATTAATGATTTTAACAGCACCTCGACAAGAGCGGTTGCGACGGCAGTCAACGTAGGTACCTCGGCCTCTCCTTCCTATAAAATTGTTATTTCAACTCTAGAGGAAGGCACTCTCACTGGAGATATTGCAAGTATTACCGATGCATCATCATTTTTCTCCTCAGGCAATACGATTACGCATGCGACGAATGCTACATTTTCAGTGTCCGGAATATCAGGAACAATTACACGGTATTCAAATTCAGTAGATGATGTAATTCCGGGGATTAATCTTCAACTTGTAAAAGGCGGAGGTGTGACAACAACTATCACCGTTAATGATGATGCTGAAGCCTCCACAGAGACAATTCAGGAATTTGTTGATAAGTACAATGAAATTGTGGCGTTCATGTTAGAGAACAACCTGATTGCACCCGCCGAGGAGGATCCTAACGGACTCAATGAGTTCGGACCTCTGGCAAAAACTCGAATCGATGATAGTGCACTAGCTGCCCTTAGATCGGCAATTGCATCCTCTAACTACGCCAGTGGATCAGAAATAAAAATACTTGCAGACCTCGGAATAACATCAAAACAAGACGGCACAATAAGTTTCAACTCGTCTACATTTGGTAGCGCAATTTCCAAAGAATCGAAATCAGTGAAAGAAATACTGGCTGAGCTGGGCGACCTCGTGGGCGCTCTTGAAGCCTCAGGTGGTACGATTGATACCTACACTAAATTTGGCGGATTAATAGATACGGTAACTGATGCTAATGATGCATCAGTTGATGACATGAATGAAAGAATATCCGACTATGAGTCGCTCTTGGCTGAAAAAGAAG
>CAZWGK010000208.1:1054-3767 GCA_964633685.1 uncultured Bdellovibrionales bacterium | reverse complement strand
TCAATTGTAATTGGAGTAGAGGTGTTCAGGCAGGTTTATAAGGAAATAGGATTGGGTTGGTTGCTAGCCCCTACTGGTTGGCCAATCCTTCGACCTATCTTTGATTTTATTTATCGAATCTTTGCCCGATATAGAAAGCAGATAGGACGGTTATTTGGGCGAGATTGTGAAACCAACACCTGCCAACGCTAATATATCGGCTTTTAGGTCTATTAAAGAGATTACTAGACCTTATTTGAGTGTAGCCTTACCTTATTAATTTGCATCTTATCTAAGATAGTTAAATCATCTCTTAGAGTAGCCAAATTCGATTATGAATTCTCGTCCTATCCTCTCAATAGTCATTCCAGCTTTCAATGAAGAGGGCGCGATAGGTCGCACTATAGATTCGGTTAAAAATATAAAACTTCCCAACTACGAGTTAATTGTGGTGGATGATGGCAGCACTGATGAAACGGCAAAGGTTGCGGCTGAGCACGGTGCTACTGTGATTAGTCATCCGTACAATATTGGCAATGGTGCTGCTGTTAAGTCTGGGATTCGTGCAGCCAAAGGGCTTGGTATTTTATTTATGGATGGCGATGGTCAGCACCGAGCAGATGATATCCCAGAGATAGTAAGGAATTTATCTCGTTATCATATGGTGGTGGGAAGCAGAAGTCAGGATTCTCAGGCTTCATTTCTAAGGAGTATCGCTAATAGAATATATAACTCGTTGGCTTCATACGTCGCTGAGTTTAAAATTCTTGATCTTACAAGTGGGATGAGAGCAATGCGTCGCGAGGATGCGCTAAGATTTTGTGATATGTTGCCTAATACATTTTCATATCCAACTACATCGACTCTCGCATTTTTACGGTCCGGTCGGACTTTAAAGTATGTACCGATAAGAGCGAACAAAAGAATCGGTAAAAGTAAGATTAGACCACTTGTTGATGGCCCTAGATTTTTGATGATTATCCTAAAAATTACGACCCTTTTTTCTCCGATGCGTGTATTTTTGCCGGTTAGTTTCATTACCCTAGGTTTAGGGTTGGGTTGGTATTTGTTTACTTTTATATCCTATGGTCGCTTCACCAACATGTCAGCCTTACTGTGTAACACTGCAGTCATAGTTTTTATGTTAGGGCTTGTTGCAGAGCAGGTGGCCTCATTGCGAATGGAGAAGAGTGACAATATCTCTGATAAAAATCTGACTGACTCTTACAAAATATTTGATGCTTAAAATGAAAAGCCCCAGGTCTTGGCGACCCAGGGCTTTTTGTTATTTATAAGCTTCTTTAGAAGAGGTGATTGTTTCTATCTAAAGATACTATCTCCTCTCGTTTTCCAGAGTCTCCATAGCTATGACCGTTACCTTTAACATCCCATACCTCAGTGTTACCTTTGGCAGGAGCGTAAGTTCCATTCGCTGGCTTTCCTACGTATGCGGTTTGACCGTATGTTAAATTGATCAACTTATCTACGATACCCTTCAGGAGTCTGGCCTGATTGGACAGATCTGAACCAGAAGCTGCTGACTCTTCAGCGGCAGCGGCATTTTGTTGAGTTACTTTATCCAGCTCTGACATCGCCATATTTAGCGAGGCAACGCCTTTTGATTGCTCCTGGCTTGCTTCAACAATTTGCTGAACCATGCTTAGAGCTTGTTGAGCCGATGTTGCAATTACCTGGAGCGATCTCTCGACACCAGTTGTCACCTGCATACCATTATCTGCCAAATCTTTAGATCGGTGTATCTTCTGCGAGGTATCTTTTGCCGCAGTAGCACTTCTCTGAGCTAGGTTACGAACCTCCTCAGCTACTACAGCAAAACCTTTACCGGCATCTCCAGCTCGTGCAGCCTCTACGGCAGCATTTAGTGCGAGCAGGTTAGTTTGGAATGCGATATCCTCGATAGTTTTTACTATCTGAGATGTCTCATCGGCAGCTTGTCTTATCGCAGACATAGCGCTGCTCATCTCGATCATCTGATTTACTCCAGCGTTGGCACTTTCGTAAACAGACTTGGTTATCTTATCAGCGTTGATAGCGGCATCTGTGTTGTTTTTGGCTTTATTAGCGATATCGCCAGATGTAGCACTTGTCTCTTCAATCGAGGCAGCTTGTTCGCTGGCACCTTGAGCGAGAGATTGTCCACTAGCACCAATTTGATCGGCACTTGTGTAGAGCTGTCTATTAGCGCTTTCTAGTTCCCCGATTAATGATGTTAGAACATCAGTAACCGACTTCTTAAGGAACACTAAGCTTCCAAGGGCAAGGATAGCACCAAAAAACAGCGCCATTCTGGTGTAATTATAAGCACTGGTTAGAAAAGCATCGGTAGCAGCTTGAGAATTTTTAGAATCAACTTCAATCTTCTCAGCTAGTACCTCCATCTCTTCTTCCAGAGCGGAGAAAGCGGCTAGAAAATCAGGTACCTTTGAGGCGCCCTCTTCATAATCTTTGCTGAGAATTCCAATAATCTCTCGTGCAGCTCCGATGTAGTCCTCTAGTACTGGTTTTACTTTCGCCAGCTCACTTTTTACTGCTGGAGAGAGAGCTAACTGTTCATTCTCGGTAATAAGATTGATAAAGTTTTCTCCATTTTCTTCCATGCCGGCCTGAATTTCAGAAGCAGTACCGATACGGGTGTCTCCGCTTTTAGCGCTGTAGAGAGCCGCCAAAACATCACCCCTTAAGGCGTCATGCATCATGTCACCTTCCATGTGGT
>CAZWGK010000208.1:0-1044 GCA_964633685.1 uncultured Bdellovibrionales bacterium | reverse complement strand
CTTCATTTCAGAAACGACCTTGTGGCACAGGTAGCCAAGAACCATGCTAACTAAGCAGTTGATGGCTACTGTATAAAATAATTTTCGTCCTAAGCTCATGGTTCACTCCTCAAGTTAAATTTATGCTAATGCTCCAGTAGGGATCGGATCTGCTACGACGCCCTCCTTTTGCTTGATTTCTCCCTCTGATTCCTCTCCCCAACCGAGTTCGCTATTAACTTGGTCCATTGGAGCAAGGGAATGGCGATTTCGGCCGTCAGTATTGATTCTGACAACTTGGTTTAAGGCTTCAGATATATCTCTTAGTGGGGCTGTTCGACCTAATATTACCTCAGATAAACGGGTCAACTTATCGGCAGCATGTGCGTTTAGTTGGGTAACAACGTCTATCTCCATTACCGCACGGCTTAGTGTATTGATACCTTCAGATTGCTCATCGCTATCTTTAGCCACCTGGCCGATAGAATTTACAGATTCATCTACTCTTTCTAGAATCTGATCCATCTTGGACCGTGCATCTGTTGAAAGTTTAGAGATTGAATCGGTAAGTGAGTGTGATCGAGCTATTTTATCTGCTGTATCTTTAGCGGCGCTTGAGCTTCTAGCAGCAAGAGCTCTAACCTCCTCAGCTACTACGGCAAAGCCCTTTCCAGCATCACCAGCTCTGGCGGCCTCTACAGCAGCATTGAGTGCTAATAAGTTGGTCTGGAATGCAATAGAGTTGATTGTTTCTACGATTGAAGCTGCCTCTTGAGAAGCGACTTTCATCTGCTCCATCGAATCTGTCATCTGGAATATCAAATCAGCACCAAGCTGAGTTGATTCCTTGATTTCGCATACTAAAGTCTCTACTTTTTGAGCTGCTTTGGCATTGTATTTTGCTCTGACAGTCATCTCAACTAGAGAGGTGCTGGTATCCTCAAGTGCAGTGGCTTGACGCTTTGCGCCAGAGCCGATTATTGAGCTTGATTTAGCGACTTGTTTAGTACCAGATAGAACTGACCAGGTGGCTGAATCGATCGATTCAAGAATCTTTGCGACTCG
>CAZWGK010000207.1:356-3786 GCA_964633685.1 uncultured Bdellovibrionales bacterium | reverse complement strand
TTCCAATAATTCATTGGGAAGATGGCACTATCTCCGATCTTGCTGAGTCGGAACTGCCTTTAACGCTTCCAGAGGTTCCTGATTTTAAGCCATCTCAAGATGGTCAATCGCCTTTAGCGAAAGCCACATCATGGCTTAATGTTACTTGTCCTAAAACCGGGAAGAAGGGCGTGAGAGAAACAAACACTATGCCGAATTGGGCCGGCTCTTGTTGGTACTATCTCCGCTACTTAGATAATAAAAATGATTCTCAGCCATGGGATAAAAGCATAGAGAAAGAGTGGATGCCCGTTGATATTTATGTAGGAGGTGCTGAGCATGCGGTGCTGCATCTGCTGTACGCTCGTTTCTGGCATAAGGTGCTATATGATCTCGGATATGTCAGCACCAAGGAGCCTTTTAAACGACTAATCAATCAAGGAATGATTCTCGCACATGCCTACAAGAATAGGCGAGGGTCTCTAATCCCAGTTGATGAAGTAGATGTTGATGCCGATGGCACTGCAAAACATAAAAAAACAGGCGAGGTCTTGGAGAAGATTGCGGCCAAAATGTCCAAATCTCTCAAGAACGTGGTGAATCCAGATGAGCTCGTAAAGCAGTACGGAGCAGATACTCTGCGGTTACATATCATGTTCATGGGCCCACTAGAGGGGACTCGCATGTGGGATAGTCAGGCAATTATCGGGGTTAACCGTTTTATTAGAAAAGCTTGGCGGTTCGTGCTGGAAGATAAAGACACTGGGGCTCGTGAATTTGCCGCTTCGGATTCTGATAAAGTTAAAAGATTGTTGCATAAGACAATTAAGAGAGTCACCGAAGGCATGGAGGCTTTCCAATTTAATACTCCAATAGCAGCGCTTATGGAGTTTTTAAATGAAGCTGGTCCTGAGCCAGTCTCCAAGGAGACCCTTGAGATATTCTCTAAGATGTTGGCGCCGCTTGCTCCACACGTGGGAGAGGAGTTATGGAGTCGACTCGGCAATCAAGGTTCAATCTCAGTTGCAACCTGGCCAACTTATGATCCAGCATTAATTAAAGATGATGTTGTTAATGTAGTTATTCAAATAGGTGGTAAGAAGAGGGGATTGATTGAGGTTGGAGTATCAATTTCTCAAGATGATCTTAAGACTGCTGTGATAAATGCCATGAAGGGCACGCACTATGAGGTTGTCTCGACTGACCGCTTCATTACGGTCTTTAATCAAGGAACAACGGTCCCGCGACTAGTGAATATCATTAAGCAGTGATGCTGGTTGGTTGAGTGGTGATTCCGCTCAGCCCCAGCACCTGAGATATCTCACGCATAGCTTCAATTACATTTGATATGTGCATGGGCAGCTCTACCCCCAGCTCCTCTGCTCCCAGCTTTATATCATCGCGATTACAGCCTGCGGCGAAGTGTTTATCTTTCATCTTTTTAAGGACTGACTTTGCTTCTAGGGTGTGTATAGATTTATCAGGGCGAACTAACACAGATGCCGTTATTAGCCCACAAAGCTCGTCTACCGCGAATAATGTTTTTGCCATTAGGGTAGTGCGTGGAATATTTGTATAGTTTGCATGTCCCATGATTGCTTCAAGGATCTCTCCTGGGTATCCGAGCTCAGTTAAAATTTGATTGCCTTTGAAGGGGTGTCCATCGGGGGCTACCGGATTAGGAAATCGTTCGTAATCAAAATCATGCAGGAGGCCAGTAATACCCCAAATCTCAACTTCTTCTATAGGTAAGTGATGATGTTTGGCTTGCCATCGCATAGCGGCTTCGACCGCAAGAGAATGACCAATAAGACTTTTATTAGTCATATATTCAGTTAGCAAGGCCCATGCAGTGTCGCGGTTTATGTTCATTTATCCCTCGATATTTGTAGAATTTCTTTTTTCAGTAGTTAGATTTAATGATTTTTGGTGAGCCGCTAAAATTTTAATCAAAATTTTTAGGGGATGATTGGATTGAATAATTATCGGGTCTACGTTGGCTGAAAATGATTTATCTAATGTCACAAGTTTTAGATTCAGTTGTGATTGACCGCTAATCTCTGAACTTTGATTCAAAAAAACTTTTGAATCACGACATAGCTCTAAAACCCGCAGAGCCCGATCTTTATCTTCATCTTTACCATCAAAAATAAAATTAAAAGTAGCTCCATCTCTCGAGATAGAGAGATTAAAGTGTGTTGAGTGAGTATTGGGCTTTTCTAAATCATTTTGGATTGAACTTAGCCAAATGTTAAAATCATCATTTTTTGAGAAACTTATTGCTGCTTCCTTTGGCCAGCTTGGAATAATTATCGCTAATGTTAATAGGATTGTGAGTGCAGGTCTTTCCATGTTTATAGTCTATTTAGATTCGGGTGGCTGGAAAAGTTATTTCTCTCCACCGATAAATTTATCCCGAACTAGTTGCAGTAAAACCTCTTTGGAGTTCGTATTCGGGTCAGCAATAACTATGTCTTTGAGGGATTTGATGATATTTCCCATGATTGGCCCTTCCGAGACGCCGAGTTTTTTTAGGTCCTCTCCACTGATGGCTAGATTTAAGAAGTCCCCCTTACTGCGCTCCGTAGAGGCCATTTTCTGGAAATTACTAATTGCAGTTTCAATATCTGACGGAGCGACTTTAGCTCCCAAGGAGTCTGCTTTCTTGAAATCAATCCAAGAGTCAAAGAGAGGTCCAAGATCTTTTATCAGGCGACGCACTGCCGCCGGTCCACAATTAAGAGGGCGCATATGATATCTGACGAGTAATCCAACATCGTGAATAGTTTTATTGGAGCACCGTAATCTTTTTAAAGCGACCTTTGTAAGGTGAGTACTTTCTATTTCATGCTTATAGAAGTGACGCTTACCATCTGTTCCGACGCTTAAGGTCGATGGTTTGCCTAAATCATGAAAGATCGCAGTGAGTCTTAAAAGTGGATCATTAGGACAATTTTCAAGAACCGCAAGGGTGTGCTCGAAGACATCAAATCTATGGAACTCGTTCTGTTCAAAATCATAAGATGGGATGATTTCGGGCAAAATTAAATCCAGAGCTCCGACTTTCCTTAGTTGTCTAAGCGCTTCTGCTGGATGATTGCTGCAGATAATTTTTATAAACTCATCTCTAATCCGTTCTTGACTGATATTTAGCAGGAGCTCTTTTGTTTGTAACGCGCCTTGCAAAGTAGGGGCTGCAATATCTCGACCCTGAGCTGGTCCGAATCGCGCCATCCGTAGGATTCGCAAAGGGTCCTCCGAGAATCGCTCAATAGGATCTCCAACGCACCGCAAAATTTTATTTTCAAGGTCAGGAAGTCCTCCAAATGGGTCAACAATTTGTTGAGAGTTTAGATCGAATGCCAGTGCATTAATTGAGAAATCACGGCCAGCTAGGTCATCTTCTATTTTTAATGAAAATATTTCAGGTCCAGTTTTGGTTCGAGAGACT
>CAZWGK010000207.1:0-346 GCA_964633685.1 uncultured Bdellovibrionales bacterium | reverse complement strand
TTATCTCAATATTCTCTTCGTTTAGAACTGCCAAAATGGTTCCGTGTTCAATTCCAGTAGGCTCCCATCTAATACCTGCTTTTTTTAGGCGAGCTATCACCTCGTCCGGTTTTAAAACCGTTGTTAAATCAAGATCTTTATTTGCCTTTTTAAGCAGCGCATCTCTAACTGCGCCTCCCACCAAATGAAGTTTAGCATCAGAGCCTAGGGCAGTCGCGATTTGAGAGATTGCAGAATTATTTGCAAGGGCAGAGAGCCTATTCAAGACCGAGGAAGTTTTTCCAGGGGTGAGGGATGTTGCCATTTAAATTTACCGTAATTACGGGCAACCAATCGGGTTGTACCG
>CAZWGK010000206.1:0-3827 GCA_964633685.1 uncultured Bdellovibrionales bacterium | reverse complement strand
AGTGAGAGTTTCAAGGGCGGCACTCCATTTCTCAAAAAGGTTTTTTGGGTTTGCATCGGTATGCCACTTATGAGGTGGAAAATCCGCTTTTAAAAGCCGCGAATGATCCACCACCAACTGTTCATTCAAATATCCATTCGCAGCGGCTATCGAGAGAATGGCAGACCGCTCAATCTCCTTGGTCAATCCCTTAGAACTAAGTGCACTATGCAGGTTATCGAGTTCCCTTCTGCAGTCCTGCATCTGCTCTGCATCCTGAATACAGGCTAATCCGGCAAATTCTACCTCTAATCCTCTTGCAACAAGAGACAAGACTGGTTGGGCTACTTCGCTACTTTTAGGAATCTGCCTTACAAAATTGGTCAGTTTAGACAAATCTTTCGCAAAATATACTATCTCACCGGAATCTACCTTATTAAGTCCGATTCCTATCTTTTCAAAATTAGTGCGATGACTATGAAGCATCTCTTGGACATTCGCAGATATGTCGTATTCCCTGACCGATGATGGCAAACTCGAGATTGGGCGGTTGGAATCCTCAAGCTTTAGGGCAGATTGCAAGGCATCCAAAAGCCCGCCCATACGCCCAGCAACATTACTGTTATGTTGAGTTATTTCCTCCATGGCTAAATTTAACTGAGCCAGTTTGTCATTAATTAGGGGTTGGAATTGGGTCATAATATCTCACTCTAGTTAAAAATTTGATACACCTATTTTAGGATGATCTCTTCTAGCTTCCTACGATGTCTTCAAATTCCCCTCGAATTAATTTCGCTACTCCTCTAAAGTCTTTATGTCTATCATCGCGATACGGATTATTAGTATCAGCCCAAAGATCTAAAGTCTCCAATCCAAATCGAAGAACCCTCTCTAATTCAATCGTGAGGTCACGGGCGCTCGGATTCTTTTTTATCTCTCTAAGGGTATCAATTGCTTTGTCCCACTTGGCATGAAGATTTGCGGGCGTCATCTTATGATGCCAACCCTTCGGGCCTACTAATTTATCATCAAGAAGCTGAGAACGATTTGCTAAAATCTGCTCTTTTAAATATCCGTCTTCGGCTGCATTTAACAGAGTATATGCGCCCTCTAAATGAATGGCCATTCCGCGACGCGACATCAAATCAATCAAATAACGGGTATCTTTATTTAGAGTATTGAAACGCTCTTGCTCATCTATCAATTCAAATGACTCAATAAATGGTTCAACAGTCTTGGCAAATTCTAAGATTACCTTTGCATTAGACCAACCATTGGGAATTTTAAATATAAAATCAGTAGCTTTATCCACGTCAGCCAGCACGATACCTATCTGGCTACTATCTTTCATCACCAAATCAAAACCAGCTTGGCGCAGATGACTACCATGGTTGTAAAAAATCTCACGGGCATTTGATGGTGCTGATTTTTGAGCGCTGGATAACTCCTTGGTCTTTTCAACATCGCCCTCAAAGAAAGCAGTTAGAAGTTCGGCATTCATGTCCTCTATTACATATCCACAGCAGAGACTCCGATTATGATTGTTGATATCAGTTACAGCCTCATCTAATTTTTCTAACCGAGTAAGAATGGGGAGTTCTCTACTGTGCACGATTTGACACCTTCAAAGTAAGAATATTCACTAAAGTTATGAACTGCTCGGGCGAAATGTGCTTTTCGGAGAGACAACTCTGATGCTTTTAACAATAAATTCAATTTATTAGAGTCACAAATAAAAAGCCCCGGGATTACTTTCGCAATCCCGGGGCTCTTCATGAAACACGGATATTTTAGTTATCCTGCTCCATCTTCTGACGGATAAGGTCGCCGAAGGTAACTGGAGCTGAATCTTCCTCCATGTAACCTGATAGCTCTTCCTTCTCCTTACGACGAGCAGCAGCCTTCAAGCTTAAGCTAATTCTGCGCTCAGCGTTGTCGATGTTGGTAACCTCAGCTTCCATCTCCTGACCTACTTGGAACATGGTCTTAGGATCTACTCCACGCTCAAGCATTAATTGAGATACGTGGATAAGGCCTTCAACTCCCTCTTCGATCTCAACGAATACGCCGAAATCTGTAACTGAGGAAACTTTGCCCTTAACCTTGGATCCAACTGGGTAACGCTTGGATAAAGCATCCCATGGGTCTTGGCCGAGTTGTTTGATACCGAGGCTAAGACGCTCGTTCTCAATATCAACTTCGAGCACAACGGCTTCAACTTCATCGCCCTTCTTGAAGAGGTCTTTGATCTCTTTAGGATCCTTAACTCTCTTAGTCCAGGAGAAGTCAGAAACGTGCACAAGACCATCGATATCATCAGCAACACCGATGAAGATACCGAAGTCAGTGATAGAGCGAACTTGGCCCTTAACACGTGTGCCAGCAGGATATCTGGATTGGAACTCAACCCAAGGATTCTGTGTGAGTTGTTTCAAGCCAAGACTTACCTTCTTCTCTTCTGTATCTACAGAGAGAATGATGCAGTCAACAACTTGGCCAATCGAAACGATCTTGCTTGGATGACGGGTCTTCTTGGACCAGCTCATATCGGAAACGTGGATGAGACCATCCAAGCCTTCCTCAAGCTCCACAAAGGCACCGTAATCAGCAACGTTAGTGATCTTACCAGTAATGCGCTTACCAGCAGGATACTTCTCTGGAACAGTTACCCATGGATCTGGTGTTAACTGCTTCATACCTAGGCTGACGCGTTGGTTATCGGCATCATGCTTGAGCACAACAACTGGAACCTTCTGGCCAATTGTGAGCTTGTCTGATGGGTGGTTGATACGTCCCCATGAAATATCTGTAATATGGAGCAAGCCGTCGATTCCGCCCAAGTCGATAAACGCACCGTAGTCGGTAATGTTCTTAACGATACCTTCAAGAACAACGCCTTCAGAGAGAACCTTGAGGGTCTCAGATCTGAGAGCATCACGCTCGGATGTAAGAACAGCCTTACGGGACAATACGATGTTGCCTTTATCGCGAGAGATCTTGAGGACTTTGAAATCCAAGGTCTGACCGATGTATTTGTCTAGGTTTCTCTGAGGACGGATGTCAATCTGAGAACCTGGCAAGAAAGCTGGAATGCCGATATCAACTTGCAATCCACCTTTAACTTTCTGGGTAACGATACCGCGAACCATCTCACCCTTGGTGCAAGCTTCTTCAACTTGCTTCCAAACTCTAAATTGCTTGGCTTTCTCGTGAGATAGAACAACTTGGCCCATCTCGTTCTCAGCGGTCATGATCATGACTTCAACTTCATCGCCAGCCTGAGCATGAATATTCCCTTCGGAATCCTTGAATTGCTCAACTGGAACGAGTCCGTTGGACTTGTAGCCAATATCAACTTCAACAAATTCTTTGTTGATGTCGCAAACAGTTCCGGTCACAACGCGACCTTCTCTTAGCTTGTTCACTTTCTCTCCGTAGAGTCTCTCGAACTCGGAGGAGAAGGAGGAGGAAGAACCTGCTCCTTGAGAAGTAGTATGAGTGCTTTCCACTTTCATTCCTTTATTAAATAAACTTATAAATTTCTAAGTTGATAAATTAAAATAAAAAAATCCGTACACGCATTACGCGCGAACAGACATATCAATCTTACCGATTTAAGTGAGAGCATTTCCCGGCGCCACTCTGCAGCACTCGGAGCTCTAAAGTCCCCTTTAACTGTCGGGGAGTATATAGATTCCAAGCACTTGGGTCAAATGTAGGTCCTCCAGATTTAGTCTTGGTCTCGATGGCCTCGATGCGTCTAGAGCCTGAGTCTATAAAGCCCCCAGCTATTGTCTCAGAGACCGCGATATAGCTGATATTACTTAATATTTTACTTTCAACGCTGG
>CAZWGK010000205.1:1494-3862 GCA_964633685.1 uncultured Bdellovibrionales bacterium | reverse complement strand
GCTGGTCTAGCAGGGTCTTTCTTGGCTTATTATCTTAATTATATAGATCCATCATCCTTTGGATTTAATGAAATGGTTTTTGTTATGACTATGGTCATAGTTGGCCGACCCGGATCTTTTTGGGGCATGTTTGCAGCCACTGCGTTTTTGGTTTTACTACCCGAGCCACTAAGATTTTTAGAAATTCCCTCAGCTTATTTGGGTCAGGTGCGTCAGTTATTGCAGGCTTTGATTCTATTCAGTGTAGTTTATATCAAGAGAAAATCACTTTTCCCCGAGCAGAGGCAGGTATGAGCATTTTAAAAGTCGACGATTTGCGGGTCTCCTTTCAGGGCAACGTGATCCTGAACGGCTTGTCATTTTCAATTGAGAAGGGCCAGACGGTCGGAATTATTGGACCAAACGGCAGTGGAAAAACCACATTATTTAATTCCATATCGGGGTTCGTGTCGGTTTCTGGTGGGAATATAATTTATAATGATACCGAAATTCAAAATCTGATGCCGAATCAGAGAGCCTCCTTAGGAATCGGTAGGGTGTTTCAGAACTTTGGAATTTTTCGTGAGATGTCTCTTGTAGAAAATATGCTTTTGGCATTAGAATGCTCAAAGAATAGTGAGATGCAAAGTGCCAATTTGTCACAGTTAAAATCAAGAGCGCTTGATTTTCTTAAAGAGGTCAAGTTGGAGTCCAAAGCTGACGCTCGGGCCGGCTCGTTATCTGGTGGGCAGATGCGGTTACTGGAGATTATTAGAACATTAGCTTTTGGGGCTGATCTTTTTTTATTGGATGAGCCTACAGCGGGTGTTTCTCCAAAAATGAAAGACGACGTTGCTGGTCTTATAAAAAAATTGCAGGGAATCGGTAAGACGGTCCTGATAATTGAGCATGATATAAATTTTATTCAGAAGTTTTGTAATCGAATAATTGTGCTAAATGAGGGTCGCGTTGTGCTTGATGATACCCCCGAGCTGGTGAGAAAGAACGAGCAACTAAAAGAGATATATTTTGGGGGAGATGCTTGAGGATATTATTAATTATAATCTCGTGGTTTGGGACGGTAGGTAGTGCTCATGCTGAAATAGAGATTAGATTAGGTGTGATAGCGTCTCTCACAGGTTATGCCGCTCAATTTGGAAGTGCTGTTGTTAAGGGAGCTGAGCTCGCGGCGGAAGAGTTGAAGGCAAGCGGAGTAAAGGTCTTCATCTTTGTAGAAGATGACCGGTCGGAGATGAAGGAGACCGTATCAGCTTACAGAAAATTAAAAGAAGTGAATCAAATAAATGCGCTTATTGGAGGCTCTTGGTGGGCTAATGCGATTGTAAAGACGGTCGAGCGTGATGGCATTCCCTTTTTATCCTGTGAAACCAAGTACGATAAAAGTTTTGTGAAAGCTTATAATTATTTTAGCTTGGCAGGGGATCTAAGGAATTGGATTCGGGTATATGAGCCTATTGTAAAGGAGCGCGGCTGGAAAAGGGGATTGATGATAAGGTTTCCGTCAGGGTTCGCTGATACTTTGCACGATGAAATGAAAGAGATGTTTAGTCGTGATGGGCGCGAGTTTTTGGAGTCGATTGTTTATTCCGATATTGAAATGACTGGGGCTGCAACCCTAGCTGCTAAAGCGGTAGCATTAAATCCTGATGTTATTTTTCTTGATTCGCAACCACAAAGTTTCGGTGTGTTTGCGAAAGAACTTAGTAAGCTAAGGTATCAGGGGTCTGTTATTAGTCATGAGACAGCTGAGGAGGCGGTTTTAGGTAAAACTTTCAATGTAGATTATTTCGGTGGCCGGATGTTTTATATAAAAAGGGATCTGTATGCAGAAACCTTTCGAATCGCGTTTGAGAAGCGATACGATCAGAGACCGTTCTTGAATGCTGATTTGGGATACTATGCATTTAAGATAATACATGAGGCTATGAAGTCGGGAGGAAACGCTGTTGAAAGAGTCAAGTCTGGGATTGTTTTAGATGGGAAGAGTATCAGATTTGATGAAAATAACGTTGCTAGCTTTACCAATGAATTGGTAGTTGAAGTTAAGTGAGTTTCATCGGGTGGATTAGAGGCGAAAAGATTGCACAGAAACGGAATTTTAATGCCGTAGATTAACCCCCTGATTATACAAAGGTGTCAGCAGGGCTTAAATAGGAACCTTGGTTTTTCATTATTAATGGCTTTTTATCCCACTTTTGAGTTAATTAAGTTGTGCTTTTAGGAATTATTCTTAGAACTGATGTAGGTTCTAAGATACGAGAACAGTAATTGCATTAGTAATATAAGGATGTAGGTGTTGATGTTCTCTAGTTGTAGGGGTCGTATGCGGTTATTCTCATTTTTTGTATTAATCATTACCAACATCTTC
>CAZWGK010000205.1:0-1484 GCA_964633685.1 uncultured Bdellovibrionales bacterium | reverse complement strand
CGACCAAGCGCGGCTTTCAAGTATCTTTGCATGCAATCACAGAGGAGTTTTTGACCGAGCTAAAAGAGGATTGGGGCGTTAATTCTATTAGAATTCAGATTGGGAATAACTCCGAGATGGATGGTACAATTGGTTTAGCATATGATGAAATGATGGAGGAGCAGTTTTCAGTACTGGAGGATAAATTAGAGCTACTTCATCAGCAAGGATTGACAATGATTTTTATTTTAGGCAGCCCGCCAGGGGGCTTTTTGTCACGCGAGGATGGGTCCCATTTTGCTATTTTCTCTGACCAAAATCTTCAAGATCATTTTGTTGAAAAGTGGAGAGAGATCGTCGTTAGGTTTGGTAGTCACCCTGCAATTGAGGCTTTTGATATACTAAATGAGCCAGCCTTCAGCGCTAAGCGAGCCGTGGTGGGTGTGCCAGGCTGGAATGTTCTTTTATTACGGACGATTAGTGCAATTCGAGAGGTAGATCCAACAGTAAAGCTGGTTGTAAAACCGTTACATGGTAGCCCAGTGTCACTTATTAATTTGCCCCCGATTGATGATGTTAACGTAGAGTATGCCTACAATGGGTACTTTCATAATCAGTATCAGCATACAGGCGTGGGATCTATTCCATTTTCGATCGAACCACCTAACTCGGATATGATGATTAATAGAATGAGAATTATTTTATCCTCTTTTTACAAGAAGATTTACGACGAGGTAGAGCGCGGAGAGATTAGAAAGGAGCTTTATCCACCTAAAATAACAGTTGGCGAGGCAGCGGTATCAGCCTGTGCTAAAAATGGGGCTGAATTTATGGTGGGTCTGCTGAGTGGTTTAGAGGTTGATGATTCTCTAGCTGCTAGAAACGAGCGGGCGGAGATTCTGCAAGATTGGAATAAAGCCGTAAAGAGAGCGAAGAGGCTGAAGAGAAAGCTGCCCGCAAAGCCGAATTTCGGTCGAAAAAGTTTTCGTGGCGATATGGAGCACTCAGCATATTGGGTTCATGCATATCGAGAAGCCGCCATTTGGGATCCTACATTTCAGTGCGATTCTGAGGGATCACTTACTCCAGCCACAGAGGAGACCGATCGAGCTACCGTTCTCAAATCATTCTTCAGCCGAAATTTATAAAAATAGTGATCGGCGAAGCAAGAAAGAGATGGAAAAGGTGTAGCGAAATAGGGGCGGAGAGTTGAGATGGAACTTGAGATGGAACTCTCAGAGACCGCGCGGTTAGTAGTTAATAGCGAGCAAAAATTGAGTTGTAGAGCGAAGTGCTGTCCTCTTTATTATTTATTGTGAATTACTTTTTAATACTGAAAAGCCTACACTTTTGTATTTTATTTCAACAAAAAATACACCACTCCCGCGTCATTAACTAACCTTTGATTTTATGGACAGCTCCCGGCCTTTATGGCGGAGATATTGCGACTGACACCCACGGCTTATAAGTCCCTGGGGGGAACTCAACATTAGTGTCTCCAGTCC
>CAZWGK010000204.1:0-3892 GCA_964633685.1 uncultured Bdellovibrionales bacterium | reverse complement strand
CCACGACCTACTGGAATCATGGCGTCAATTGCCTTAAGACCAGTTTGGATAGGCTCATGAACTGACTTACGCTTAACAATACCAGGAGCCTTGATCTCAAGACGAGATTTCTTGGCATCCTTGATTTCGCCCATGCCGTCGATTGGGTTACCTAGAGCATCGACTACACGACCAACAAGCCCTTCGCCTACTGGAACTTCAGCGATTTTGCCGGTTCTTTTTACGATATCACCTTCACGAACCTGAGTGGTGTCACCCATAATAACGACACCGACATTATCTTCCTCAAGGTTCATCGCTAAGCCCATGATGCCGTTTCCGAACTGCACGAGCTCACCGAAAGCTACCTTTGAGAGTCCGTGTACGTGAGCAATACCATCACCCACTGTCAACACGAAGCCTGTCTCAGATGCTTCCTGTACGGAGACGAAATCCTTGATTCTCTCCTTGATTAACTTGCTTATCTCTTCAGCCTTTATGTTCATGCTTACTCTCTTTTGTATTAAATCAAATAAATTAAGCTAAAAGTTGCGATGCCATCTTCTTTAAAGAACCTTTAACGGAGCTATCAAGCAGCTTGTCACCACTCTTGATTAACATTCCGCCCAGAATCTCTGGATCAATTTTCCAATCTATCTTAACCGACGAACCTAAATCTTTTCTGATCTTCTCTTCGTACTGAGATTTCTCTGAGGAAGAGACTTCGAATGCTGAAGTAATTTCTAAGGCCATGGCAGATTTGAACTCATCTACTATCGCCGCAAAATATGTGGCCACTTCGGGAATCAAATTGGCACGCTTATTTTCAATAAGAAGTGCTAACAAATTATTTAATTCTTTATGATCAGGTTGAACTAATGAAGATATCTCCTTGGCAAGCCGTATTCGCTGCTCTGAGGTAAGAGTTGGATTTAGGGCTGCAAGCTTAAGCTCTGGGGTATTGGTCCAGATGTACGCGAGGTTATTCAAAGAATCTCTGATACTATCAAGCTCTGAAGGCGTAATAGCTTCGAACATCGCCTTCGCATACTTCTTGGATATTCTTCCCGTGCCTTGGCTCATGGTCTTCCCTTAATTCCTGATTCCATTCAAACCTTCTAACGCTCTCTGTCTAAGAGGAAGGTCTGATTCGTTGTTAATTTCCTTAGCAAGCTTCTCGGATGCCATTCTCACCACCTCATCAGCTAAGTCTCTACGAATTTCTGCCTCAAGGGCGTTGGCTTCAGCGATGGCGGACTGCTCTGCTCTCTTGATGATTGCCTTCGCCTGGAATTCCGCGTCTGCCACCATTTGAGCAGCCTCTTTTGCTCCTTCGTTCTCTATTCGAGAGGATATCTCCTTAAGCTCAGTATCGAGATTACTGAATCTTCGCTGAACATCTAATAACTGTCTCCGAGCCTGGTCCCACTGCATCGCAGCTCTCTTTATGAAAGATTCGATGTTATCGCGGCGCATTCTTAGCTGATCGCCAATGGGCCTAGCTAGAAGCTTAATCATAAGAGCTAGGTATAGTGTGAAATTGATAAACGGAAAGAGGAGATCTCCCACTGCTGGCGCGTGTCCAGGCGAGCCAGCCCAAGCACTACCAGGAGATACAACTGTTGCTAAGATAGCCAACGAGATAATTACAATATTTCTTCTCATCGCAATCCTGTTAATTAATATTACCTTTTATCGGGGCTGGCGCCGTCTTTAATTTGGCTACCATTTCAACAGCCAAAGCATCTGCTTGGGCCATTACCGATCTTCTGGAAGACTCAGCCTCACTCCACAATTTAGATTTGGCTTCTGCTGTGATGTTGGCTGCCTGCTCTTTTGCTGCGTTTACAATGCTATCTGCTTTTTTCTTGGCGTCATCAATTACCACCATCTTTTTCTGCATCGCAATTTTTCTAGCCTCAGCGACTTTGGTTTCATAATCACGGATACCCACTTCAGCTTTTACATAGGTCTTCTGAGCTTCTTCTTCTACACCAATTGTAGCCTGCTCTCGTGCTGCAATAAGATTTAGGTACGGTGCGAATAAAACTTTGTCGAGTATCTGCCAAAGAACTATGAAGAGAGCACCTACAACGAGAATCATATAAAGATCCGTTGGGGTCATATCGAATATCTTTAGTGCGGCTTCCACTTTATGGCCTTTTGTAAAACAACTTAAAATTTCTTAACGCACTGTAGAGAGTTTTTAGAAAACCTAACCTAGCGTAGACACACGCCCATTAGCGGGTACACCTCACCCGTCTCTTTTAGTTGGGCCTAATACACAAAAATATTTGAAAAAGGTCAAGAAGCACTGGGGTTTTTTTTTGAAAAATTGCAATAAAATAGGGGCCCTCTAGCCCCTACTCAGCTCTATCCCTGATGTTGGATCCAAATACTATACAGCAGCAACTACCTGGGTAGGCTGTGTTATCTTAAGATCTGGAGACTTGTTAGCCAGCTTAGGCTGCGCGGCAGCTGCCTGTGAAGACATTACGCACTTGCCATCAAATGTAACTCCTTCCTCAATTGTAAGGCTTGGGGTCGATATATTTCCAATAATTCGAGCTGGCTTCTTTATGACCAACTTCTTAGAGGCAACGATATCACCCTGAACAGCACCTTTTACTAAAATTTCGCTGCCGTGAATTGTTCCTTTGATTGAAGCAGACTCCCCTAAAGTCAGCTTATCTTGGGCCACGATCTCACCGTCAACGCTGCCGTCAATCTCAACTGGACCAGAGAAGGCTAGTTGTCCATGAATCTTGGAACCACTACCTAGAAAAGCCCCGAGGGAGGTTTGTGCTGACTGACTACCCAAGCCTAAACCTTGGCTAGGCAATGGATTGATTGGATTAATCTTTGCTTCTTCTGATGGAATCTTACCGAATGCCATACTGTGCCTATAGAAATTAACTATGACCCTTTGTTACTTTTACCGCGAATAAAAGTCAATTTAATTAATACAATGGATGTTTTTTATTTAAACAGCGATTTGCTAAATCGCTAACGATTCAACTATTCGTCCAAGCTCAGCCTCAGAGAAGTATTCTATTTCAATTTTCCCCCGACCATTAGACTGATGTTTAATCATGACCTTGGTTCCTAATTTGCGTCTCAGCTGATCCACGATATCTGGAAATGCACTTAAACCCTTCTTCTGGTTCTTGCCAACAATTCCACCTTCAAAGCCGTGCATAGCAGCACGCTTACTGCCCTCTAATGGGGCAGATTGAGAAACTAACAACTCTAAGGCTCGAACTGAGAGAGAGTCCTCGACTGCTTTCTTGGCCAGACTCACTTGGGCTCTACTATCCTTTAACCCTAATAGAACTTTTGCGTGACCGACGGAGAGTGCCCCAGAGGAGAGTAGATTCTGCACCTCGTCAGGTAATTTATTTATTCTAAGAATATTGGCGACCGTTGCGCGATCTTTACCAACTCGATCTGCTACGGCCTGTTGGCTCAGAGAAAACTCATCCATTAGTCGTTGATACCCCTTCGCTTCTTCAATTGGGTTTAGGTTGGCCCTTTGTACGTTTTCAACCATGGCTATCTCGAGAGATTCAAGGTCGCCTAAATCCTTAATAATAACAGGGACTTGAGCAACACCAGCCCTCTCCGAAGCCCGCCATCTACGCTCACCGGCTACTATTTCGAACTTGCCAGTATCAGCACCAGTCGAAGGGCGCACTATTAATGGTTGCAAAACTCCGAGTGTCTTGATTGATTCGGCTAACTCATTGAGGTCCTGATCCTCGAAGACCTTTCTAGGCTGGGCAGGATTTGGGATAATATGATTACGATCGATCAATCTTAGCCCATTTTGAAGCTCAGTGTTTGTTGTGGTAGTGCCTGTGCCAATATCCGAGCTCGAAATTTCTGATACCGCAACTGCAGCTCCACTCTTGAT
>CAZWGK010000203.1:0-3899 GCA_964633685.1 uncultured Bdellovibrionales bacterium | reverse complement strand
ACAAGGGCAACAAGGGCAACAAGGGCAACAAGGGCAACAAGGGCAACAAGGGCAACAAGGGCAAAAGCAAGACCCGCAATCAGATTTACAGCAGGCACAGCCTGAAAAGAAAGGCACAGATAAATCCAGCAAATCACAACCCTCGGCTAACCCGCCCTCAGAGGAGGCCAAGCGCCGAGCAAAAGAGGTGATGGCGAAATTTGATGACGCTTTAAGAGAAGCAGTCAAGAGTGCCGCTGATAAACAAGAACAAACGCCAAGCACAGAAGAAGTAGTCAAAGAGATAATAGCCATTGAGCGGCAAGCTGAAGCTGATGAAGCAGCCGATTCTGCATTACAAGAGGGTGCTAAGGGAATTCGTGATCAGATTATGCGAAGCCTTTCTCCTTATCAGAAATACTATATGGAGGTTGCCCCGAAGATAGATGAGATCTACAGCCGTTTAGTTGATGTGTTTGTTCCTCGTCGTCATTTTGATTGGGATAAGGGGCATCCGTACGGCGGCAAAATAGACATGGTAGCTGCCATGAGGTTTGAATTAACTAACTCTGGCCACGAAAAGTTGTTTGAGCGCCGAATTGATCCAGAGAGGCCTGACATAGCAGTGGCTATCTTGATCGATCAATCTGGCTCGATGTCAGGTGAGAAGATTGAACAAGCAGTCAAGGGAGCGATTTTTGCTCGAGAATTGTTTCAACGTCTCGGCATGCAGTGTGCTTGCATAGGCTTTGCCGATGATGCCCATCTTTTGGTTGATTTTGATGATTTTATAGAAGACCAAGAAACCCAAGATAATTTAATGGCTGGTTTAAACTTAGGTGGCGGCACCCAAGATGCCTCAGCCATAAGATTTGCTGGTCGGGCATTAGAGAATTGTCCCGCCAAGTCGCGCGCAATAGTTGTTATCTCGGACGCTGGTACTGGAGAGGGGGATCAACTGGGCCACGCCGTTCATGATATGGAGGAGGCCCGTATCCCGGTAATGCATTTCGGGATTGGTCAAGGCACCTCTGACCAGAATAATTTCTATACCCGAAGCTTTGGCGATTTATCGACCGTAGAGGGTGCTGAGAATAATTTTTTTAATGTGTTTGCCGAACAGATGGAGAAACTTTCAGAGGAATTAATTTAAAAGAGAGAACATTATGAATGAACAAGACCAAGAATACATGATGCGAGTGTTTGAGAGTTCGGCGATGAGGAATTCCCGTGTCGCTATTATTCTTAATCAGGATGACCTTAATTCTTTAAGACTCCTTAGAGAACAACACGATGTGTTTTCTATTTTATCCCTAAAAGAGCTCACGAGTGCCTTGATAGCCTCCGAGGTCTCACCGTTACGAGTTCTAGATATCAGGCATTTGCCTTTGGAGGACTCAAAGATATTTGCGGAGTGCCTCAGCCGCGCGACCGGTGCCAAAGAGAATGTTTATGTTTTAACACATGAGCAGTTCGCGAATTTTCAAACAGTTAATTTTGATATTGTTTTGAGATAGGTGATTTATGAGTGAAATTAATAATACAACTTCTAATAGTGGCCAACTTGTTCAATCTCAGTTAAGTCCAAGAGATTTTGATAGCTCATTGACTCCTAGGGAGCGCCTGATGCAGCTTGCAAATTTATCCTCAGTTGTTGATCAGACCGAATTAGGTATCGGTTACTATGAGGGTAAAGATGGTAAATCTGAATTGGTATTTTCTCATTCATCTGGTGAAGGAGTAGTGGCTGTTCCTACCAGAATCTCAAAAGCTGAGTTTGATCGAATCCTCGATAAAGTTTTGCCGATGGAGGAAACCAAGCACATGCTATCAGCCTTGGCGCAAGCTTATGAACAAAAGACTCCAATTATGTTGGAAGGCGGCACGGCACTCGGTAAGACTTTTGTAGTTAATACATTTGCCAAGTTGCTTTACGGAGAGAAATCCGCAATTCCAGATTTTTACTGTAGTGGTCAGACAGATGTTTCTGAATTAATGGGTAAGTATATTCCAGCGGGTTTAAAGCCCGATCAGATAGCCCGGGTGGAATCGTTTCTAAAAAGCGATGCAGGGGCAGCTTTAAAGGCTGACCTCAGAGAAGAGACCGGTGGCCCATATGAATATAAAGAATTGTTTACGCGGGCATGCGCCGCCGTAGGCCTGCCAGTCAATGAATCTGCATTTGAATTCCAGTTGGGCGTTCTTCCAAAAGCGATGACGGCTGGGCACGATGCTCAAGGTCGGCTCCACTATACTGGTGATGGTCCCGGGGTCATGCTTCATATCCAAGAAGTAGGTATGGCCGCTCCGTCAGTAGTGAACGCATTGCTTAAGGCCAGAGGAGATCAGGGTCGGCTGGCCGAGAGTATTCAGGTTTGGGAAGACGGTGGGCGACTCATCAAGGGCGGGCCCGGATTCTTCATGGTTTATTCCACTAATCCTGCGGGTAAAGGATATCAGGAGAGATTTGAAGTTGATAAGGCTTTAGCCCGAGCGTTAGTGTGGGTGAATTTACCTGAAAGGTTATCAGACGAGTCGATGAGAAAGGCATGCTCTATGATATTTTCATGTAAGAAGCTTCCTCCACAAAAGAATACGGTCATTGATCTCTCTCAAAATGAGGAGCTAGGTCAGGTGCTTGGTGGTGTTATGGCCAAGTTCCATAAGGTGTATTCTGAAATGTTAGAGAAAGGAGAGGGTGGTAGAAAACAGAAGGTGCCACCTACACTAGATAGCTTATGGCGTGTGGCTGAGTTAGTACAGGAGAATCAGGTGCCAACCAAAGACTTTAAGTCTATCGATATGGTTGAGACGCTGAAGAAATCTGTTCAATCAATTTATATAAATTGTCTCCAGGATAAAAAGTTGCCCTTTGAGCAAAGAGGTCTGGGTTCTGCTGATAAGACCATGGGGGATAAGTTAATGGATTCTTTAGGCGAGATTCTAACAAACACAACAACTGCTCAAATTGATTTTCGCGGGCGCAGAACTACCCCAGCAGAGGCGATAAAAACACTCACAACCGAGGCTATGTCAGCCGGAGCAGCAAAGCCTGAGGTAAAGAAAGTTGAGTCTATGAGGTCCGGAGTAAAGAGAGAGGGTGGTGTGGAAAGGGTGATTTCAACCCTGGAGATAATGAGAAGCACCATGCCAAAAAAAGGATGGGATTCACTTTATGAGAATTTGACGGAGCCTCTTTCGAAAGATGAGAAAGAAATTGTGCGTAAGAGATTTTATAATTAACGATTGAGTTTTTTAGAAGTTGGATTTTAGAGGTGTCTGGTGGGATTGTTTGACGGAATAAAAAAAGTCTTCGGATTAGGCGAGCCTGATCCGGGTGATATAACCTCAGCCAGTGGTCCTGCAAGAGGGAAGGAACCAGCCGAGTCACAAATTGCCCCGTGGGCCGATGATTTTCTTAAAGAGTGCGAAGCTAGACTTGCCGCATTTAATGCCACTGCAGATAAAGACTCACCTGAATATCCCGGAGCGCTGGCGGATATAGTAAATGAGGTGAGGGAGGAGTTTGAGAGAGACTACGAGCAGTTTGGCTATAGGATCCCACCCGGTGTCAAAGAGATTTTAGGCGATCACCTTATCGGCCCCGAGGCTTATAAAAAAGTCTTCGGAGCTAAAGATTTAGGCGAAATTCCACCAATCCCCGCACACATTACCAAAGAGCTTTTAAGAGAGGAGTGTGAATTGACCAAAGATGGTCGCGCTATAGCTGAGACCCACCGCTTGGTATTTATTCCATCTACGATAGACGGCGATCCCTTTACAATCATGAAACTTGCAGGCCTTGCTGAATCAGCCGGAGCCGCCTTGGGGCGAGATAAAATGTTTTACGATACCTCCTGGTATGAAAACGAATCTTTCGCCAACACCTCTAAAGATAAAGGGGAGTGGGTGTTAGTCCC
>CAZWGK010000202.1:0-3919 GCA_964633685.1 uncultured Bdellovibrionales bacterium | reverse complement strand
ACAGATGTTCGACTACATATTTACCCCTGATCCCGAGTATCAAGGGGGATTAATTGCCAATTTACTTCTCAATGAAATAGATGAGCTCTCCCCCTTTCCCGTAGGTAAAGTCGAAGTCCGGCCTTTTAAATTAAAACACGGCGCAACTAACGTGACAGGATTCAGAATTGGAGATGTATCTTACGCAACTGACTGCAAAGAGATACCAGAGGAATCTCGAAAGATTATTTCAGGATCTAAATATTTGGTTTTAGATGGGCTCAGACACAAGCCTCACAGAACTCATATGACGGTTCACGAAGCAGTACAGTTTGCCTCGGACCTAAAAATCCCTAAGACCTATCTAACACACATGACCCACGATCTTGATTATGACGAACTAAAAGCGGCTCTACCTGCTCATGTAGAGCCGGCCTTTGATGGCTTAGAGATTCCAGTTACGCTCTGAGACGGGCCCTTAGTATCTGCTCTGCAACGATTAGATCAGTCTGGGTAGTTACCTTTAAATTCTGCACATCGCCTCGCTCAATGTGCACTGTCGCAAAAGGAGCTACTAGCGAGGCATCATCAGTTGCGCCCGGAGCGGCTTCGTGGTGTCCACGCTTAATTAAATCAAATTGAAAGACTTGCGGTGTCTGAATAGACCAAAGCTTACTGCGGTCTATTGATTTGGAAATTGTTTGAGTGGCACTAGATTCAGCGATTGAATCCGTCACGGGGATAGCGACGGTTACCGCTCCGAACTGTTTTGCTCTCTCAATGCTCCGCTGTATTATCTCCGGAGTTACCAGACATCGGGCAGCATCGTGAATCAAAACTAGATCGGGGGTCTCGCATTGAAGGCTTATAAAATCTAATCCCTTCTTCACTGATTCTTGTCGGGAAGCACCCCCAATAGCAACTGAAACATTTCGATATGCCGCACCAACCTTTTCAAATACAGCCCGATACTCATCTGGAACCATGACCACTACATGGTCAACAGCCTCGCTCCGACTCAGAGCGTCTAATGTCCAGTTAATAATCGGCTTGCCGCCGACCTCTAGGAGAGGTTTTGGAACGGGCAACCCCATACGCGTGCTTGTGCCAGCAGCCGGAATAATTGCTGTGACCTTAACAGGCTGGGTATTCATTATTATGCAGAGATAATATCAGCTAATTCGCCCAAGATCTTGTCTTGCGGACGAGCCTTCGATATCGCGATTTCAGAGACCAAGAGATCTCTTACTGTATCGAACATCTTCTTCTCGCCAAATGAAAGCTCTTTGCCTTTACCAAGTACAGTTAAATCTCTCAGCACCTCAGCCATTTCAAAAACCGAACCAGTCTTTATCTTCTGAGTGTACTCTCTGTACCGACGATTCCAGGTCTGAGTATCAACTTTTACGTTTCTCTGACCAAGAATTTTATAAATCTTATCAATAGTTATCTTGTCTATAACTTTTCGAAGCCCAACAGCCTCAGCTTGACCAGTCGGAACCATACACTTCATCCCGCTCTCAAGGATGTTTATCTCGTAGAAGCAGTGGTCCGTAACCCCAATCTTCTTTATTTTGACCTCAGTAATTTCGCCTACTCCATGTGCTGGATAAACAATTTTATCCCCTGCTTTGAAATTAACTGGCTTTGTTGCTGGAACTACTGGCTTGATTTCAGGAGTGTTTTTGACTGCTACCTTTATCGTAGTCTTCGAGCTAGTAATTTTATTCACTGAAGCTAAACTTTTGGTCTTAGATTTAGCGGCTACTACCTTGCTAGAAGCAGCTACCTTTTTGGGGGTGGTTACCTTAACTGGAGACGGTAATTTTTTTGAGGAACTCTTCGCTGCCATTGTCTCTCTTTTATTTTGTTATCATGAATTTACCCATTCTAGGGTAAAATAAGCCCTTGGCTCAGTGTACATCTTAGGGAATTGAATATACTACAAATCAGTTATTAACTCAAATTAACCGCCACCATGCCTTAATTCTGGGCTGAGGCCATAAATTAAGCACCAAAGGTGTAGATTCAGTTGATTATCACCTCAATTTAAGTAAACTCCAGCCTCCCCTAAAGAGAGTTCTCTACAATTTGTTTGCGGTAGAATTTAAGCCACATAGAGGTGCCCGAGGGATAAATTCCCTGGCTCACCTTTATGGGGTGGTCCCACAAAAGGTTTTCTCCCACACGACACGACGGAGGGTAGCGATGTCGGATTTCTCTTTCGAAACGGGATCAGACTTCTCTTTCCGGACCAGCCGGAAATTGGAGTTCATGATCCACAACATGGAACGGTCTGGACGCCCGCTGCACAACAAGGTCTATCAAGGAACGGCCCAATCGGACGACGGGGTGCTCAGCTACGAGGTCCACTTGACCCCGCATGTTGAGCCCTGGGTTCCGCGGACTGCAGTTCTGTGCTCCATGATCAAAGTCGAGAGCGATCCCTTCCAACCCGCTCGGGTGATGAAGAGCTTCTTCTCGGCGATCGGTGAGAACATGGAAGCGGTCATGCTGAATGCTGTCAAGAACCTGCCCTGGTCCTGGAGCAAGAATCAAGGGCTTGAGGCCTCGCTGGCAAAGGTTGAACATCGGGAAGGACGAATGATCTTCTTCCTCTCGTTCTCAACCCAGTCGAGTCTCTCAAACTCGATGAAGCTGTCTCCTCTCTGGGAACACATCATCGATGAAGTCGAAGCTACATGGCCGGGAGCACATCCGTGGTCTGACATGATCACTGACGTCAATCGTACCATCAGCTGAAGGTCCTCCCGAGGATGAGCCTAAAAAACTCTCCTCGGGAAACCACTTCTTTTTAAAAAAGGTCAGGACCACCTCATAAATCTTAATTTAATCAGTCATTTCTCCAAACCAAATTTACCCGATACCCAAACAGTAAAAAACATAGGAAGCTCCAACAGATTCATTTTGTTGGGCAGAAGAGTCTTATGGGGTGAGCAATCACCAAAAAGGTTCTCAAGGGTTTTTTACAGGAGGTGTCTGGTGCACGATAGGATCACCGAGATCCAAGTCATGTTCATCAAGCAGCAACTCGATCCGAGAATCAAAGGCTTTGTACGAATCATCTTCGACAACGCTTTTTTCTTGGGCGATCTTCGAATTCTGGAAAAAACAGTAGAGAACACAAAACACATTTTCCTGGCGATGCCTTCGCGGCTAGCCGAGACGGTGTGCGCTCAATGTTCTCATCGAACTCCTAGCAAAGGCACGTTTTGCATGTACTGCGGGGCAATTCTACCGAATCTTCCGCCAGTAACAGTAAAAAGGTCTGACTTCTATGTTGATACCTTTCATCCTCTGTGCCCTCAAGCACGTTACGAGTTTGAAGGGTTGATTCTAAGAAAGATCTTTCAGTTCCGGAATTCAGCCCAATGGGAATACCAATTTTGGTATCACCTAAGGGTCTGAATTGAGTCAAGGCTGAGCGAGGGGGCTTCAATCTCTGGGTTTTTAATTTTCAATAGGTTAACAATCTGGTGATTACTCCCCCTCCAAAATAGCACTAATACTGCTTATTTTGAGCTTATAACTGCCGTGGCAAATTTTCTCTGGATTTTATAAGCTCTCACTTCATGTGCATATATAAGTCATTGATCAGACCTATCCTATTCTCAATGGATCCCGAGACTGCCCATGAGTTTGTAATGGAGTCAGGAAAAATTGCTCGGGTGTCTTTAATTAGAAAATTAATTCAAAGCATCTACGATTTAAAGGATCCTCGCCTTGAGGTCTCTCTGGCAGGATTGAAATTTCCTAATCCGGTGGGTCTAGCGGCAGGTATTGATAAAAATTGTCGAACAGTTGATTTACTCTCTGCTCTCGGGCCAGGTTCAATAGAGATAGGTGTAATTAGTGCCAAACCTCAACCTGGCAACGAGCGACCACGTATTTATAGGTTTCCAGATCAGCGAGCCCTTAT
>CAZWGK010000201.1:0-3921 GCA_964633685.1 uncultured Bdellovibrionales bacterium | reverse complement strand
CACCACCAGAACGATCTTTAAAAAGTGCCCGCGGTAATCAGCATGTTTGAGTGAACTTGCGTTCAATCAAAAACCACCAAAAAACCGGGGCTGGCGTTTTTAACGGTTCACACGGCGCTTTTCAGGCCGGACCACCATTTGAACGCTTCCGAAGACCAGACCGAAGATTCGCCATTCCTTCCGTCCAGAGTAAACACCAACAAGCACAGGCTCGTGGGTCTCTGGATCCAGAACAATAGCAGCACCCCCAGAGGTCCCGTATAGAACTTCATCGTGTGGCGTCGCAACCGGAATAACCCTTTCAGAAAGATTCCAGTTAGGATTATTTGACAGGACTTCGGCGCACACAATTGTGGGGGCTCGCTCAGGATCCTGACTCCCGTTCGCTCCCGACCAATACCCGATCAGATAGATCGGAGTACCAGCCTTAAGCTCGGATTCAAAATCGCATCGTAGCCCACTCGCTGGGACGCCAGGCACATAGAGATAAGCCCAGTCGTTCGCTACTCCTCCTGCTTTCGGCATATCTGTCGGCTCGAACTTCACGAGCTGATTGCAGAGCAGCATGAATTCATCCTCGGGAACCGCGTGTCGTGCCGTCAGGAGCTCGCCTTCCCCCAAGGGGATAGCTGACCCCTGAAACACGCCTTTACGATCACCCAAGATGTAAACTGGCACACTCGCTAACTCCGGCGGCGACTGCATCTCTGCAGTACGCATTACCGCCTCAGAGCTCGTCGCACAGCCGATAGCCAAAAAACACAGAAGGGCCAGAACCGAGATTCGCGCCATCACAGCACACGCGAGTCGACAACGACACCACCATAGGTGATGGTAAGCACCTGAGTCGTCGGCTCATATGAAAGCCCCACCTCGATGCCAGCGGCATCTCTGGTCTTAATGGTGAGGAAGCCCATATCCACTAGGACCTTGGCCACATCGGTCAAGGAACCCTCCAAGCAGATATTCAGGAACGCATGGGCATTGCCAGTCGGGTCGAAGATCGCCTTCATCTGATACTGAACGGTCGGGAAATCCCGGAAGTCCGGAATCTCAAGAGCAGTGCTCCAATGCACCGACAACTTGACCAGCTCAGAGACGGAATCAAACGCATGGAACGACACAATCTCCGCTTCATGGACTGCGCCTTGTTGAAGGGACGCAATCGTCTGAGTCGAAATATTGTGTGCGGCCAAAAGCTCGCTTGCCGTCTGCCCAACATCGATCGGTTTCGCCAGCGGTTCAGAGATCAGATTTTCGTAAATCTCAATCTCAGCTTCGCCGCCCGAGACCTGTCCATTGACCACCTGCAATTTGGTGATCTTGTAGGCATCCTTTGTCGCCTGATTGACTGCCAGATCGGGGGTGCCATCGTTGTCGGTATCGTACAGAGTGAAGTTCACGCCTGAAGTCGTGCGACCCGTACCCCAAGGGGTATTTTCCGGGCGGAAAGTACCATGGGGATCGAGCACACCACGCAACGTAACAGAGGCCGAACCATCGGCCTTTTTAACACCCTCGGCCTCAATCGCACACGCCGTGGCCATGACGATAACTGCCACGAGCAGAGTCGCCACCTTCCAATTAAGAGTCATTTTGACTCTCCGTATGGGCAAAGAACATGTTGCAAGATATTCACAACATGAAAGGGGTTCAGCCCATCAGAACCTCTCCCGCAGCTCAATAGCTCCAGGAGAGGCTCTGATTTAACCTTTATTTGCTGATTACCGCAGAGTTAGGATTTCCTCACAAAAGCCCTATTTCTGCGGTATTTTCTCAACTTCTACAAAATATTTTTTTAATGAACAATAGCGCCGAAACCACCACCTAACACACGAAAACATCGTAATCAAACAAAAATAACAGAATCATCATTCTAAAAACTTCTTACTTTAACTAACTTTTCTCAGAGGTCTTCACAAACTTTCTCCGAATAAACTATTAACATTCACCTCAAAATATCGTACTCTCCTCCCGTTCCAAGGCTGGCTCAAAAAGTCTGCCTAGCACAGCCTATTGGCACTTTATTAGCCGACACCTGCTATTTTTAGCAGGCCGCTCTTTTAAAAATAAATAAGCGTAATAGTTACTGACTGTTCCCTGTCGAGTTGGCGATTCGATAGAGAAACAACAGTCAGATGGTTTTTAAAAAGCAGGCACGGTTGATGACTAATCATCACTCGTGCTTGCTTCCGAAGCACCCGCCTCACGGCGGCTTTTGGGGAGTTTTATGAGTAGTTTGAAGAACGTCGGGCGCGTGATCTACGATGGTACGAGATGGTGGCTGCATACGTTCGGCTTGCTGATGCTTCTTGTGATCGTCTCAATGACGGTTTTCGGGAATCTTTTCGGCGTCGATTCCGGTTGGGCATTTTTGGGCACCGTGGTGGTCAGCACCTTCGGCTTCCATTTTGCTGTGCCCCGCATGCAGTTCATCGTGTCTGACATCGTTGCCGGCCCGAAAGAGCGCCTCAAAGCGGCTCGCGCGGTCTGTGACGTCCTGATTATCATCCCGATAATCTGGATGGCCTTCCAGATCTGCAAGTCGCGCTAAGAAAAGCTCTGCGCCGCGAACCAGCGTGTCGGGGAGCGAAAGATGCCTTTTCGGGTCTTTCGCTCCCCCGGCCGCCCCCTTTATTAACTCTAAAACCCCATAAAGTTATCATTTTGGTTATGCCGCTGTTGTTTCTCTAAACCCAATTTGTAAATACAAAAATTATAATCGGTAGATGTCTTTTCGTAGCTGTCCTCTTTTAAGCTGCTCCTAAGTTCTTAAAAGAGAAACAACAGCTACTAGGTTTTTTGACACGAAAGAATACGGCTGAAGGCACACCTTAAGCCGTATTCTTTTCAAGGTAGATGCATCGCCCAAGGCATCAACCTTAAGTCAAAGGGCATTGGGAGTATATCTCAGTGAAACTGTTAATTGTGGCTGTTGCGGCTATTCTTGGTAGCGTATTTGTCTGGCCACTTGCAATCTTCGGAATGCAAAAGGCAGATTTTCCGCCCAAGGCAACTGCAATCGTCATCGGAAGTCTAATCGCGGCTCTGGTCTGCTTCGCTCGACGGATTCATTTTCGCTGGCACGATTTAGCAAAGGTATGGCTAGTCGTGCAGATTCTTCTGGTAGGGGTGGTAATTCATCATCTACCAGCTAATGCGATTGAGAAGCTCATCTTTTTCGTAGTCTCTCACATTCTGATCGTCAGAATGATTCTGGATCTGGGTAGTGATATCCGTGAATTGGCTGAAAGTAATATCAATCCAGCCAATTGGTACTCTCCTACTTTCTTGGTCACCGCCGCACTGTCTTTAATCGGGCAAGTCTGGTGGCTTTCATTTCTCATGCACGATGGCTCATTAACATGGGAAACTGTCTGGAAAGTTTGGGGCAATATTATGCAGCCGGTGGGTGTGGTTCTGATAATCGTGGGGTTAACCTACGGTCGAACCGCACATCGAACCGATAACTAAACTCTAAAAAGGTTCTGGGGATGGAGGCTCAAGGACGCAAGTCCCCTTCATCCCCTGTTGGATATCAAAGCTGTTGTTTCTCAATTTCCGTTAACTTAACTGAAGGCTTTAGTTAGCGAGTTCTCTGCTTATCAATATCTACTGAGTGAGCTGTCCACACATGGTTGCTATAAGGCAACTGAGACATCATATCTTTTAACCGCTTTTCGGTAATGATGTAGCCAGAGGCAGTGCAGTAGGCTTTAATACCTCCCATAACTATACGGCTTAGCAAACAATCGTAATGCTGAGAGAGTAACGACGAGCCATATTTCACAACACAGGTATGCTTTGCATCAAGAGTTCTATCAATAATTCTTTGGGCTTCATCCCAACTACCACCACACTGTAATCTCAATTCATATTCAGAATTTGTAACTTCTTTGACAGCAGCAGGTAATCTAGCGG
>CAZWGK010000200.1:2473-4035 GCA_964633685.1 uncultured Bdellovibrionales bacterium | reverse complement strand
CAGATGGATTTTACTTGATAGTCACTGTGTGAGACAAAAAGGATAGAACAGCCACTTTCACGAATTTCGTAGAACTTATTGATACATTTTCTTTGGAATGCTGAGTCCCCAACCGCAAGGATTTCATCGATAATTAGAATTTCAGGGTCAACATGTATCGCCACTGAAAAGGCCAGTCTGGCAAACATTCCGCTTGAGTAATGTTTTATCGGACTATCTATAAATTTACCTATCTCAGCAAAGTCCTCAATGGACTCAAATCGGTCGTCGATTTCTCTTCGATTCAAGCCCATAATAGAGGCAGTAAGATAGACATTCTCTCTGCCCGAGAACTCGTGATTGAAGCCTGAGCCAAGCTCAAGCAGCGCAGATATACGCCCGTAACGCTTTACCACACCCTCTGATGGCGAAAGTGTGCCGCAAATAATTTGAAGCAGGGTCGATTTGCCGCTTCCATTTCGTCCTACTACTCCAATAGTCTCTCCCTTTTTTAGTTCAAAGGAGACATCTTTTAACGCCCAAAATTCATTTTGGCCTTTTAGGCGGTCTCCGAACAGTATCTGTTTTAGTCTATCCCTTGGATTTTTGTAGACTGGAAAAAACTTCGAAACATTTATGACTGAGAGAGCTAGTTCAGAGGACATCTGCAAACCCCTTTCTTGTCTTTTGAAACCAGGAGAATCCGAGCCAGGCTAATCCAAGAGACACTAGAACTGAAAACCCAAAGTGACCTAGATCGATCCCGCGATTGTCCAACACTGTATTTCGAAACTGATCAATTATGATGTTTAGCGGGATCCACTCAACTGCTTTCCTAAACCCTTCTGGTAGAGCGGATAAGGGATAGAATACCGGCGACATAAACATCAATATCGAAACTACCACTGAAGTAATTTGGGCAACATCTTTAATATAAACGCCCAAGGCTGCCAAAAACCAGCTTACACCTAAAGAGAGAAGGGCCATCGGAAGTATTGTCGCAGGGAGTAGATAAAGCGAAGACAACGAAGTGCAACCCAAAATAAAGCCTGCAAAGAATAAAACTAAAAAGGAAACAAGAAAATGGAATAAAGCTGCACCCAAGGATACCACCGAAAGAATCTCCAATGGAAAGACTACTTTTTTGACATAGTTTACATTGTTTACGATTAAGCTTGGGGCACGATTTACGCATTCGGCGAACAAATTAAACACAATTAGGCCCGAAAAGAGGTGCAACGCGAACGAGACCTGGGATTCGGTGTCACTGGTCCAACGGGCTTTGAATATCACCCCAAAAACAAATGTATAAACTAACAACATTATGATAGGGAGCACCAAAGACCAGCACACGCCAAGAACGGAGCCCTTGTAGCGCCCCATGATTTCGCGCTTTGTTAAATCATGGATAAGATTTCTATTCTTCCAGAGCCCTATTAAAGGGCCCTGGGTTCCGCGCTCAGGTTTAAAAAGAGTTTGGGTCATATTCTCGCTGCCCCTTTACTAAGTCAGGTATTTCACTAATCCCTTTGCCATTCGTGCCAAACCACAAGTTGAGCATATCAACTAGTTTAAGGATTTAA
>CAZWGK010000200.1:0-2463 GCA_964633685.1 uncultured Bdellovibrionales bacterium | reverse complement strand
TTAATTTTTTGAAAGAATTATTAAAAATCATAGGTATGTTATTTGTCTAGGTAACATATAAAATCTATCTGTCCCAAATTAAATTCAAGTCTATCTTAGGTTGCCTTGAGGAGAGTGTTGCTAAAATCTAAGGCTATTTTAGACTCCCGGCGAAGGAGCATACCAATCAGCGAAGTAATTTTCAATGTTTTTTGATCGGGTAAAGTGATTAAAACACTGTAAATACTAGCTGCTAAAGTACGGTGCCATAATTGACAAAGCCTATTTAGTGGTAAGGCTATTAAGTGTTTTATGTTAAATATATATTTGTATTGCTTTGGCTTATATGAAAGGGTTACTACTTCCATCAATTATTATTTGTGCTAATAATTGTGGGCAAAATTTTTAAACGAGAGGCATTTAATTTTATTGGTCCAAAGTTAGCCGCTTAGCAGAGACAAGTCTTTTAAAAGTAAGATGTGTAAGTAATCAATTAGTTTGAAAATTTGGGATGCACGAGGGTCTAGGCTTTCGAGATTTATGGCTGTGACATTTTCTGACAAAAAAATTAAAGCTCCCTTCGAGGATATTGCATTGTCTCTTTATGTTTTTATTGAGCGGCTTCACAGGATCGTAAGTGAGAAGGGAGTTAAAGATTTGTTTTTCTTTTCTCGGGAAGGGCAGCCGTTGAAAGAGATGTTTGATTTCTATCAAACAATTGGCAGCAGATGTGTTGTTAGAACGCACTATCTGAAGGTTTCGAGAAAATCCACTTTTTTAGTCTCTCTTGGCCCTTTAGAGACTGAGCGATTCGAAGTGCTTTTTAGGCAGTATAGAAATATCTCAGTGATGGACTTTCTAAAAAGCTTGGATTTAGAGGACTATGCGATGGATTTTGCGCAAGAATTACTGCTGCCAATTTCTGATTTTAATGAAAAGCAGCAGGATCTTCCTAGCAGCGATATTTTTAGCAAGTTGTTAAAACTAAGTAAATTTGTGTCCGTTTACGAGAATCAAAGGCGATTGAGAGGTGAAGCATTTCAAGTTTATCTATCTTCGTTCTATCAAGATGGAAAACTACCCCGAAAAGTGCATGTAGTTGATGTTGGCTGGAAGGGTTCGATTCAAGATAATCTTTTCAGTTTTTTACGACAGCATTTTGATAGGGAGGTTGAAATAGAAGGATTTTATATTGGATTGATAGCACCAGGTTCTATTAGTAGTTTTAATCGAAAGGATGGTCTCCTATTTTCCAGTTTAGGAGCGAAATCTCCCAATTTTCATATATTTAATGAGAATCGCTCTCTTTTTGAGGTTATCTTGCAGGCCGATCATGGTTCTGCCCGAAGATATATTCTTGTTGATAATCGTGTTCCGAAAGTGGTCGAGGATGACTTCTGTAACAGCGAAAAAAACTTTCAGAGTATCAGGGGAGTTTTTAAATCGGCCATGTTATTATTTCAAAAATTTGCTGTTTGGGTAGCCCAGACAAATCCTGGCTATAATCAGCTTATCTCGTTAGTTAGGAAACGGCACTGCAGGATGGTTTTTAACCCTTCAAAAGCGGAGATTGATTGGATACTCTCTGTTTCTCACACGGAAAATTTTGGTGTCTTTAGAGAGTCCGTTTTTTATTCCATCGATCAAAACAATCGCATTTTGGATAGGGTTAGATTTAGTTTGAATTTAATATCTAATTTTGGACGGGGTGATCTTGGGTTTTGGCCCTGGTTAACCTTAAAATCACGCGGTTTATTAGGGTTGGGCTTTCTTTACTCATTGATACGGCGCTATCAGAATGGTTAATTTATCTCGTTTTGTAAAAGCTTTGGGAAAGCGATAATGAGGGTATGTATTTTAGTTGGATCTCTGGCTATCAGTGGGGGGACTTACGTTATCCTTCAACATGCGCTGTATCTGCAAAGATGCGGAATTGAAGTAACGTTAGCAGTGCAAGAGAGCTTTACGAAAGAGACTTATTCATGGCACGATCAGGCGGATAATTTAAGGTTCATATCTTTTGAGCAGGGCAAGCGGGAGAGTTTTGAATTAGTTATAGCAACTTGGTGGAAAACAGCTTTGGAGCTGGGAGATTTTCAGGCCGATCGTTTTGCCTATTTTGTGCAATCAATTGAATCACGATTTTATCCAATCGAGGAGCGCCCTCTTCGGGAACTAGTTGACAGCACATATAGCCTGCCGGTCACTTATGTGACTGAGGCTTGCTGGATTCAGCGCTATTTGTCTTTGAATTATCATCAGCTTCCGACGTTGGTGAGGAACGGCATCCGAAAAGATCTTTACAAAAAAGATGGCCAAACGGTAGGCCCCAAAAGTCTGACCTCTCCGAGAATTTTAGTTGAAGGACATTTCGGCGTTAGTTTTAAGAACACAGCTCTTGCAGTTAGACTTGCCTGGGAGGCTGGGGCAAGAGACATCTGGGTTTTGACCGGATCGCCGGTAAGGTATTTGCCGAAGGTCGCT
>CAZWGK010000199.1:0-4037 GCA_964633685.1 uncultured Bdellovibrionales bacterium | reverse complement strand
TTTGCCTTGGCATTCTGCACCGCGTTTTCCTCGGCAACCCGCTTAGCTCTCTGCTCAAGCGTCTCGCGGGTGTCAGGAGAAACTGTTGGTACAGATTCGACTCTCTCTTCAGCTGATCTTTGACGTTGCTCTTCGAGAGTACGATCCGGAGAGGTCGTGGCTTGATCGATCTGATGGATTGTAAGCCCCCAGAAAGATACAGCCGTCAACACACACGCCAGAAGCAACCAACGAGAGGCTGAAACCTTTTCAGCCTTCTCCAAAGCGCCATAGGCCTCAGAATCATACCTAAGAATTCGGACGAGCCGACTCAGAGCAGCCGCCCAAACAATTAGGCAGAGCACACAAAGCACGAAGCGGCTAACCCAAAGGGTCAGCTCAGATGCGAAGATGGTATCCATGCTACTCCTTCTGGTTTGTAGTCGTCGCCGATAGCGCCTGTTGATGCAAGCCCATCATTAGAGCGGGGTTATGAAGCGCCTCGCTGGGCAAAATGAAGACCTTGTTCGGACTCTTGGCGAGATCCTCCATGACTTTGATCATTCGCTGAGTCACAAAAGCCTCATTCCCACCCTTTGCCAGCACTTCATTCACACGAGTTTGAGTTTCGGCTTCTACAAGGTCAACTTCCTGCTGTTTCTTGGCCACTTCGAGGGCAGCCTGTGCCTCAGTAAGTTTTACCTGCTTCTCAGCCTCAGCCCGTGAAATTGCGATTTCTCGCTCTTTCGCTGCCTCCTGAGCCTTGACGATCACAGCCGGAGGTTGAAGATCTGCCAGTCCCAAGTTGAGTACCATGATCGGGGCATTTTGAAGCTCCAACCTAATACTCTTCTCAAGCTCGGTAGAAACTGCATCTCTTGAAGTCATAACCTGAGCAATCGTGTAGTTTGCGAGAACCTCTCTCGCCTTTTCACGAATGACAGGAGCGGCATATGTCTTGTAGACCTGATCGAAGTCGATTACCTTGATCAGGCCCTCCACCCTTTCAGGCGAAAGTCGGGAGAAGATACTCTCAATCCTCTTCTCGTCATCACCAGGAATACTCAGAGTCATTCTGACCTCAAATTCAAGATTCAGATTATCCTTAGGCATGAAAATCTGCAGTGCCTCCTCCTTGGCCTGGTCACTAGTCTCGACACAGATCAAGTAGTAATTGGCATCCCACGGAAAGACCGCAGGAAGACGGAACGAAGAGGGCTGCTTCAAACCCTGCTGAAGGCCAGACGGGCTCAAAATCTTGCCAACGTGACCAGGGGCAATCTCCACCCTCGAGCCACAGCTGGTAATGCTGAAGAGCAATCCCATCGACAGAAGAACAAAAAATACCCGATGAAGGTTACGCATGAAATTTCTCCTTGATTCAAGCGTTCCAAATGGAAAAACGGCTCTCCTAGCTGGAGAGAAAACCGTAAGGATCCTTCTACCCTCAAATGTGGATTTGAATAGAACAGCAGCCTAAATTATATCCTAACAACATAGCTTAACGAATGTTTTATTAGATATACTCGCTGCCTAAAGGTTATAGCCACATCAGAGAATATCGTGATTAAAATATAGTTCACTTTAAGCGCCTGATTTGACAAGCTTTTAAGAGAGCACATACCAATAAATATCGATAAAATTTGGGATTAGAAACCAATCACATTTTAAGTCTAAGCGAGGCAATCCCGTATCTTGGCAGCCAGAACCTCAACTTCGAAGGGTTTTTGGATGATCCCCTTACCCCCATTCTCTAAGATATCTCGAATCGCCTGCTCTGAAGCGAACCCACTACATATTAACACTCTGACTCCAGGATCGATCTCTTTGAGTCTAAAAAATACCTCTCTACCCGACAATTCTGGCATCACCATATCTAGAATAACCAGATCGTAACGAGATCCTGCTGCGATATATTTACTGATTGCTTCACTACCAGAAGATGCTAGCTCAACTTCGTATCCCAACCGACGCAGACTTAATCCTAAAACATTACGAACAGCCTGTTCATCATCCACCACTAATATCTTTTCACTTCCCCTCTGCAGAGTGGTCGGCTTTGATGAGGCCATCTGAGCAGTTGCGCTCGCCGAATCCTCCTCTACCACTGGCAGATAAACAGACACCTTGGTCCCAATACCGACCTTTGAGGAAAGCTCAATTACGCCACCAAGCCTCTCTACAATCTCTTTGACGGTTGATAATCCCAGCCCAGTTCCGCGCTCCCGCTTGGTGGAAAAATACGGTTCAAAGACTTTGCCTAATATATCCCCTGATATCCCCTGCCCGTTGTCTATTACTGATAAACACGCGTATTTACCCTTAAGCCTTTCAGCTCCTTTTATCTCTCCTACTGGATTTATAACCTCGCTCGTCTCAAGCTCTCTTAGAGCTATTCTTATCTCACCGTTATCGCGAATGGCATCTCGAGAGTTGATTACTAAATTAACCAATATCTGGGATATCTGGCCTTCAATACCCATAACGTGGGTATCGTGCTCAGGGAATTCACATACCAATTTGATTTTTTTACTTATAGCACCACGCAATAAATTACTGGTGGAATCCAAGATTGCTTTCAAATTTAATTTCGACGGCTTTACTGAGCCATCGTTTTTTAGGAATGACAGGATCTGCCGCATTAACTGACCACTCCTGTTACCGCCCTCCTCGATTGCATTTAGAGAATCTACGTGAGGTCCCGTCTTGGGCATGGTCATTTTTAAATAGGTAACATGCCCCAAAACACCGGTAACGATATTGTTTACGTCGTGAGCAATACCCCCGGCTAACTCTCCAAGCATCTCCCGGCGCTGAACATGTGCCACCTTAGACTCATCCCCTGGAAATCGACTGGAGGCGACACGAACACAGTAAACTCCTGGGTCGACTAACTCTGTTATTAACTTTACTGAAACAAACCCACCTGGGGCTGTCCTAAACTCAGTCATGAGAGAGCCAGGAATCAGCTCCCTCTCTATAAAGCCTGGCCAAAAATCCTGGAGTGACACCACATCAGAGGGTGATGACAATAGATTCTTAAGCTCCCGATTTAACCAGATAAGCTCAGTGCCGGTAAAAACCAACCCCATCGGCTCTGAGGCGACGTTTAAGCAGTTTTTGATTAGGTCAAACTCGTTAGTTTCGGCAACCATACTTCCTTTTATAGCTTACTATTGTCCACCATAAGCCCTAGACCGTCCAGCCTGATTATTGGGTAATTATCCTAGATCCCTTGTCTTTTTAATATTTTATCTAGACGGATTTCATTTGTAGGGTTAGAAACCTTAATACGACGTTCATTTTCTTGGATCCCTTGGGTGGAATGAGGAATCTGAAAGAACAGTGCGTGTAGTTGTTTTAACGCCTGGTTGTTGTAGTGAACGGTTTAGTGACACGTTCCATAAAGGAGTAAGGAGCTATGTCTACAGTTATGAAAGGTGTGGTTAAGTGGTTCAATAATGCCAAAGGATTTGGCTTTATCGAACACACAAGTGGCAAAGATGTTTTTGTGCATTACTCAGTCATTCAAGATGACGGTTATCGCTCTCTTAAGGATGGCGAAGAAGTCGAGTACGAAATTACTGAGGGACCGAAAGGAATGCACGCCAGCCGCGTTAGCAGAATTAATAATCCTAAAAAGAAAGCCCCTGGACTATCTGAGCAGATCGAAACAATTGTTTCCTCTTCAGGTAGTGCAACTACGGCGATCCCTACAACCCCGGGATCTCCGAGTGGGTCAGAAGAGAAGATCGGATTGCTGTCTTAATAGGGCTATCCTGGTCATTATTGTTCTGTTCCTGGAGGGTCTCAGTTTGGCTTGGATCGCCGCTGAGACTCTTACTCTGAAAAGGCTTTCTCTTTGAATCCGTGACCAGCTGCCCACAGGCGGCACTGATATCCTGCCCCTTAGACCATCGAATAGTAGCAATTATCCCTTGCTTATTCAGCTCGACCTGCCATTTTTGCGGGAGATCCATATCAGGAGAATCAAAGCCCAACCCCGAATTAAAATTGTAAGGGATTAAATTCACCTTGGCTTTTAAGCCGTGAAGTAA
>CAZWGK010000198.1:1281-4042 GCA_964633685.1 uncultured Bdellovibrionales bacterium | reverse complement strand
CGATTGTTCCTGCGTTATTGGTAAACTCAGCTGGGCAGAGATTCGCAATTCCGCAGGTCAGCTTAGTTGAGCTAGTAAGGATCCCGGTTGAGCAGATAGATCGTGAGATCGAAAAGATAGGAGAGGCTCATTTTCTAAGGCTCCGAGGTCGATTGATGCCGCTGGTATACCTCTGTAAGGCCCTACAAATGCGTAGTGAGGAGTGCTTAAAAGCTTCTTTTAATAAGATGCAGTCGCTCAACATTATTTTTGTTCAGGTTGAGGGACAGCAATTTGGTTTGGTTGTTGATTCGGTTAACGATACTGAAGAGATAGTGGTGAAGCCTCTTAGTCGTCAACTTAAAGAATTACCAGTATATGCCGGAGCTGCTATTATGGGAGATGGAAAGATAGCTCTTATTTTGGATGTTGCAGGATTGTCGAAACATACGGGTGTATTTTCTAATTCAGATCAAGAACTGGCAAAAGAGAGCAGTGATTCCGAGCAGAATATTAAGGTTAAGCCGAAGCGTCGCATGTTAATTGTGAATGCTGGGTCTGGAACCAGAGTCGCTATTCCTATTGAACGGTTGAATCGATTAGAGGAGTTTGAGGCTGAGCGTTTTGAGACTGCCGCTGGTCATAGATGTGTGCAGTATCGAGATGGTATCCTACCCTTGATTCACGTTGGAGAATTCTTAGGACGTGGAGCCTCGCCAGAAAAAGGAACTATTAAAGCCGTTATTTTGGATAACCAATCCACGCAGCTCGGTCTCTTGGTTGAGAGTGTCGTTGATATAGTTGAGGAATCGTTCTCATTGACTAAAGTATCGGTGGGAGCCGGAATTGTGGGTAGTGCGATCGTCGCCGGCCATGTCACAGATTTTCTTGATTTAGGTTCTCTCTTTACCAGTGTAAAACTGGGCGGTGTTGAAGAGAATGTTGGAGAGGTAATTTGATATGCAATTTGCCACATTTTATGTAGACGGACTCTTTTTTGGAATCGATGTAATGGAGGTTCAGGAGGTATTAAGAAAGCAGGATCTTACTCCTGTGCCTTTAGCCTCGGATACCGTCGAGGGTTTAATAAATCTTCGTGGCCAGATAATTACAGCGATTGATCTGAGGAAACGACTGAACTTGAAAGCCCGTGAAACGCAGGATCCATGCATGAATGTCATTGTTCAGTCGGACGAGGGCACTCTGAGTTTGGTAGTAGATAAAGTGGGAGATGTGGTTGAGTTGTCTGAGGACGCACTAGAGCCAGTTCCCAATACTCTTACTAAAGAGCAGAAAGATGTAGTACAGGGCGTATACAAGATGCCCGGGCAACTAATGCTCTGGCTAGATCATAAGATGGCAACCAATATATCAAAGTTGAATTGATTTTGTTCGATGTAATTTCTTGCTTTAGGAAGGATTTAGAAGGTTGATTTTAATTTTACCTGGTGGTTTTTAATTGGTGTCGGCATGAGTAAGGCGAAAATTTTAGTGGTAGATGATTCAGTTGTCGTGCGCAAGCTCGTATCTGACATCCTTAACGGAGAGCCTGATATTGAGGTTGTTGGCACCGCTGCGAATGGTAAAATATGCTTGCAGAAAGTTGATATAGTTAATCCTGATATCATTACTCTTGATATTGAGATGCCAGAGATGAACGGAATTGAAGCCCTAACTGAGCTTCATGCAAAGTATCCTAAAATTAAAGTTATTATGTTTAGCGCTGCTACAGAGCAGGGCGCTGCCGTAACGTTATCGGCTCTGCAGATGGGAGCCTCCGATTATGTAACTAAACCTAGTCAGGTCAGAAGTCCTCAGGAGGCCAGAGATCAGGTTCGCTCAGATCTAGTTGGTAAGATTAGAAGTTTGCCTCTGCCTGGAGAAGCTCATGTTGATAAATTACGAGCAGGACTTAGTCGATCTGTTACGCTTGCCAAGCCAGCAGCGTGTGGGACTGGACGTTACGATATCGTATGTATCGGAGTTTCTACCGGCGGACCGAATGCACTTGCTGAGATAATTCCAAAAATACCGAAAGATATAGGGGTTCCTGTCGTTATGGTTCAGCATATGCCTCCTATGTTCACTAAAATATTGTCCGAGCGGTTATCCGCTCAGGGTGGATTACCTGTCAAAGAGGCCACAGATATGATGCCTCTTGAGTCAAACGTAATTTATCTAGCACCCGGGGATTTCCATATGGAAGTAGTAAGGATGGCAGAGGGGCTATTTTTGAGATTGAATCAGGAACCACATGAGAACTCATGTCGTCCAGCGGTAGACCCGTTGTTTAGATCAGTGGCATCAGTGTTCGGCAGCCACGTGTTAGGAGTAATCCTTACCGGCATGGGTCGAGATGGATGTAGGGGTTGTGAGGTAATTAAAGAGGCAGGTGGTGAAGTGATCGTTCAAGACCAGAGTAGTAGTGTGGTTTGGGGTATGCCCGGTGCCGTAGCAGAGGCAGGCTTAGCGAGTGGGGTGTATCCCCTAAGTGAAATTCCTGCCCAGATAACATCTAGGATAAAGCGGAAGAACAACCTTAAAAATCTATTGTCATAGGAATCAAAATGACAATTCTTCCGGCCGAATTTGAGTTTCTACGTAAGATCGTCGAATGCGATAGTGCGATAATTCTGGATGAAAGTAAGAACTACTTGATTGAATCCCGATTGGCTCCAATTGCCAAGATTAACGGAGCTAAATCAATCAGTGAGTTAGTAGCTAAGCTAAAAGTCGGTAATGATAAAGAGCTTCGTCGGCAAGTGATCGAGGCTATGACAAC
>CAZWGK010000198.1:0-1271 GCA_964633685.1 uncultured Bdellovibrionales bacterium | reverse complement strand
AACGAGACTTCATTTTTTAGGGATGTCGAGCCGTTCGAGGTGCTAGAGGGTGATTTGATTCCCGAGTTAATGGGGCGTCGAAAGCATATTAAAGAGCTCCGATTCTGGTGCGCAGCGGCATCTACTGGTCAAGAGCCTTATTCAATTGCGATGTTGATAAGAGATAATTTTCCTGAGCTGCTTAATTGGAAAGTAGAGATCGTCGCTACCGACATTAACTTAGAGGTTTTAGAGCAAGCTAAAAGGGGCTTATACAACTCAGTTGAAATGAAGCGAGGTCTTACTCCGGAGCAGGTGAGCAAACATTTTTCCCAAGTAGGGAATAATTGGCAGATATCTGCTGACCTAAGAAGCATGGTCAAATTTAGCCAACTTAATTTAATTCATACTTGGCCAAATTTGGGGCTTTTCGACTTTGTTTTTATTAGAAATGTCCTGATCTATTTTAATGTCGAATGTAAGAGGGACATTCTGGGTAAGATACGTAAGGTGCTCCAACCTGATGGCTTTATGTTTTTGGGCACTGCCGAAACAACTCTCAACATTGACCCGTCCTATGAGCGTCGTTCTTTCTTCCGTACCAGTTGCTATAGGGTCAAAAATTAGCCTCTCTGACAGCTATTAAAGCTTCAGCTCGTGCAAAGTTTCGTTGGTGGCATGGTCGATAAACTTTAGCTGTTTGACCTGAGTTAGGTTGTTTTTTGAGATTGAGGCTTTGACTGAACTTATAAATTTATCTTTTGCGAATGGCGGCATGGCAGACATTGGAAAATTAGCAAAGTTGAGAATTAATGTGGCACCGTCAAGGCGAGAGTAAACATATTTGGGCCCTGCTACGGGGTTAGCTCTAATATCTGAGTCTAGTCCTGCTAGGGCTGGGTCAGCTGGCTTTTTAGGTAGCGGGCCTGCTTCTACAACCCTTGTCGTGCTTGGCTTAGGATTTAGAATCTCGTCGATGAATCCAGCAAACTTCTCCTTGGTTGAATTATCCTGCGCAAATGGAAGGGCCTCTTGCTGAGCTTTTTTTGCCTTTGTTTTATCTCCGGCTAAGGCATATGAGATGGCCAAATTGGCACGCGCGAGAAATAGTTTTGGGTCCTGAGAGATCGCATATACTAGTTCCTTTTCGGCTTCATCGAATTGCCCCAAAAAGCTAAGTGCACTACCGTAAGTGGCACGAGCTGTAGAGTCATCTTTTGAAACTTTTAGATAGGCTCCAAAGTATTCAGCTGCTTTGTCGAATACCTGAAAGTTATAGTTAATATTAGCCA
>CAZWGK010000197.1:0-4093 GCA_964633685.1 uncultured Bdellovibrionales bacterium | reverse complement strand
TTTCTCTGCGGAGCTTTTTTTGAGTTATCGAAAACACTCTCTAACGTAAGCATAATTTATCTCACTCTAATTTTTTTTAATTTTTGGTAGGAAGCTGACATCATCTGCGGTTTTTAGCGCTCGAAGAACTTGTTCCGGTGTGGCCACATTATTATTGATTAACATGAGAAGCTCCTCAGCTAGACTTGTTACCTGCAGAGCTGGAGCATCAGTTGAGAACGTGTATTTAATCCCGAAATCATCCAGCGTATTGATGAATCCCTTGTACTCCTCGAGATTTTTAAGGGCCCCGGTAAGAAGATTGGATTTCACGCAGAGTTCGCACGCTAAATCTCGCTCTTTAATCAACTTTAGACCCCGATCGTCCTTGTTGTCGCGGAATGCTCGATATGCAGCGATTGGGTGAGCAACTCTCTTCGGATTAATTGCCTCTACGGTTTTTATAAATGTTTCCAAGTTTACATGTGTGGTTTCACCAACATGAATTGTTCGACCGAGAGAAGAATCTAGAGAATCAAAAATCTCCTTCATGTCTTTTAGTTTGGATGGGTCGGAGAGGGGATTTACAGATTCAGGGCCCGCAAGATCAACTCCTATGATTTTCGAGGAGTAAGAGCGCCACTCGTTTATCTTTCTTGCTAATACTCTATTGGCCTCAACGTTCATATCGCGACCAAAGCAAAACAAGAATCCCACTTGAATTTTGCCACGAAACGCTATTTCAATATCTTCTGCTGCGGAGATGGCAGCTTTTATGACTCTATCTACATCGTAGAGGCCAGCGTGCTCACCCTTAAGGAACACTGCCCCTGTTCTCTTTAAAGGATTAAAGCGGAGCTCGAGTCGTCCGATTCTAAAAAGAGGGTCGGGATCTCCACCTTCACCGCCTGGTCCTAATTTCCGCATGCCTCCAGTCCGGTATGCTCCGTGAATGGCAATCAGCACACTTTGTCTCAGATTATCTGGGCCTGATTGAATTAATTCAATTCGGTCGTAGATCTGCAGGTATGTGTCGAGGTCTTTTACTCTATCTGGACTAATTTTGATTAGGTTGATGAATTCATCATAACCCCGTCCGATACCACGCACGCCCTTTTCAATTCCCATTTCCCACAATCGATAAAGAGGGACCGAGCCTCCGAGGTGTGCATGGAGTTCTGTAACTGTTTCGGGCCACTTAATAGCTGATATATCTATGGATGTCATACAAATAAGATTGCGGAACTATTTAAATTGCTTCAACTTTTTAACAAAAAGGGGAGATTCGAGCAATTATAATCGAAAAGTAGAAACTTTATCGGAGCCGGCTCCATCTTATCATCAGTGGGAGAGTATTTATAGGCGAGAGTATGGCCAAGAAGGGACAATTCATGACAAAAACGACCTCTTTCGGTGGAAAGAAGGTGGTTCTGTATTCAATTGATGGACTAATCTGGTCCACGCGTAAAGAGGAACTAGCAATTATAAAACACAGATTAGACACTCAAAAGGTTACGCTAGACCTTTCACCAAAAGAAGAAGAGGGCAAAGAGTCTGAAGAGACTAAGCAAGAAGAAGACATGGCTCAAGACGATATCGAGCTAGCTCCCATAGAAGTAGAGGACGATTCCAAAAGTAAGAAAATGAAACAAGTTTCGAAGGCTAATTCTTCTGACAAAAAAGCTCAGCTTCTTAAAAACAAGAGTATCAAGAAAGGGAAGGATTTAAAGGCTGCCGTAAGCAAAAGTAAAAAGAGCGCAAAGAGAAAGGCGGCTTAACAAAAAACCAAAAATTCTAGCGCTGTAGTTCACCAAAAATGCCATTACTGTTTTGTCCCGACCAAACTACAGTTCCTGAGAGAGTTTCGAAAATGAATTTGCCAGCATCTTTTGCGTTAGCCCCAGTGCTTATGTAACGTAGTCCGTCATCTCCAGGATCAAAATTAAAATACTTAATCATACATCCTCTGGGAATCACGATATTAAGGGAGCTCGAGCCGTCTGAATTCGTTACTACGGGATCGGCAACAGCCCACTGAGTAACAAATAATTTACATTCTAAATTATATCGTACATTAGGGATAGCAGAGGCTGAAATGACTATCAGTAAGCCAATAATTAGGGACATTTCAATCATGCTTGAGCCGCGTTCGCGGAGCGTACTTTGTTTCATGGCTGCACCTGTTAAACTAATATGGTGCAATGAAGATGCCAATCAAGATAGCTGGTAGATGCCCTAAATGTTACCGAATTAACACCTTGAATTTAATTGTAATTCAAGCCCTACGAATATTTATTATGGTATTTAGCAACTTTACTCACTGCTTTGCGATAATCGGGTGTGAGTAAAATAGATAGGCAGAAAAATAAAAATATAGAGCTGGCCCTCAGGCTAAGGTCCCTTCCTAGCAGTAAGCGAGCTCCAATAATTAGCGCTCTCTTAAATGGGAAATCGACCATTCTTGAATTGGAATGTTCAGAGCAGAGTTTAGATCCAAAAGAAGAAAGGCAACTGGGGCGAATACTCGAGCGATGTAAGAGGGATCAATTAGGAATTATAACAATTTTTGATGCAGAGTATCCGAATGCCTTAAAAAATATCTATGATCCACCACCACTCTTTTTTTACAAAGGGAACCCAAGTCTCTTGGGAAGCAAAATCGCGGTGGCTGTGGTCGGCTCTCGTAACGGTGATCTAGAGGGCATAAATATAGCGATGGAATTCGGACAAGAGTTGGCGCTCTCTAATACAGTTATTGTTAGCGGTTTGGCTATGGGAATTGATTCCGCCGCTCATCGTGGAGCTATAAATAGTGGTGTAAAGGGAGCCACGATTGCTGTTTTAGGAAATGGATTACCCTCAATAAGCCCGCCAAGTAATATAAAATTAGCAGAGGAGATTCTTGCAGCAGGTGGGTTAATTATTTCGCAGTTTCTTCCCAATGAGCCGGGATACAAGCAGAACTTTTTAGATCGGAATAGAGTTATATCGGGTTTAAGTAGCGCCGTGGTAGTGATTCAGGCAACTGAACGGAGTGGTTCGTTAGTGACCGCACGGCATGGATTGGAGCAGGGCAGAGAGGTGTTGGTGGTTCCAGGTAGTGTAAAAAACAATAGGTATGCAGGCTCTAATAAATTACTGATGGACGGTGCTTTTTTGGTTCGAAACGGAAGAGATGTATTAGAGTTAATATTTGGCTCGTCAAATCACAACTTGAATATCAAAGAGCAACAGCCTGAGGTATTTGGGGATCAGTATTTGAAAATTCTGAGGAAGTTTGGTCCTCTGTCTCTCGAAGAGTTAAAAGATCGCTCAGGCAATCCGCCAAAATTTCATACGGATATTCTTGAACTTGAAATGTCTGGCCGAATAATCCTAAAGCCCGGTAATATGGTGGTTGTCGCTTAATCAATTGATCTTTCCGATTTGGATGCAATCTGCGAAGCTCTATAAATATGAAGATATTAGTTACAGGAGCTACAGGGTATATCGGAGGCCGATTAGTCGGGACGCTTATTTTTATGGGTCACGATGTGCGTATCCTGGCCCGTGAGCCCCGTAAACTGGCTCGGCGTAATTGGCCGAGGGTAGAGATTTTTAAGGGTGATGTTACTCAGCCTGAGACTTTGAATACTCCTCTTGAGGGAATCGAAGTAGCCTACTACTTGGTGCATTCGTTGGGCACCCCAGGGGGGAAATTTGCAGAAAAGGATTATTTAGGAGCTCTCAATTTTGCTAAGGCTGCCAAAGAAGCCGGGGTAAAGCGCATAATTTATTTAGGTGGACTGGGCGAAGCTAGTGAAAATTTATCAGAGCACCTTAAAAGTAGACACCAGACTGGAGATGCACTTCGGTCCTCTGGAGTGCCGGTAACTGAATTAAGAGCTGCAATTATAGTGGGGAGCGGCAGTGCTTCTTTTGCGATCATTCATGATCTAGTTAAGAAACTTCCATTCATGTTGTGTCCGCGTTGGGTAAATTCCAAATGCGAGCCAATCTCTATTCGCCAAGTTATTGCCTATTTAGTGGGAGTTTTAGAAGAGCCACGCTCAATAGGCCAGACCTTAGATATTGGTGGCGGTGAAGTATTAACTTACAAAAAAATGATGCAGCA
>CAZWGK010000196.1:0-4128 GCA_964633685.1 uncultured Bdellovibrionales bacterium | reverse complement strand
CAGATCCGGGAAGGTAAGAATAATTCTTATTGACTTTGCCCCGCGATTTTCATAAGTATTATTCCTGTCGATAATAGACTGTTGGCGGTGGTGACATTACTAGAAAGAAGAAATTGTTGGAAAAGCAGAAGGAAGGAAAGAAGAGGATGAAGCAGGTAGGTAGCGTTGCTATTCCTCAAGAGGCTTTCTTAGCTATTCTAAAACTCGGAGAGGGATGAGCTTATTAAAAGAGATACGACCAACTGGCGGCAGATTATATGCCATCGGTGATATTCATGGTTGTAGTATCGAGCTCTGTGCTCTTCTTGATTATCTTGAGAACTCTGAGAAGTTAACACCAAAAGATAAAGTAGTTTTTATCGGCGACTATATCGACCGGGGGCCTGCCTCAGGGGAGGTCGTAGATAGGCTACTAGATTTTAGAGATAAATTTCCTGACACTATATTTCTGAGGGGAAACCACGAGGATATGCTTTTGGATTTCCTCGGATTTGGTGGTAGCCACGGGAATGTCTATCTGAGTAATGGCGGTATTCAAACTCTTCAGAGTTATGGATTAGACAATCAGAGTGGGATTAAGGATTTATTCGACAAAATACCGTTAAGTCACCTCGATTTTTACAAGAATTTAGACTCTCTTGTGATGATTGGTGATTATCTTTTTGCCCATGCTGGAATCAATCCCGCTAGATTTTTGGGAATGCAGCTGCCGATAGATCTCTACTGGATTAGAGAGGGTTTTATAGATAAACCACATGCCTTCGGCAAAACTGTGGTTTTTGGTCACACCCCGTATCCTGATGTGTTTGTAGATATGCCTTACAAAATAGGAATAGATACAGGGCTGGTTTTCGGCAATAAACTAACTTGTTTCAATCTAGCAGAGCACCAAGTTTTACAGGTGGCTAGAGGAAGTGACAAAGTTACGCGAGTCACACCTAAGTCTGCCGGGTAATTTTTGCGCAACAGGGCAGTACTTCTCAGTTGAAATAATCCTCTTTTTATTGAGCGTAGTCATCTAGTCCCAGAGACTCTAATATCTTTTTAAATTTATTGAGCACTTTAATCTCTCTGAGGCTTATTCCCTGGGGAGTGATACCTATTTTGGCCGCTATCTCTTTTTGAGTGAGTGGATTGTCAATTAAATACCGATTTTTTATGAGTAGTGCGTCCTCTGCGTCAAGCATCATTAGGGCCGAATTCATGAGTCCTTTAAGCTCTTCTTTTTGAGCATATTCGATCGCGTTTGGGATGGTTTTGTCAGTTAGCCTGGGAAGCAGATTGCTCTTTTTATCGTTCTCGTAGTCAATATCATACGACATGAGTTCGATTTTCTTATTGACTCTGTGGGCAGCGAGAGTAGCCAAAGTCATGCCTGCTAGGTCTGCAATTTTATCCTCTGATAATTCAAGCATTTTTTTTACTATTCTAGGGTCAGCTGAAGATATCGTATCATCATTCAAAAAAGATTGCTCAGCTTTGGCTATCTTATTAATTTGGAGAATGTATTGAGAGTGCTTAAGGTGATGCACTGCACTTCTCTGGTACTCTAGTCGACACATGGCCAAAGCTATCATGCCTAAGTAGGTTGAGAGTTTACCGCCCAAACCGGGGTCGTAACAATAAGCCCCTGCCAAAATCCCTAGCTCAGAGGCTCTGTAAAAGTTGAGAGCCAAGTGAGGGCATTTCTTCGCTCGAATAAACTGATTTGCAATTTTGTATCCTAATGGAAGATTGGAAACCCATAGCGCATCACGGGCTCCCAAAAAGTTATCCAATGATTTTCTTAACACCCCCCGGCTAGTTGCGGATGCGGATTCGATTCCATGTTCCGCAAGTTTTATTAGAGCATAATTACTTTGAGAGTGCGCTCTGAATTTAGCAGTTATAGATTCATCTGAGTCGTAGTTAATTATTTCTTGTAAATGCTCTGTGCCAAGTCCATAGGCTGGTTGCCGCCCGCCGTAAACGAAGCCAAATTCATGCTCTAAAGTTTTTTTTATTGCTAACTCGAGAGCTTCGCTACTAAGTTCACTTTTTATGGTCTTTAACAAATTTAATCTAAATGCGGTGAGGTCTTCTACGATATTTATGACATCGTTGGGGCTCAGTTTCGGCCGGAATTGTTTTTCGGCACTCTCTGTGAATAGGAATTCTCTAGCTCCAAATCCGGGCAGAGTCTCAGTGTATCCGGCGTAGTCCTTTTCTTTTAATAGAGCGGCCCTCAGTTTATTAATTGATCCATTTTCAGCCGAGGATAGGTCACCTTCGATTGGGAGCCCTGCGTACGCCTCAACCTCAAAGGAGGAGACTTCGGCATTGGATTTTGGCTCAGGGGTAAAATTGTTCACAACTAGTAATCTTGAATGATCAGGCTTCAATAATCTGCTCTGGGAAGGTATTTTAGGACATCGCCATAGTCAAATACTATTAAGCGGTATTTTCTGGGAGTTTTTAAGGCCTATTTACTAGTTCAGCCTATTTCTCGTTTACTAGAAACATGTATATATTTAGCCATGTTATGGGTGAATACTCCCATTACTTTGTTACCTTAGTTGTGGAGATTTTATGATTGAATCCGGAGCCGTAGAGCTAATTGAGAAAATTTACAAAGGTCTTGATGCTGCCCATGCCGAGACAAGAAAGAGATTAGGTCGCCCGCTGACTTTTACAGAGAAAGTTTTGTTCTCTCATATGGCGAGATGGCCAGAGCAATTAGTGCGTGGCAAGACCGAATTGGAATTAAAGCCTGATAGAGTCGCGATGCAGGATGCCACTGCTCAGATGGCGATACTACAATTCTCCACAGCTGGTCAGGACCAAGTGGCAGTTCCAACCACTATTCACTGCGACCATCTTATTAATGCCTATAAGGGCGCTAAGAGCGACCTGTTACAGGCGATTGATGAGAACGAAGAGGTTTACGCATTCCTCGCCACCTCTGCTCAAAGATACGGCATGGGCTTCTGGAAGCCAGGTGCTGGTATCATTCACCAAGTAGTTCTTGAGCAGTATGCGTTCCCAGGCGGAATGATGATCGGTACGGATTCTCATACTCCGAATGCCGGTGGATTGGGCATGATAGCTTGTGGTGTCGGTGGAGCTGACGCTGTTGACGTGATGGTAGGGGATGCTTGGGGTGTAACGAATCCGAAGATTGTCGGCGTTCACCTTACCGGAAAATTAAGCGGTTGGACCTCTCCTAAAGACGTAATTCTAAAGGTGGCAGGGCTTTTAACTGTTAAGGGCGGCACTGGAAAGATTGTTGAGTATTTTGGACCTGGAGCTGAGAGCATTAGCTGCACCGGTAAAGCAACAATTACCAACATGGGCGCTGAGCTTGGAGCTACAACCTCAGTATTCCCTTATGATGCAAAGATGGGCGAGTACCTCCGTCGCACCGGCCGAGAAGATATCGCTAATTTGGCAGACAAGTATGCTGCGGATCTAAGACCTGATGCAGACGTCTTGGCTAATCCAGAGAGATATTACGATGAATATATTGAGATCGATCTCAGCAAACTGGAGCCAGGTTGGGTTGGACCACACACTCCTGACCTTTACCGCACTGTGTCTCAGATGAAGGATGCTGTAGCTAAAGAGGGATACCCTGATGAAATTAAGGTATCTCTAATTGGTTCGTGCACTAATTCCTCTTACGAAGACATTGCCCGTTCAGCTAGCATCGCTAAGCAGGCCCTTGATAGAGGTCTTAAGGCGAAGGGCTCATTCATGGTAACCCCAGGCTCAGAGCAGATATTTAATACTATCGAGCGTGATGGTCTTCTAAAAACGTTAACTGATGCAGGTGCTACTGTATTATCTAACGCTTGTGGCCCATGTATCGGACAGTGGACTCGCGATGATATTAAGAAGGGCGAGAAGAATACGATTGTTACTAGTTACAACCGTAACTTTGCCAAGAGAAATGATGGTAACGCTGAAACTAACGCCTTTATCGGCTCACCTGAGTTGGTAACTGCCTTGGCATTTAGCGGAAAACTATCTTTCAATCCATTAACTGATTCTCTGACTGATTCGAAAGGTCAGAAGTTTATGTTCACCGAGCCTAAGGGCGACGCGATGCCTAAGTCGGGGTCTGTAAGTGGACTTTCAGGGTATGTGGCT
>CAZWGK010000195.1:2446-4145 GCA_964633685.1 uncultured Bdellovibrionales bacterium | reverse complement strand
CCACTCCGTTGGCAATCGCTCCAGCTCCCAAGACAAAGGAATTGGCAAAGTTGGCAGAACTTCCAGCGCCAATTGCGATGGCATTTGCACCGTTGGACGACGCAGCAAAGCCAATGGCTGTTGCATTGATTGCGGATGCGGTGGCTCCGGCTCCTAGGGCTAGAGCACCTGTCTGGTTGGCTGTCGCGCCTGCGCCGATGGCAGTCCCATTAGTCCCTGACGCTAATGCACCAGCACCAATCGCTATGGCATTGCTGCTAGTTGCCTGCGTTGCCGCACCGATCGCAATTCCATTGGTTCCACTTGAGCATGATGCAAAACCGATGGATGTGGCATTGATTGCTGATGCCGTGGAACCTGCCCCCAGGGCTAGGGCGCCGCTGCTGGAGGCTGTTGCACCAGCACCGACTGCAGTTGCATTCGTTCCGGAAGATGATGCTCCTGGGCCGATCGCAATGGCATTGGCTTTATTTGCCTGAGATCCAGCGCCAAGCGCCATTGCATTGACACCAGATGCCGAAGAATTTGCACCTATCGCGAGTGAATTGGTTGCGCTGGCACTAGAACCTGCACCTACTGCGATGGCATCGCTGCCTGTGGCTTGTGCGTTAGCCCCGATGCCAATGGCATTCTTCGCTGTTGCAGATGAACTCTGGCCAAGTGAAAGCGAATTCACTCCAGATGCTTGAGCTCCTGCTCCAAAAGCTCCTGCATTGGTTCCGGATGCAGATGATCCATTGCCAACAGCAATTGCGTTTGATCCACTGGCTGAGGACTGAAATCCACCTGCAAACGAACCAATCCCAGAGGCTGCGCTACTGCTTCCGACGGCTGTTGATTGGATTGCCGTTGCACTAGCAGCAGCTCCGAGAGCTGTTGCATTGGTTCCTTCAACCGCCGTAACTGCTGAGTATCCAATGGCAGTTGTCCCTACTTCAGGTGCATAGGCAGAAGTGCCCACGGCTGTTGCGCCAATACCCGCTGCATTCGCGTAGGTTCCGACTGCCGTTGTTGCATTCGCAAAAGCTGTAGATTGTGCTCCCAATGCGGTGGTCGATACTCCGCTCGATAATGCAGCAGTTCCCAACGCTAAGGCATAGGCACCATCTGCTACAGCTAATGTTCCAACTGCTGTGGAACCATTGGTCTCTGTGCCTGTGGCTGATGCCTCTTTGCCAATCGCCAGATCGGCTGATTCTACGGCTGTAACTGCACCAAGATCTGAGGAGCCTCCTTCCATCGCTTCTTCCCCTGTGGATGTGGCGCCGCAATTGTTGATCTGGATGTTTGAACTTGCTGCATTGCCGATTTCTGCCGTCCAGCTCCCGTCCTCGTTCTCGATGCTGAGGTTTACCGCATCAATATTGACATCAGTCATTTCTATTTCACCGGCGGCGACGATCTCAGCATTTCCGTCAACGGATCCGCCGCCTCCACAGATCCCACCGCAATCAACGCTTCCGTCGATCACAATCAGTGAGACTTCGCCGCTAAATTCTTCGACGTCCATGCTTGTCACCTGAATCGCCTCGGCATCGCCATAGATGCCAATACTCGATCCCTCGATAGCAAGCACTGGGTCGAGTCCACCAGTGGCGATGGCAGCGCCTTCGTTGAGAAAGCAAGTTCCCATCAGGGCTGTTGTTACTGCCGGTGTGCTTGGCCGTATAGATGTGCTGCTGCCGCTCATGGCCATGGG
>CAZWGK010000195.1:0-2436 GCA_964633685.1 uncultured Bdellovibrionales bacterium | reverse complement strand
TTGCTGCGCTGGCCGCGAAGGAGCTAACGGAGCTTGCGCTTGTGCTGGATGAGCTGGTGTTGCCGTTGGGGTAGTACCAGGTTTGGTTGCTGTACCAGTTTGAGGTTGGAAGTGGGATGCAGGAATTAGAATTGGGTTGGTTGCAGGTTGTGCTGTTGGATGTGCTATTGGATAGCAATACAGCGTAGCCATTTGAAATGCTGCTGTTCGCGGTGCTATTGCTGACGTACCACACTCCATTGGAGTTGCTGCTTGAGGGAGACTGATACAGTTGTCCCCCAGGGCCAATCATCGGCGATTGTGCGGTGAAGCTCGAATTGGCGGCTGTCCATCCATTGGGGCTTAGGGCAGTCGCGTTGAACGATGTGGTGTTGCTAGCTGTATTCCAAGTGACGGAGGTATTGCTAGCTATGGTGACAGTTGTATTGGCGTTGCTCGCGATCCAGTTGATCGCGCTTTGGGCATTGCTGGAGTTAGCAGAAGGCACTTGTGCGTAGGACACGGTGTTGCCATTTGCTGTTGTCTGATATCCCCAGACGTATCCATTGCTGTAACTTGTAGATGTGCTTCCATTTGGCTTCGTTGGCGCATCAGTTGGATCCGCTCCAGGCAGGTAGTAGATGCTGGATGCGGTGCCTAGGGTGAATTGATTGGATTGGTTGGCAACGGATCCGGCGCCAATCGCCGTGGCGTTTGCTCCCGTAGCACTGGCACTTGCTCCAAGCGCTACGCCGTTGTTGTTGGTGGCCGCTGATCCAGCTCCCAGGCTGGTTGCATTGCTTCCAGAGGCTGTCGCTCCGGTCCCGAGAGCGGAGGTATTTGTGCTCGCCGCGCTTGCGCTGCTGCCGACTGCTATTGCATTTGTGCCGCTGGCCGAGGCGGACGTGCCAAGACTTGTCGCATTGGTGCTAGACGCGGCTGCTCCTGTGCCAAGTGCGACTGCATTGGAATTTGTTGCGCTTGCGCTGCTGCCGACTGCTGTTGCATTTGTGCCGCTACTTGAGGCTGACGTGCCAATGGCAAGCGAATTGCTGTTGTTGCTGCTTGATGCCGCACCAAGGCTTGTGGAGTTGGTGCCCGATGCGTTAGAGCCACTGCCGAGAGCTAGGGAATTGCTGTTTGACGCGCTCGCGCCTGAGCCGAGACTTGTCGCGTTTGTCCCCGATGCAACAGCATTGGTTCCAAGTGCACTGCTGTTGAGTGCTGTGGCCTCTGTTGAGGCTCCGATTGCGATGGAGTTATTCGCCGATGCGACCGCTCCCACCCCCTCAGCCAGGGCGTTGATGGCATTGGCAATGGTGCTGGTGCCCAGGGCCATTGCATTGGCTCCTGAGGCGTTCGCCTGCGTGCCAATGGCTGTTGAATTGACACCACTGGCGCTCGCGGCTTCGCCAATCGCGATGGCATTACTGCCACTAGCCGTGGCGGTATTTGGTTCATTGAATGCCCCAGCGTAGGCGGCCACCTGTGATGACAGCCATACGCCGGTCTGAAGCGCAGCCGCGGTAATTTTTCGCGATTGCCGGCCCACGAAGATCAGAGACTACGCCGTTGTAACGCCTCTTTTTTGATTCGCAAGCCCTGAAGGGGGGCGGCTGTTGCTGACTTTTACGCTGGGTAAAGTCCCCTTACTTCGTAATGCTATCTCCAAGATTGAAGGCGATATAGGTCAGCTCGTGATCCGAATTATTTTGTTCAACCCAATGTTCGAGCCATCCTGGAAAAATGATGGCGCTTCCAGCGGTGGATGCAACGGGCACTTCGGTTGGGCCGATTTGTGTTCCTGGGAAGCAGAGTCGTGATGGGCGAGGGTCTCTAAGGATGAGTCGGGCTGTCTTGCTGCAATCGCTCAGGTAGAGCACTCCGCTTAGCAAATTAGGGGCATGATGGTGAACAACGTGGTATCCCCCGGGCTGAATGATGTTCAGCCAGCTCCCGAATTCTCTAAGGCCTCCAGTGAGGCCGAGTCTCGATGTTGTGACCGATAGAATCTTTTTTATATATTCATATGCATCTTCGAAGTCTGGTTTTAGATGCGGATTCTCCATCCTCCAGGCATGCCGAGCTGAGTGAGGGTCGAGAGTGCTCTCCTCTCTTGTGTCGTCGCGTTTGATGCGCATGCCGATTGTTTGGAGTCTATTGATGTCAATCGAATGACCTTCGGGAGGGTAGATCCAAACCTCGGTGGGGAAAAGTGAGATTGCTTTTGCACCTTCGTTGGCCTGGTTGGCTTTGTCGCTGTCGTTCATCCCTTTTGGTTTGTGATGTTGTTTGATGCTTCGCCTGATTGGGTTCATCTGTGCATGATCATGCCAAATCTCCCGCCACCAAAAAAGCCCCCCGGAAAACCGGGGGGCTTTGCACTGCCAGGTCGGATCTCTGCGATCAGACCTTGCGGGAGTAGTACTCCACCACCAGCAGTTCGTTGATCTCGAG
>CAZWGK010000194.1:0-4233 GCA_964633685.1 uncultured Bdellovibrionales bacterium | reverse complement strand
TTAGAGCTGCCCAGAGCAAGGTCTCAAGCTACGCATTTTTTGATAAAACGCTTCTCAATCAACTCACGTCTGCTAGAACTAATAAATTAGAGTTCTCTATTACCACTGAACAAGATATCGCCCTATTCAATCAGGAGCGAATGAAAATTGGAAAAGAGGGCGTTACAGCTCTCTACCCGAAAGAGGGCTCGGTATGGCTCGATTATAATCTCTGCATGAGCGATGCCGATTGGCTTACTCCAGCCCATAAAAAATCCTTGGAGCAATTAATAGAGTATTTAAAGCAACCAGCCCTACAACAGATGGCGGTAGGAACAGGACTAAGACCTGCAGCCGGAGCAGTGCCTCTTACTCCTCCGTTAACTCCCCAATTCAAAGTGGATATTAATAAGGGCTCACAGGCCATGTTACCAGTTTCAGGGGATGTAATAGAGCGGCTCACCCTACTTTGGCCAGACCTTCTAAAACCGTCGGCTATATCTTTTGTTCTGGACACCTCTGGAAGCATGGAAGGCACCTCTCTACGCTTAGGCAAAACCCACTTTAGAAATACCATAGCCTCAACTCAGACCAGAGACACCAAGAGTTTAATTAGTGCGGCCTCTAATGTAATAGTTCAAAAGGAATTTACGAATGATGGCGGCTTAGTAATTCCCGTACTAGACCAATTAAGAGCCCAGGGCGGCAGTTCAATTTATGATGCCATATTGAAAGCTGTAACTTTAGTCCAGACCCCAGCTCTCGATAACTATCGCCGGACTATCATAGTGTTTACTGATGGTGGCGATAAAAATTCGAATACCCCGCTCTCTCGTCTGGTTGAGTTAGTAAGAGAATCCGCAAGCAGGGTCAACATCAACCTAATCATCGTTGGAGTAGGTCGAGATGAACCCTTTGACGATATGCGACAAATCGCGGAGGCTGCTAACGGATTATTCATAGAGGCCCAATACGACGACCTAGATGGAATATTCGCGCGAATACGCTCAATTATTTAATGTTGTAATTATCTGCATCCCCTTTAAGGTCAGGGCTGAATCAAAATGTTTGATTCGTTTTGAATGTTTTGCGACAACCTCACCTTCCGCTGCGCCAGTCGCAATCACATGGAGCAATTTACCCTTCTCGTTTTCAATATGATCAATCATGCCGTCAACCATACAGACCGCACCTACCACTGAACCAGACTGCATAGCAGCCACAGTGTTTTTTCCAATTATAGAACTAGGCCACGAAAGCTCAATCATTGGTAGTTTAGCAGCCCTCTCCGAGAGCGCCGTTACAGATGTCTCTACCCCAGGAGCAATCACGCTACCTTGGTAACTTCCATCTGCACCAATGTAATCAAATGAAATAGCGGTGCCAAAATCAATCACCAAAGCGGGAGCTCCATAAAGAGTCTTTGCAGCTAAGGCGTTCACGACCCTATCGGCACCAACCGACCTTGGATCCTCAATATGAATCGATACCCCTGTCTTGATACCAGGTCCGACAACTAGTGCCTGAATCTTAAATTTATCAGAGAAGAATCTCTGAAATATCGGGGTTAATGGGGGAACCACGCTACATATGACAGCCTGTCTGAACGAATAACTATCACCTAGTCCGTAGCGCAGGAGTGAATCAATCGTGGCGCCATATTCATCTTCAGTCCGCCCAAGATCGGTCTGAAGTCTAAATTGTTTTAGGAGTTCTCCTTTCTCGAACACTCCAAGCACTATGTTAGTGTTTCCGATATCTACTGCCATCAACATATAGCGCTACTCCTAGTCTTAACTTATATCGTTAATCAACTCGCCCGATGAGATTTCTTTTACAACACCATCAACCTCTAAAAGAAGATATCCCAGCGGACCTACTCCTCTAAAAATACCCGTCACAATCTCTCGGCCCACATGCACTGAGAGAGTCGAACCGATTCCACGCGTATGGCGCAACCAGTTTTCTCTAAAATTCTTAAATCCAGACTCCTCTACTTCTTTGAAGTTGCTGAATAGCTTTTCTCCAAGCGAAGTTGCTATTACTTGGGGAGTGTATACTCGACCCGTCTCTGTAAATATACTTACAGCTCTCGACTCCGCCGAGGGTTCACCTTTAAGATTTATACCGACCCCAACCAGAAAAACATTTCTACCGCCCTCTTTCAGATATTCAATTAGAATTCCTGACAACTTTTTACCCGAGAGAGAAAGAACATCGTTAGGCCACTTAATCGTGCTCTCTAAATGGAGAGAGGCAAAAAGCTCGGCGATGCTAAGCCCGACAACTAGTGGCAGGCAGAAGAAATTCTGAAGGTCACTCTCACTTTTTAATATATAAGTCCCGTAAAATCCGGAATTAGATTCCTGCCAAACTCGACCCTGCCTACCCCGCCCCTGGGTCTGCTCCTGAGTAATCACAAGTCCTGCTGCCTTTTCGGGCATTTCTGTGCTGAATTCTCTCGCTTTATCCATCGTTGAGCCTACTTTCTCGTAAGCTTTTACGCTCCAGGCGCCGCGAGCGGTAGCCTTTTCAAGCCCAGAGAGAATCTCCTTCTCCCACGGCAGAAGTCTCCCAACCTCATAATCAGAAAACTTATCTTTAATCATTACCCTACAACTTTATATCAAGAGAGATATCAACCGAGATATATTTGTTAGTTAACATTCCCATTGAAACTGTATTAGCACCTAGACCAGATAATTTTTTTATCCGCTCAGGGGTCATTCCCCCTGAGACCTCAACTATACAATCTGGTCGATTTTTTTTGATTACTTTTACGGCACTCTCTACATCAGCGTCGCCCATATTATCTAACATGATAGCTGTTACGGGAAACTCAAGCGCTGCTTTTACTTCAGCTAAAGTCCTAACCTCAATCTCCACAGGAGAGTACGGTGGCTTAGCCGAAAAGACTTTCTGTAAAGTTTTTGAGATATCGCCATCATTGGCATCAATATGGTTATCTTTGACTAAGACCATCTGGCCTAGATCGAAGCGATGGTTAGAGGCTCCGCCCACTCTTACAGCATATTTCTCTAATGACCTGAATCCTGGCGTGGTTTTCCTGGTGTCACATATCATTAGCGCACCAGCCTCTTCGGTAATTTTTCGGGCCAAAGTCGCACACCCTGAGAGTCTCTGAATAAAATTTAGAATAGTCCGTTCTAATCTAAGTAGCTCTCTTAAATTACCTGAGATTTCTCCAAACACTTGCCCGGGAACTAATTTATCTCCATCTTTAACACTGAATTTTGCCTGAAGAGAGGCCCCAGCCTCCTTGATAATCTCATAAACAAGCTCAAGTCCGCATACCACTGAGCTCTCCTTACATTTCAGGTAACCCACACCGCGCTGGTCCGCTGGCACGGTTAGCTCAGATGTCAGATCGCCTGCGGAGGTATCTTCTTCGAGTGCTAACCTTATTAATTGCTTGGTCGTAGAGTTAATCATTAAAATCCTCTCATCATAAACAAAATCAATTAGAGACTACTTCATCAGGACCAAAAAACCATTGTCGTCCCTCACCGATCAATACTCTCAAAGCTGCGGCGACAGGCACCGCCAAAATAATCCCTAAAAAGCCAAAGATCTGGCCGCCAGCTACGATTGCCAGGATAATTACTAGTGGGCTTAACCCGACTTTGTCTCCGATAATTCGAGGCGAAATAACTATACCCTCTAAAAACTGAACGACTAAGAACACGAGCCATACCTGTGCTACCGCTCCGAATCCACCTCCGCTAAAAATTGCGATGATAGAACTAAGCGAGATCCCAACGATAAAACCTAAGTAAGGAATAATATTTCCGAATCCTGAAACTACTGCCAAAAGAAACCAGAGGTCCAAACCCACGACTCCGAGACCAAGTGAATAAAGAATGCTGAGCACTAGCCCTACTAAAAGCTGTCCCCGAACAAATGACGAAACATACTCATTAATTCTAGTTGCTACTTTTTTTACATTCTCTCTATTACGTGATGGAAAGAACGCCAGAGCACTTAGGTGGAACTTCTTAAAATCGGCTGCTAAATAAAACACGAAAAATGGCAGTAAAAATATGTTGATAATTGTTAGCGTTATTGAATAACCACTTAAAAGAGCATTCTTTAACCCGACTAGTACATTTTTAGCCCAAGAAGCTCCGACTTCGTTTATAGAGGGGAGCTCTCCCCCATTTTCAACATGCATACGAAAAGCTGATCGTGCCTTCTCAACTAGAGGCGTTACAGCCTGTTGAATCTGGGCTGTGT
>CAZWGK010000193.1:0-4250 GCA_964633685.1 uncultured Bdellovibrionales bacterium | reverse complement strand
GTGGTCGAACCGCAATCAGTTACCAATACTGTATTTAGCTCTGAGGCAATTGTCTTCATACTCAAAATAACACCCCAAATAGAACCTTCAGAGATTTTACCCAATCTATGTATAAAAATTGCAGCCGCTCAACCAATAACGCCAACCTCGCCATAACGGTCGAGCCAAAGAATGACCCGAAGCAGACCATCATTAACCACCTACCAGAAGAGGAGAATCCTTTTTCTACTCTAGTGTCCGACCTAATAGAGAAAAAGAAATAGTACATGACGGCAAGTAAGGTGAATATAAACACGATATTCGAAAGACTCTCTAGCCACACTACCTCACCATTACTCATTACGACTAAAGGCTTAAAGCTACTGGCTAATTGAGGAAGCATCTCAGCAAAAAATCCCTTAAAAGCTAGTCCAGCCGATGCCCCTAATGAAAATCCGATTACTAATTTCGCCAACCAAGCGTATCTCTGAGAGTAGATAAAATAATACAGCAAACCAAATAGCATCGGGAAAATATAGAGGAGCTGATTAGCCTCGTAGTCTTTCGATAGCGTTCCGTCTGGAAAAACATCGATATCAAATCCAAGCATAGGATTTAAGATCTGGGGCCATAAGAAATATCGAACGCCTTGAATTAATCCAAGGCCTGTCGCTATGCCTATAAATATATGCTCAAAGAATCTATAAAAAGGATTCTCTTTGATAAGGAACGAAAATATTGCAATAGTTGATATTCCCGCCGTAATCGAAGTTACCAAGGCAAAATCAAGAGCTGATGTCATTTAGCCCTCCGATTTAAAATAGAGATAATATTACCTAGGATAATGAGTCCTATTAATAGTAGATGAGCAATTCCCAACCCGGTATTTGTTAGGATTGCTTCATCAGGAGTCCGTCTTGGATATTCATCTGACATCAACTTAGAATACCAAGCTGCGCCAGCGATTCCCTCCAGTAGTCCGTTAAGCTGTCCTGAGTCGAGATAGATGTAGGCCTCGGGGATAGTAATTGAGGTACAACCGTGACCGAATTGAGGCTTATAATCGCTGGTTTGAAAAAACTGCACATAACTATCAAAAACGCCCACGAGACCCGTGAACTGTGCAAGAATTGATATATTCTTCAACGTCTTTGGTTTGCTAAAAAGTTCTAATTCTTTGAGTGGAGTAGAATATGCATCGATGATAAAAGACTCTGCCAGATTTTTCGATTTCGGTAATGATTGAATTAGTATCCCTGCGCCTGGTCGGAATCCGAGATTGATCCAATCTTTACCATAAATCCATCTCTCCCCTGGCATCTCGGTCTCAAGATTCTTCTTAATCTCCTCAGGAATCGACTTCAGAAACGGGTCAGCTAAGATATATTGAGTAAATAATACTACTGGGATTCTTCTTCGCATTAAATGCTCAACTACTACCCTCGCTTGCCCAGCATTCTCTGCTTTGGTGCTCGGTCCAAAATCAAAAGCTACAAATGCAAACTTATCTCTCTCCGGTTTAGTTGTTTTAACAACTTCAAAAAACTTCTCTGCCGATTTCATTCTGGCAGGACGAATCGTAAATTTATTTATTAATGGATACGCCAGTGCCACTAATACTAATAAATATATTATTCGGCGATCGATACTAAACGGGCGGCTCATTTTTTACCCCCATTCGGAAGAGATTTATCAATAAAAGAGCTGCTCTCTATGGATAGCCACATTCTAATTGCCATATATAGACCAGCGATGGCAGCACCAAACTTAATAGCTCTAAATGCAGCAGCACTTGGAGTTTCAAGGAGCCAGAGTCTTAGCTCTGGGAGGTAATCAGAGATATAAATATAAAATGGAATCTGCCCCAGCATAACAACTACTGCCGCCACCATCATTAATCCTGACTCAATACTTTTAACCCTAAAGGCTCTGTATCCTGCAGATATGATATAGAAACCGAGAAGAGCAAACATCGCTGAGCCAAGGGGAACGAATAGCCCGTTGTATAAAAATTCATACAACTTTTTGGTATAAGATTGTTGATACAGATAATCTTCTATCTGTTGACGGTCAGCCGCGAACTTAATTAAGGACGAAGCAAACAGGTCCAACTCTGCGATGCTCAGGGAAGGCGCTGTTGCGTACCGGATAATATCTCGGTGATTATCCTTAAAGCTTACTCTTACTACTTCAGAAACTCCGGCTGCTTGTTCCAATCTAGTCTCGCTCTCTACTGCAACAACTAAAACTTCATCCCGCAGTAGAGCGATCCGCTGCTCCGCAGGCAGCTTTGTCTCAACTTTTCTATCGTGGTCCACTTTGATTTGCTTTGAAAAGAGGGCCAGATTTCTTATTTTTTTTGCGTGATTATTTACATCTTCAAATGCTAGCCATTCGTTTGCTGTAAATAACATCATCAATACGAGACTAGCCAGAAGCGCAAAGCTATTTAAAAAACCCTTTCTTAGAAAAATTATTTTTGAACCATGCACATATAAAAGATTGATTAATCCTAGGGCAAATGCCATCGCACCAACGGCGATAAATCCCCTACTAATTTCTGCATTGTATTTACCAAATTCAAAACCACCCAAAATCTCTGGTAGCTTTGGTGGCAAAATAAAATCTAAAAAGTAATAGAGACCACCAAGAAAAGTCACTAAGGCTATAATCTTTGACTTTAAATTACCCATCTCAGGCTACCTCTTTGGACCACGGTTCTCTAATCAGCTGGTCAATATCAATCCAATCAAACTCAGGGAAGAAGACCTTGGCTGTTGCTATTGCAACCCCAATCAAAATCAGAATGAAGATAACTATCTTGGCCCTATCTTGAGCCATTAAACTTCCCATCTGCACAGGCTCGCGAGTTAGATAAGCAGAGGCGGCAAACAACTCTTCTCCTATGAGTGTGTAATCGCAGGCCGTGATAAAAAATGGAACCTGTTCTGGACTTACGCTGCCCGCCACTTGAAGAGCACCTACTTGCTGACCAGCCTCAGCAAGAATCAAGGATTCCGCTGCGAAATAACCAAATAAAAAGGCACTAGCTACGTTTTCTCGATGAACCATCCCCATATATCCAGAGGCAAAGGCAAATTGCTCATCAGAGAGATAGACAATATTAGCAGGGTCAAAATCAGATAAACGATTCTCTACCCTATATGCATCCTTCATCACCGATTCTGCAATCGCCATAACCTCGGGAGAATTTTGTGGTAGAATGAATTTGCTTCGATATACCGCACACTTTCGGGCAACATGGAACAGAACCCCTAGCACTGCATATAAAGTAGGCGAAACACTTGTTAATCCTGTAGAGAACGAAACTGGGCGCCCCATCTCGGCTGCCCTACCAACCGCCTGATTTATGGCATCAATTCCGGCAATTCTTCTGATAAACAAAGAGCCACCATTCCGAGCCTTGTTTATATAATAAAAGAGTGGAATGGCTAGCACTACCATTATAACAAGCATTCCTGGGGTTGCATGTTCAACACCCATCACCTCACCTCTTCCATCTCAAGTTTTAAAATAAGACTTTCAACTGAATCAGTAGACTCTAAAATCTTTGATGCAACGCTGAGCAATCTAGTGCCGACTAACGGCAGTAAGAGGGGGCTTACAAATGAAGATACCTCACGCATTAAACCTACCAATGGCTTGTACATCTCTAAAATAAAAATCGCGGGAGCCGATAGCCTGCGCTTCATAATCTCAGCTGCGACTATATCTATCTCCCCGCCTTGAGCTGTTGGTTTTTCAGAAGTATCCATAGGTACAAATTAGACAAAGAAAGACGTCTTGGAAAGGAAGATCACACAGTTTATAAACCGTTCTCTGAAATATACTCAGAGGTGTTTATCGGCTCCGCTCCCTGAGGTAGTGTTTCAGCTTCGGTAAAATCTTTTCCCGTAATTGCCAGGTATTCCGCCTCAAGCTCCTCAAGGTCATCAAACCTGGTAGAATCAATTAAAGCCAACTTCTGCTCGAGTTCAGCCTCTGAGCTCTTCTTTCGGGTAGTTGCCGATTGCTCAGCAGCTAAAGCCGCCTTAGCAAATTCGCTTAGCTGTTCAGTCAAAGTTACCTTTCTCTTCTCAAATCTAGCTGGCTCTCCCATCTCTTTTACAATCTCAAGAGACTCGCGCAAATTCTTGATATCGCGGGCTATGGCCTGGGCTTCATCTTTGATACGGCGGGTATCCTCCTCAATTTGAATAATCTTTCCAAGATCCGCTTTTCTACCGGCCTCTACTCTGAGCCTCTTCAAA
>CAZWGK010000192.1:908-4263 GCA_964633685.1 uncultured Bdellovibrionales bacterium | reverse complement strand
AATATCTGCTCTACGCTAGCCCAGCTCCGACAGGGTCGGAGAACAGAGATTGATTATATAACAGGTGCAGTAATCGCGGCGGCAGAGCAGCTCTTAATAGAAACACCAACTCTTCGAGCCCTTCACTTTTTACTTAAATCAATTGAATCTCAATCGTGTTCTAATAGGGACTAGAGAGAGTCATCACCTATTTCTAAAATAGGTCGTACTCTCTTGCACTCCACTCAACCGGTAGTATCTCTTATTCCATCCCGAGATTTCAGCTGTGTGCTTTGCATCAACGATAATAATATCGTAGTTGGTCAGATAATCCTGTGGCTTAGAATCACCTGGATAAGCCACTAACTCTGAATAATCTTTAAAATAAAAAGGTAGAGGCCAATATGAACCTACTCCAACCAATATGCGTGATTTTGGATTTCTAGATTGATACCCTTCAATATCTCCGACTAATCTAACCATGCCCTCAGAGGTGTGAACGTAGCAGTAAGGATGCTCTTGGCCATAGGGAAATTTAAAATTAAAATACCAGGAATAATAAGATGCGATCAATACAGTGATGGCCGATAAGACCGAAGCTATAACTCTTTTCTGACCCAAGTGACTGTGCAATAAAAACAGAAATCGACTAATAGTCAGAGCCATCGCCCCACTCTGACTTATTATCAACCAGACTGTCTTATAACTAACCACACCGTAGATTACCCAAAAACCTGCAGAGAGCCCGAATAGAAATCTTAAAAGGACGTCTCCTCCAACTAGACACCAAATAGTTTTATCTCGCCCTTTGAAAATAAAATGCGCCGCAACGAATGCTGCTGTCACAAACATTCCGAGCATTAACCATGGCTCAGTTTTTAAGAGAACCTGACTGTAGAAAATAAACGGCTTAAAATGCCCAGTATCACCGGTGCCACGACCAACCCACTGCGGGACCGCTAAAAACATCTCGTATATTCCACCAAACCATCTAAAACCGCCCGAAAATATTCCTAACAACAAAACCGAGAAGACCACAAAGGGCCCACCAAAGCTCTTGAAATCCTCAAATAGTTGAGAAAGAATTTTTTTCGGAGGAAATGCCATTAGAAGACCGATCACAGTAGCAGCACCTGAAATTACAAATGTCTCCTTAGTGGCAATAGTCAGGCTAAGCGCCATGAATAGCTGATATAGGTCTCTACGCTCCCTATTTAGGAACCACTTGAATGATGCCGAGGCAAACCAGATGGAAGTAAGCACGAAAAGCATCTCGTGAATTGCATAACGCGAGTGAAAGACCATCGAGGCAGTAACAGCCAAGAGCAACGCCGCCAGAAGAGTAAAGTGGGTGCCAAATGCAGAGAACATGAGAATCGGAAGGCACACTAGTGCTACTCCCGCTACGATACTAGACATTCGCAAGCCTAGTTCAGTCTCGCCGAAAATATTAAGAAAGAATTTAGAAATATAAAAATAGAGCGGCCCGTGATAATTTTCATGTGAGTATTGGTAATACCCCCGCTCAGTCATCCCTTTTAAGAAATGAAAATTAACCCCCTCATCGTGATGAAGCGGCCGAATATCTATCTCGTATACTCGCAAAGCAAACGCAACTAACAAGATTAGAGTAAGGATCAACGCCTGCTTAATATTCAGTTGGCCCGATGGAGAGGTCATATACGATAATTAAAAAACTATTTTCCTGCCTTGGGAAGCCCTAATACACGTTCGGCGATAATACTTCTTTGAATCTCCGAAGTGCCCGCAGCAATAGTTCGCCCCCTTGAATATAGATACCGGTGCATATCCTCACCGTTCTCAGGGGAGTGCTCTGAGAAAACACCTTTTATGCCGTTCATTTTTAGGGCCAATTTAGAGATTTCTTGGAAAGACTCACTCCACATCAATTTATCCATAGAGCCTTCGGGTCCAGGAGTTGCCCCGTTCGCATAAGCTATAAGGTGTTCATATGCCAAAGCTCTTACTGCACAGGCCTCTGTAACTCGCGCTGCTAACTCCTCTTTTAAATGAGGCATAGTTTTTGGATCAAACTTTTCCACTAAACTTCTTAACGCTACCTCTGATTGAAGCTGCCGAGAGAATGTCAGAACTACTCGCTCAAACATGAGGGTCGATATCGCAATCTGCCAACCTTGCCCCACTTGCCCAACCACTTGAGAATCTGGAGTAAACACTCCCTCAAAAAAAACCTCATTAAATTCATCATCACCACTGATCTGTTTAAGAGGTCTAATAGAGATACCAGGCGATTTCATATCTACTAGTAAATATGTAAGCCCCTCGTGTTTCTTGCCAGTATCACTAGTCCGACACAGAACGAAACATCGGTCGGCAATATGAGCAAAACTGGTCCAAACTTTTTGGCCTGTAATCTTGAATCCGCCTGGCACTTTTTCAGCTTTGGTCTTAATCGCAGCGAGATCGCTCCCTGCCCCTGGCTCCGAAAAACCTTGGCACCATATCTCATCGGCTGAGAGTATCTTAGAAAGATAAGCCTCTTTTTGCTCCTTGGTTCCGTGCTTAATCAGCACTGGTCCAACCATAGTCAGACCAAATAAGCCAAGAATCTGCGGACTTTTTACTCGCACAAGCTCTTCTTGAAGGATTGCCTCTTCTACCAAACTTAAACCTCGACCGCCGTACTCGGTTGGCCAATGCACACCGATCCATTTGGCAGCAGACAGTTTTTTCTGCCACTCTCTACCAGCCGCGATAAAGCTACCTAAATGTTGGTCTTTGGGCTGGGTAGGCTGATTACTCTGTAGCCAGCTCCGAAACTCTTGACGGAAGCTCTCTACTTTTGGGCTGACACTTAGATTCAACATAGGCGTGCTAACTATTAGTTGACAATTTACTTGCGGCTGGACCGTCGACAAACCAGGTTACTGTTCCCTTAACTTTTTTATAGATATTGGCAGGATACTCTTCAAAAGACGTATCTTCTTCAAGCAACCGGTGTAAAATTTCAGCCTTCCCTGTACCAGTTACCAGAAACATCACTCTATCGGCATTTTCAATTAGAGGAGCTGTCATAGTGATCCTATCTTTTATTCCTGAAGGAGACTCCGCAGCCGCAAACAAAGCCTCTCTCTCCTTAAGTGGCTTATCGCCAGGAAAGAGAGAAGCGGTGTGACCATCTTCACCTAGGCCTAACAAAACTATATCGATAGCGTGATGTTTTCCCTCTGCGAGTAATTTCTTAATTGTTTCAGAGTATTCCTTCGCGGCGGCGGCAGGACTCTTTGACTCAGTCGGAATTGCATAACATTTAGGTAAGACACTCAACTTGTGAAGAAGGTTTTCGTGAACTAGGTGATAATTACTATGTTCATCAGTATGAGGAACACACCGC
>CAZWGK010000192.1:0-898 GCA_964633685.1 uncultured Bdellovibrionales bacterium | reverse complement strand
ATAAAGACTATTTTATCCCAAGGCATTGAGGCATCGAGAGGCGGCCGACCTAGCGTTCTGTAGACAGACCCCGGGGTTTTACCCCCTGACAGAGCAATTATACATCTCCCATGTCTTGAAACTGCGCCCTCCACTAATGATTTAATCTCTTCTGCAACGGTGTGCGCAAAAAGAGTGGGCTCTATAACTTCAACCGTGTGTACCATATTTATACCAGTTTATCTTACTCTGTAACCCTGCTTCAAATTCTCCATGTCTATCGCCTGCCTCAGAGCCACATCGTATTTGTAGACAGAGGTTCCCACTAAAAAGAACCTTTGCAATAACTCAATCGTGTTCAAATCTTTGTAGGGCTGAGAAGACCGAATGTCGAACACGCCCGAAGATAGCGTCTCTAATATGTCATCTTTTCTCTTAATATCGACCCTAAACCCTGGGCCAGAGTTAGACGCGAACTCTAGCTTCAAAGAGGATATCTCCTCAGCTGCTAATTCACTGGCAGATTCACCGGCTGAAAATCGCATCTCTAAAGACCCACCATCCATACCCTTGCACTCAAAAAATCCGGCACCTCTAGCTCTCACCTCTAACTTTAGACACCCTAAAATCCAACCTGCCATATACAAGGCCCCTAAGGATTCCCCAGCGATGTTACCACCAGTAATGGTTACAGACTGTATATCGGAGAGACGATTAGCCACCCCCGGAATCTCAAACAGCAGTCTTATCGACTCTCGCCAGGGAGCTAAACGAAGCCACTCTAGATCGATTCTGGTCTGACAAAAACGTCCAAGCCAGGAGGCCTTACTAAGGCCCCCACTACATCTGCCATCAAAAATAACCCGCTCACACAGCGCTAATATGTGCTGCCCAACTTTTTCTGAAACAACCGAAGCAT
>CAZWGK010000191.1:0-4329 GCA_964633685.1 uncultured Bdellovibrionales bacterium | reverse complement strand
TGATACTTTGAGAGCTAATACCAATCAGAGCGGGGTCTTAGCTAATCGAATTATTAAGAGATTGGGCGTGGGTGCTGATACTAAGGTGAAGGAAATCAAAGCCATATTAAATGGACTTTTGAGCCAGACCCTTGGAAACATTAGCGCATTTCCACCAGAATCATCAGCTTGTGATCCTGTAGCTTAAACAAAATAGAGCTACTTACTGAGGACGGGAGGGTAACCTCCCGTCCTTTTTTTTTGCGCCAGATATTGACTAGGGTGGCAGTTCTTTTATGCTGAGGGCCCCTTAGAAGTGTCATGGAGTTTATCGTGCATGTTTTTAGATATCTGCTCATAGCAGCGTTAGTCGTATTATTACCAATTCAATCCTTTGCTAAACGTGGTAGTTCAAGTAGCAGCTCAAGCTCGGGCTCAAGCTCCAGTAGTGGTGGAAGCTCTAGTTCAACATCCAGTTCTAGTAGTGGCCATAGCTCTAGTAGCAGTACTAGCTCTTCCAGTTCAGGAGGAAACCCAAATAATCAATGCGGCATTAATGCTGATGCTGATATCGTAATTATGATTGATGCTACTGGTAGCATAAGTTCTTCTGAGATGGATCAGCAGAGAAATGCTGTAAAAGAGCTCTTAAATTTCTTTAAAACAGCTACAATCAAGCCAAGAGTTAGCATTGGTACGTTCAATGTTACCACTGGACCAGATGCCCGTATTTTAGCGAGTCTTACATCGAATTATGGTCAGCAGTCTCCTCCAACTGGGCTCTATCATATTCTGAATAGCTCATTACCTTATTACGGTGAGGGTTGGACTGATATCGGTGCAGCTTTAGCAGTTGCGAAGAGTGAGCTTGATACAAATGCTTACGCAAGCACGCGAAGATACATTTTAATAGTATCAGATGGGATTACAAATTATCCTTCAGGGAATTCTCCTAGCCAGTGTTCTAGTGGAAATCCTGGACTCGTAGCTGCGACTGCAGCGGATGTAGCCGAGAGTGTTGATATTGAAATTATCGCAGTTCGGTTTGGAAATGATTATCCTTGCGCTGTTGGAACTGGAACCAATTTCTTAAAAGATGTGATTGCCACGACGCAGGCGTTATTTTACGAGGGCAATTCTAATCTCAGCGGCATTTTCACGCAGATATCTCAATCGATCGTTTGTGATGATGGTGATGTTTGCACCAGGGATAGGTGTGTGGGGACTACTTGCACATCGGCCCCGATATCAGGAGATGCAGATAATGATGGTGTTTCTGATTGCCAGGATCAGTGTCCGGGTGCGAATGATAATCTCATCGGACTAAACTGCTCAGTCGGAATAGGCGCCTGTCAGGGGCAGGGTTCTAAGGTATGCCAATGTAACGGCAACACCTGCCAGATTGTTTGCAATGCCAGTGCTGGAGACCCGTCAGCGGAGGTCTGTAATTTAATAGACGATGATTGTGATGGTTTAGTAGATGAGGATCTTCAAACCGGTCAATCTTGTACTGTTGGATTGGGGCAATGTCTAAGTACAGGGCAGTATTTCTGTGCACCGAATGGAACATCTGTTTGTTCCGCAACTCCAGGTGCTCCACAAGTTGAAATCTGCGATAACATCGATAATGATTGCGATGGGATCACAGATGAAATTTTCGACAGTTGTGGTGTGCAGTGTGGAGATGGCACCTCTTGTTTATGCACTGAAGTAAGTTACCAGAGCTTGGTAAACACAATTGATAGTAATGCTCTGGCCATATTTTCCTATGGGCAGCTACTATCTAAGTATTCTTTGATCGCAGTCAAAGGTGGGCGGGGCAAACCAGGACTTGGATACTCTGCTGCCAAAGTTATTGCTAATAATATTTTGGCCCAGCTTAGTGTTATCAAAAACGATTCTTGGCAGAAGTCTAATGTAGAGTTGATCAAGACCTCTAGAGAGTGCGGATCTGCTTTTACCTGTGTCTCTGTTAATAATATTTCCACATTAGATTCTCTGTATCAGAATACGGATAGTAGTAAGAAGCTAACCAACAGCTTAATTAAGCAGTTGGGGGTTAAGGGCGATGCCAAGGTTAAAGAGATTCGGGCAGCTCTTGCCGCTCTTTATGCTAGGTCTAAGAATGATATCAGGGCATACCCCACAGAGGTGTCTAGTTGCTCAATTCTCAATTAATTGAGCTAGGTGCCCATCTGGGTGCCTTTTAAAATAGGGGCTCTAAAATGAGCCCCTATAATTGACTTAACTGATTGAATCTGTTACTTTCTCAACCGATCGACACTTTCCAGTCCTCTTAATTTCGATCTAATGGGATGGAGAAACGAGGTAAGTTTTTAATTTGTCTTAAGAGAGAATTTACTTCGTTCCTTTCATCAGCCTAGTTGGAGTTAAGAAAGAGTATTGGACGAAAAGAGTAGTCGTCGTATTTTAATAATTAAAAGAGTGAACTTAAAGGCTGTATGGAATCATTAGCAAACACCTCTCGTCAAGATTTAATGCGTAAACAAGGTATGCACGATAAGGATACTGGCTCTGCCCAGGTTCAGATCGCTCTACTGACACAACGCATCGATGGTCTAGCAAAGCATTTTGAGAGTCATGCTAAGGATCAGCATTCTAGAATGGGTATGATGAAACTCATCAACCGTCGTAAGAAGCTGCTCCAATACTTGAGAACCACTAACACTGAGCAGTACAAGAATACCCTCAAATCTCTCGGCCTACGTAAGTAGTTCGGCAGTTGCGTGTTAAACCACAAAGGTGGTTCAAGTCCAATTCTATTAGTCTGGTAGTCGATTCTTAATCGATAAGGAGTCTTTATGTTTGTAGTCGAGCGTGAAATAGGCGGTCGTAAAATATCAATTGAAACTGGCAGGATTGCAAAGCAGGCTGCTGGAGCTGTGATTGTTCGCAGCGGCGATACCATGGTTATGGTTACCGCTTGTATCGGTGCAGAGAAGGACGGTGATTTCGTTCCTCTGACTGTAGATTATGTTGAGAAGACATACGCCGCAGGGAAAATTCCTGGTGGATATTTCAGAAGAGAAGGAAAGTTGAGCGAGCATGAGACTCTTGTGTCTCGTTTGATCGATCGACCATGTCGTCCGCTATTCCCAGAGGGTTTCTCAAATGAAGTTCAAGTGATCGCCACTGTGTTGTCAGTAGATGCTGATAACGATCCATCAGTTCTTGCCATGTGCGGCGCCTCTGCTGCGCTCATGATCTCAGAGATTCCGTTCAACGGTCCGATCTCTGGTGTTCGCGTAGGGCGTATTGGTGGCAAGTTGGTGATTAACCCAACTAAGTCAGAGAGAGAGAAGTCTGATATAAATATGGTATTGGCTGGTTCCCGTGATGCTATCGTGATGGTAGAGGGCGGCGCCAATCAAGTTAGCGAAGATGAGCTGGTAGAGGCTCTTTTCTTTGCTCAAGATCAACTTCAGATAATTAACGAGATGCAACTAGAGCTCGTTAAGAAGTGCGGTAAAGAGAAGCTTGCTCCAAAAGCAAAAGCTGAGCCAAGCCCATTGGCCAAAGAGATTCGTTCTTTCGTCGATAGCAAGCTCGAAGTTGCTATGTGCGTTAAAGAGAAGGATGCCCGTTCTGAGTCCTTAAAGGCTCTAAAAGCTGAGGCGGTAGCGAAGTTCGTTAAGCCTGACGCAGAAGATGCTGAGGAGACAGAATCCCTAGTTGGAAAAGTATTCGACGAAGCTCACTATGTTGGTATGAGAGAGATGATTCTCTCCAAGGGTAAGAGAGTGGATGGTCGTGATACAAAGACTGTTCGCCCGATCACTGTTGAAGCTGGAATTCTGCCAAGAGTTCACGGTTCAGCTCTTTTCACCAGAGGTGAGACTCAAGCAATTGTTGTCTCCACACTTGGTACAGCAGATGATGCTCAAAGATTAGATAGCCTTAACGGTGAAGAATCTAAGAGATTCATGCTGCACTATAACTTCCCACCATTCTCTGTGGGTGAGGCAAAGCCTCTCCGTGGAACTGGTCGTCGTGAAGTTGGACACGGTGCGTTAGCTGAGAGAGCTGTTAAGGCTATTCTTCCTAATGAGACTGAGTTCCCATACGTAGTAAGAATCGTATCAGAGATCACTGAGAGTAACGGTTCAAGCTCAATGGCCACAGTTTGTGGATCCAGCTTGTCGTTAATGGATGCTGGTGTTCCTGTTAAAGCTCCAGTAGCTGGAATCGCGATGGGTCTTATTACTGAAGGCTCCAGATACTCCATTTTGACAGATATCCTCGGTGATGAAGATCACTTGGGTGATATGGATTTCAAGGTGTGTGGAACTGAAGCTGGTATTACAGCTCTTCAAATGGACATCAAGATTC
>CAZWGK010000190.1:2057-4358 GCA_964633685.1 uncultured Bdellovibrionales bacterium | reverse complement strand
GCAGCACATTTGAAATGTGGGTGGCACCCCTGACGATGGCTGAGCGCGAACGCGCCCAAAAACAAGCCAAGTCTGACGACGCCAATGCTTTCGCACTCCAGCTGTTGATCGCCAAAGCCCTCGACGAAAACGGCACCAAGCTGTTCAGCGCTGGCGAGGTGGACGTACTCAAGAATGAGGTCAAGGACAAGGACCTTCAAGCCCTGATGCTGGCGATCTTGACCGACGACGCCGAGCCCATCGACCCAAAGAACTGAGTGCTGAGCTTCGGAAAGACAACTGGCTGATGCTCCAGTTCGGCGTCGCCAAAGAACTGGGGCTCAGCCTTACCGAAGTCCGCACCACGATGACCGCCGAGGAATTACTCGGCTGGAGCGCCTACTTCAGCATCCTCAACGAGGACCAGCAGAAGGAAATCGAAAAGGCCAAACGCCGCCGCTAACCCGGCGGCTTTTTTGCAGCGTAGACTGGATCAGCACGCAGACAAATACGCATCCGTGGCGAGCACCTACAGCGCTGTTATTGACATTGGCGTTCAGGGAAGCCGTCAGGTTGAGCAGTTACTTGAAAAAACAGAGCAGCTACGTAACACTCTGCGATCTTTATCAAAACTACCTATCGCCATAGATGACAAAAGAGCATCGGATACATTTAAGCAACTAGCTAAATCAGCTAACGACTATGCACGCGGGTTGGCAAATGGGCAGCGCCAGCTGGCTAATACTGAAGCCGGTCTAAACCAAGTAGCTAGAGCACTAAACAACGTCGCAGCTAACTCAAAAATAGGCGGCGCTACCTACACAAATGCTGTACAAGCTCAAGAGAAGGCCGAACAAAAACTACGTATCGCGCAATTATCCAGACTGAAAGTCCTTAAAGATTTATACGGAATGGGCAAGATGTCCTTTTCCGAGTCGTTTAAGGGTATTCCCGAACTTGTCGCCTTAGGCAGCAAACTTCCAAACTCTGTGGCCGCCCTATCCGCATACAGAAGTGAACTTGTACGTGTTCTCGATCTAGTAGAGATCGGCAGTAACGAATTTAGGGCTATGGAAGAAGCCATAGCCAGTGTCGATCAACGGCTTGAAGGTACAAAATTAACAGGGCAAAAGTCTGCTGTCACACCTGCAGCCGGCCCTGCTACACGCTTGGATACCGTCGCCGCGTTTGAAAAACGTGCAGGCTACGCCAAGCAAATAGCAGACCTGGAGTACAAACAACTCCTCACTGGTCAACAGCTTGTAAAAGCCAAACTTTCGCAAAGTCAGCAGGACGAGCTGCAGAATCGCCTGGCGCAGGCCAGCGAGGCTCTGGCAAACGGCGAACTTGACGTAGCTAAGCGTCTGACTGTCGAGTTACGCAACCAGCGCATCTTGTACGAGCGGGCCAATCGTGCTCAGGAAGCACTGATGCGCCCCACGTCCATGACCGCTGGCGCGGCTGAATCCGTTACTGGTCGGCGCCCCGGCGGCCTACCTCCTGTACCTGGATCACCAGCAGCTATTGCTGCTGCTGCTAAGGCTGCAGCAGCTTCAACCCCTGCGCCTAAAACTGCCGCAGCAACTGTAGATAACCAAATATCCTTACAAAAAAGATTAAACAATCTACTCACATCCGCTCAAATTCTTGAGCAAAAAAGCCTTCAGTACAAAGCACAAGGTTTACAAGTAGACAACAATATAGTGCAAGCACAAAACATCATATACAGTATCCAACAAAACTCAAATACTGTAACCAGACAGTATTTAGATGCTTTAGACGGCGTTATTAACTCGCTACGTAACGAATTGTTGTTGCGCAAAGCAATTTTTAACACACAAAAAGCTCAGACAGCACAGGCAAGTAAGCAACCCACCGCAACAGGAACCACGGCGGGTGCGCAACAGAGCAGCGGTGGAGCAGGGTTCCAAAACGCGCTGATCGGCGGCGCTTTTCCGTTGCTGTTTGGTGGTGGCGTCGGGGCTGTCGCTGGTGGTTTTGCCGGAGGATTTATTCCCGGCAACCCAATGATGTCGATTGTTACAAGCGCAGTCGGCACAATTTTTGACCGTATCGTTGCGGGTGCTCGTGTAGCCGGAGAAGCTGTTCGGACCCTAGATACTGCAATTCAGCATATGGCAGACAACTCACTGTTTGCCTCTAAAGACACTGAATTTTTAGCCAAAACTTTAGAGCAGTACGGACGTTTCTCGCTTGCCGCCACTGTTGCGCAAGAGGAACTGAACCGCAAAATTGGTGTAGAAGGCGTAGCTAATCTACAGCGGCTAGGCGATGCGTCTTCGGACATCAATAAAGCATGGG
>CAZWGK010000190.1:0-2027 GCA_964633685.1 uncultured Bdellovibrionales bacterium | reverse complement strand
TCTACAATTACAAACAGCTCTAGCTGGTCCACTAGCCGGACTTCTTGAGTGGCTTACCAGTGCAATAAACATCATCAATAAAGGCGGTGCTTCGGGCACTCGGGCACAGGACATTGTTAAACGTTTAAACCCCGAGCAAGCAGCTAGTTTCCAGAAAGAGATGCTTGCAAACGTGCAAAAATTTGGCACGGGTGATGAAGCTATTGCACGAGAAGAAAAGATATTTACTAAGTACGAGCAGCTAGCAACCAAACGTAAAAACACCGACATAAAACTCAGCAACGAGCAGATTGCTTCTCAACTTCAAAACGCCGAAAGGTTATACACAGAACTCGCTGATTTAGAGCGCGAGTTAAACGATAAAAAGCGCCAGTATGCCGAGCAGTACACGGATATGGTGTTGGCGTTGTCCCGCCAACAGTACGATCTTACTGACCAACTCCAGCGCAAGGCTTTTGACACCCAAGTACAAGCACTACAACAAGAGCTGGCACTTTTAGAAAAGCAAGCTGCGATACGTGTAGAGATATCTCGCAACGCTCTTCGTGCACAACAGCTTGGCTCGGAACCTGGCGCAGATATAGAAACAGCAATTCTCAGTGCTGTAGAGGAATACCGCATTAAGCGACAAGAGATTGATAACGAGAGCGGTAATAGAGAGCGTCAATTCAAACTGGAGTTACTGAGACTGGACGTAGAAAACGAACGATACAAGCTAGACGTAGCTAAAAACATCCAAAGAACAAATTATGATAATGCCATAAAAATTGCCCGTATTAACGAAGAAATTAACCGTCAAAACGAAGCTGTGGCACGGAAAAATTATGAAAGGCGTGCCGACATTATTAGTGCAGAGTTAGCGGTACTGCGCAGCCAAACACTACAGCTTTTTGCGCAGGCAGATGCGGCCCTCAAGCAGAGTGACCTAACTACAGATCAGGTAAATTACTTCACAGCTTTACGTGATGGTTTAGTTACAGCTCTTAAGGAAACATCACAACTACAAGCTAAAAAAGAAGCGGGCTCTTTGTTCACCATCCCAGGCGGCATACCTGGGATGGGTGCTCTACCTAAACTAGCTGCCGATACACGCGGTATAGATGCAGCTAATGCGTCTTTGCAAGACAAAATAACGGCTTACCAGACGTTACTACAAACACAAGAAAAACTTACAAAAGAAGAAGCAGTACGTTTGGACCTACTGGCTCAGATTGAAAATGCTTCTATAGAACCTATAAATAACATTGTAAAGGCACAGCAAGAGCAAGTACGCTTCCAAAAGTATTACACAAAAGAGATAAACCAAGGAACTATACCGGCTCTCTCTAATGAACTAGCCCGTATCGAAGCGTTGTTTGAGCCTGCTATGAGCGTATTAAACGTAGAAATTGAACGCTTAAATGTCAAAAAACAAACAACGGCTTTAAGTCAAGTAGAGCTGGATCTACTTAGAGCGTTAGAAGATCGTCGTGACCGTTTAGGTCGCTTTACGGGCGCTGCAACGATGGGCGCCATCGAACAGGCTGACCCTCGTACACGTCTTGCCCAAGCAGCAACAGACGTAAAAGGCGAGTTGAACGATTTGCAGGATCCGGTAAATCAAATTCTCTCTTCTGCGGAACGGATTAGCGGTGCTTTTAGTGAAGCGTTCAAGGGTATAACTTCGGGAGCAATGTCGGCTCAGGAAGCGTTAGCAGGCTTCTTCCAGAGTGTGGCGGATCACTTCCTTGATATGGCAGCGCAGATCATCGCCAAGTGGATTCAAATGACGATTCTGAATAGCATCCTCAAACTATTCCCCGGCGGTAACGCTGCTGGTGCGGCGGGTGCCGGCGCCAATGCCTCGCAAAAGCTGGTGTGGGATCCGCAGATGCTGGACTTCCGCGCCAAAGGCGGTCCCGTATCCGCTGGTTCGCCCTACATCGTCGGCGAGCGTGGCCCCGAGCTGTTCGTACCCGGGCGCTCGGGCAGCATCGTCCCCAACGACAAGATGGGCGGTGACAACGTAAGCGTGGTCGTTAATGTGG
>CAZWGK010000189.1:0-4393 GCA_964633685.1 uncultured Bdellovibrionales bacterium | reverse complement strand
CATATCGCTTCATACAGCGATTCGAGATGCCTGGCAGGCCTTTCAGACCCTGAGTCCCGAGAATAAAGCGCTACTAAAAAAACCTGAGGGTGAGGCTATCTGTGCTTTGCAGGAAGGTATTCTAAATTTTTATGCTGCTGATGCAGTTAATCCTTATCTCCCTTTGGCGGCACATGGGCCATGGATAGTCACTGCATACGGCGCTGTTCTGTATGAAGTGGGTGGGTACGGAATGCTCGGATGGGGTCACAACCCACAGCCCTCCATCTGGTGCTGGTTGCCAATTGCGCAGCTCTCAAGAACCGTCAGGTGATGGCTAACATCATGACTCCAAATTTTAAGCAGCACACTGTAATCGAGCTTTTAAGAAAAAAAATAGGGTATACCCGAGCTGGTGGGTGTCCATTCTCTCACTTTATCTGGATGAATAGTGGCTCTGAAGGTGTGACGGTTTCTTACAGAATTGTCGATGTTCATTCAAAGAGTTTGACAGAGCCTGACGCTCGACATGCTGGCAAGAAGATAATGCTAGCCGCTGCAAAAGGTGGATTCCATGGCCGAACTGATAGTGCAGCTCAGATATCTGATTCAAGCATGAAGAATTATAAAAAATATCTGGCCTCTTATCGAAATCGAGATCAGCTCCTCTTGTTTGAAAATAATAATAGTCAGAGTGTTAGAGATCTTTTTCAGAGAGCTGAAAAGGAAAATATTTTTATTGAAGCTGTTTATTTTGAGCCGGTCATGGGCGAGGGGAATCCAGGGTTAGGCATTACCCCTGAATTTTATTCAACCCTAAGAGAGCTAACAAAACAACACGGCTCATTCTTGATAGCCGATTCTATTCAGTCAGGACTCCGGGCTCACGGTTGTTTGAGCATCGTGGATTATCCCGGATTTGAGACGGTCGAGCCTCCAGATATGGAGGTTTACTCAAAGGCACTCAATGCAGGGCAGTACCCGATTTCAGTGGTAGCACTGACTGAGCCTGTGGCTAAGATTTATCGCACTGGGCTCTACGGTAATACCATGACGACGAATCCACGGGCGTTGGATGTAGCCGCCGCCGTATTAAATTCGGTTACTCCAGAGCTGGCCAAGAATGTTCAGGAGCGAGGCAAGGAGTTTTTGGATCAATTCCGAAAGCTGCAGGCTGAGTTCCCAGCAATTATCACCCAGGTTCAGGGAACTGGATTACTTTTTGGCGTGGAGCTTGAAAAGAACCTCTTCCCCGTGGTCGGTAGAGGTGGAGTAGAAGAATATCTGCGGTACAAAGGTTTGAACGTGATTCATGGTGGACCGAATGCATTGAGATTTACGCCTCATTTCGGCATCACTAGCGCAGAGGTAGATTTGGTTGTGAAGCTAGTGCGAGATGGGCTTATTTATTTTGCGGATCGCGCTGCTAAGGCTGCTTCAACAACTGAACGGCCAAGTACACCCAGCCCACAATAAAAGAAATTCCCCCAAACGGGGTGATTGCACCGAGAATTTTAAGGCCGGTCAAAGTTAGGGCGTAAAGAGAGCCTGAGAAAAGTACAATTCCTATCATGAACAAGATTACTGTTTTTTTTGCCACGCTCTCGGGCAGCAAATTTAAAGCCATCAAAAACCCTACACTCATAATTCCGAGGGCATGAATAAAATGGTAGAAATTACCTTTATGCCAAACCTCTAAAAGATACGGCTCCACTTTTTTTGCAAGGCCATGAGCACCAAAGGCCCCAGTAATTACGGCTAGAGCTAATAATAGAGAGGCTAGGGCAATAATTTTTTGGGTAGTCATTTAAGAATGATCGCCTGGTCGTCTGCAGGTGTCAATTAGAAATCAAAAGGGTCAGGTGCTCCTAAAATTGGGGCATCTTTGAAAACGTTATCGGCAGGAGTCGGCGCATAATTCCGACTTCTTTCGGGCGGTAATTGAAGTGTTTTCTTAGAGTCTTTCTTTACTGCCTTGATGATCTCTTTCGGAGTGTAAGTATGTGAGATGATTTTATTCTGACTCACAACAGCGGATTGATTTGGATTGTTAGACACTGCTCCTGGGGAGATTGGGGAGGACGGGGCTCCGGTGCTTTGGTTAGGGTCAGCTATGGGTCTATTTAGAGCCTCCTTGCCACGTGCTTTTATAATTTGGTCTAACTTCTCAGAATCAAGTTTTGTAGGTTGAGGCACTCTGAATCTTATTTTTAATGATATTCTACGGTTGACTGCGGCAAGAGGGTCATCAGGGTTTCTTAGAAGCTTATCTGCCATTCCGATAACACTTGTTATCCGTTCGGAGTTTATATTTTGTTTCTGTAGAGAACGTCTGGCTGCGTTAGCGCGGTCTGTGGAGAGCTCCCAGTTACTATAGCCGCGATCTCCTGCCGCAAAAGGACGGGCATCAGTGTGTCCGACAATATCGATTGTATTGTCTAATTGTCCGATGATTCCGCCTAATTTGCCAAAAGCAGCTTCAGCCTCCGGCACTATGCGAGCACTACCTAGTTGGAACATTGAGTTTTTATCAGAGTCGGCAATCTCGATATTGAGTCCATCTGAGTCAATTTTAACATCGACTTGCCCTAAGAGTTGTTCAAGTTCAGGAGATGTTCTGAATAGGTTCTCAATGTCTGATGCGGCGGCTTGAAATTCGGCGACCTCGCTGCTTGGCTCAGTTAAATTACCCGCACCAGTGCTTCCGCCAGCGCCTGTTTGATCAGCCGAGCTCGCTTCTAGGGCTGCATTTTCTGATTTATCTATGGTAATGCCGCCGAATTTAATATTTTGAGGATCATCTTTCTCTCCAATTTGAGAGGTTGGAACATCCTCACCTTTCTGGACCTCAGTTTTAGGGGAGGTTGCTTCAAATGCTTTCTGTTTCTCAGATTTTTTATCCGACTCCTCGCCGTATGAGCTGAGGTTGCCATCTTGGTCGCCCCTAATTCCGGGGTCTACGGTATCATTTTTACCACCTTGGCTTCCGGCTTTAAAATTGTTGTTTGGTGCGAAGGCATCATCAAGAATACCAGTTTGCCCCGTCATGAGTGGAGTTCCCGAACCAGTATCAAAGAGACCAGGGCGACGGAAATACGAAGCGATATTTTCTTTTGTAACAACGCTGGCTGTGTTGACCAGCCACATAACCATGAAAAAGCACATCATGGCGGTAACGAAGTCGGCATAGGCAATTTTCCACGCACCACCGTGATGTCCGCCGTGTCCACCTTTCTTTTTGATGACTATAATCGGTTTGCCATCAGCCATTTGACGCTCCGTTATCCTTTAGAGGTCTTGATAAGCTCTTCGAGCTCTTTTGCTGTTGGTCTAAAAAATCCTGGTATATTTTTACGCGCAAACTCAAGTGCAACTGCAGGAGGAGATCCGCCTGCAAACGCTACAAGTCCGGCCTGAATACACTTGAATAAACCATTTTGTTCCTTGTTACAGGCTTCCATTTTTGCGGCCAACGGAGCCACATATCCGTATGATAACAAGATACCTAACATGGTTCCTACAAGAGCTGCGGCTACGTGGTGACCAATTTCAGCAGGTGGCCCATCTAGGAACTGCATGGTGATGATAACGCCAAGCACGGCGGCCACGATACCAAGGGCAGGGAAGGCATCCGCTAGCTTTGCTACAACAGATGGTCCGATTGCTACTTCTTCGTGATGAGCTTCTGCCTCAGCATCCATCAGTTTCTCTAAATCATGAGCATTAACTACGCCGTCAACGAATAATCTTAGTGCTCCGGTAAAAGTCTCCATCAAGTGGTGGTCGTGTGAGGCCTTAGGATATTTGTTAAATCGTGGGCTTTCGTGCACGTTATTAAGGTCTCCCTCGATTCCTAGTACGCCTTCTTTTCTCATTACATCGAAAGTGTTCGCCATTAGACCTAGCAGATCCATGTATTTCTCTTTACTTACACCGCTGCCCTTAATCGCGGATTTAATATTAGCCATGGTGATTTTAATTACAGGTTTGGTACAAGAACCAACGACGGTGAATATGCCGCTACCACCGATAACGATCAGCTCGAAAGGTTGGAATAGCACCGGCAACGGACCTCCCGGTCCGATGAACCCGATAAGTACGCAGGCAGTAACTCCGATGACGCTTATTATTGTTCCCACAGTATCAAGTCCTTTTGATTACTGATTTCCTTCCTTCACTTGGTGATCGACTCCTTGAACAGAGAGGAGGGACCACTTCATGGTTAACATCGGGATGCCTGCGAATTTTCTTTATCAAAGAAAAGGTGACGGCGTTTGATAATAAAACCGTTTAAACTCGTCTCTATGGTGCTCATCGCTAAATAAATGGGGTTTGAGCCTGCCTTTAAGCTAAGCAGCCCGAACTATAATCTTATAGGAGCGAGCACGACGGTATTAATCGTGTCGCTTAGATG
>CAZWGK010000188.1:0-4419 GCA_964633685.1 uncultured Bdellovibrionales bacterium | reverse complement strand
TGGCACTTTGATGAAGGCTGCTAATACTCTTCTTGAGAAGGGGGCAGTGAAGGTAATTGCAGCCTGTGTTCATCCTGTTCTCTCAGGTAACGCGGTTGAGCGGTTAGCCGCATCTAATCTAGAAGAAATTGTGGTGTGCGATTCAATCAAACAACCATTGGCCGCTAACACCCCCAAATTTAAGATACTTTCGGTCGCTCCCATATTTGCAGACGCCATCCAGCGAATTCATCACGAGGATTCAATTAGCAAATTGTTTAGCGAATCTAAATAGTTCAATAAATTTAGGTTGTTAGGTTCGCTTAGAGTGCCAGGGCAGTAAAACAACTGTTTTTTCGCCAGCTATTTACCCAGAATCGATTTTATGATTAATATCCAGGGCTTACTTTTTCGGCTAACGAGCATTTGTCTCAATAGTTTTTTTAACGGAGATCATTCGTTCCTGCCGGTGTTAAGTAATTATAGATAATTTTGTTGGTATTTCCGGGATATTTACCATGGAAGAGTTTACTTTATCAGTATCATCGAGAACATCATCTGGTTCTTCAAGTTGTCGTGGAACCAGGAGACAAGGGTTAATCCCGGGTGTTATTTACGGCGCAGGCGACACTCCGCATATGTTGTCAGTGGACAAAAATGAGTTCACGCGTTTGGCTACAAAGGCTTCAGCTTCACAACTTTTTACGTTGAAGAGTGATGATAAGGTCCTGAATGGCAAGCTGGCGATCGTTAAAGAAGTGCAAAAAGATTACCTCTCAAAGAGCACACCAATCCACATCGATTTTCTAGGCTTAAAGCCAGATGCTGAGCTGGTGATAGATATTCCTGTAAAGGTTACTGGCGAAGCGATGGGTGTTAAGTTAAACGGTGGTGTTCTCTCCGTTGCTATGCACAAGTTGAGCGTTAAGTGTTTGCCAAAGAATATCCCTCAGCGATTGGTTGTTGATGTTACAGCTCTCGACATCAATCAGAGCATGCAGGCAAAAGATGTTAAGTTACCAGAAGGCGTAAAGCTTGCTGGCAATCCGAATGATACTGTAGCTAGCGTGGTAACAGTTAGAGTGGTTGAAGAAGCTGCTCCAGCCGCTGCTGCTGCTCCTGCTGAAGGTGCTGCTGCTGCTGCTGCTGCTCCTGCTGAGGGTGCTGCTCCTGCTGAAGGTGCTAAGGCCGATGCTGCTAAGGCTCCTGCTGCTAAGAAGTAGGTAGATTTCAGAGGGGAAACCCTCGGTTTTTAAGGTCGGGAGACCTTTATGAAGTTGATAGTGGGCCTTGGTAATCCTGGTACGCAGTACAAAGGAACCAGGCACAATATCGGTTTCGAAGTTTTGGATAGGTTCGCTGGTCCCGTCTCTTGGAAAAATAGAGGTGGAGCTGAGACTGCCGAAGCGAAGGTAGGTGATGAGAAAGTAGTTCTCGTTAAGCCCGTGACCTTCATGAATCGTAGTGGCGAGCCACTGCAAGCAGTAATTAGTTTTTATAAGGTAGACCTCGAAGATGTTGTAGTCGTCTTTGATGAGATAGATATTCCGTTAGGTACTATCCGAATTAGAAAGGGTGGTAGCGCTGGAGGGCATCGAGGGGTAGAGTCTGTGATGCAGATGTGTGGAGGACCTGACTTTATTAGGGTCCGAGTAGGTGTCGGGAGACCCACTAATCCACAACATCCGATAGCAGATTGGGTGCTTGGAAAGTTCTCCCCAGAAGAGAGAACGGTAGCAGATAAGTCAGTTGGTGATGCTACTCAGGCCTTAGAAATTTTAATAAAAGAGGGAATGATACGGGCTCAACAGGCCTTCAGTTCCTAAGATTTTTGATGGAGTAATTGGATATGAGAACTTACGAGATAGTTGTGGTTTATAATTCAAACCTCAGCGATGCTACTCTTAGAGGCGAAGCAAAGAAGATGAAGGAGCTGTTGGCTGCTCAGGGAGCCCAGAACATCACTCTTGAAAATTGGGGAAAACGCGAACTCTCCTACACGATGGGTACTAACAAGTACGGTTACTATATCAATTACATGTTCCAGAGTGATAACCACGCCGTGATTGCAGAGGCTCAACGCATTCTCTCTATCACAGACGAGGTAGTGAGATACCAGACTCTAAGAACAGATATTAAGTCTAAGAAGTTTAAATCTACTGGTCGTAAGCCTGTCGATTTTAACGTCGACGCCGACGACTTCATTCAATCTGCAATGATGAACTAGGATAATCGGAGATATTTTAAAGGAAACGTGTCATGGAAGTTATTTTAAGAGAAGATTTTGCGGCTCTCGGATTTATCGGTGATAAAGTTAAGGTCAAGGGTGGATACGCCCGTAATTTCTTGATTCCTAGAGGCATCGCAATGGAGTCCAGAGAGGAGAACGCTCGCCAAGTCAATCACCAGCTTGTAAGCATCAATGCCAAGAGAGTAAAGATGCGCGGTGAAGCTGAGAAATTGGCTGAAGATTTAAAGAGCAAGAGCTTATCTTTCACACTCAAGTCTGGCGATAAAGGTCGGATCTTTGGTGCTGTTACAAATAAAGATATTGAAGCTGCACTAACCAAGATTGGTTACAATGTTGACCGTCGCAGAATTAGATTGCCTGAGCCTATTCGTAAGGCTGGCAGCTCTGAGGTTGAGATTAAGCTGCACGCTGAGGTTTCAGTAACAATACCCGTAAGCGTCAAGATTGAGATCCTAGAGGAAGAGAAGAAAGAGGGTGAAGTTTCAGCCGCATCCGATAAACCTCGTCGTGGCCCTCGCGGAAAAAGGACTAAGAAAGTAGATGGCGAGGGATCTAGCGAGCAAACAGAGCAACAGTAATTTACTGCTTTTAGCTCTATTCCTGATTGTGTTTGCGGTTCCAGTCCTAGTGCTGGGACCGTGGCTCTCATCAAGATTACTGGATTCAGAACCTGCGTATGAGGATATCTTTGGGGACCGTTTTGTCGGTGATCCAATTGATATAACTGAGCGAGGAACCTTCATAAAAGTCAGTAAGGCATCCGATTTAGCCCCACCGCAAAATGGCAATCTTTTAGTCATTTCCTGGTTCAACCTGAGAAGCTTACCCAGCAAAGAGGGGCGGATGTTCTTACTTTCGCACCTAAATGAAACAGGACCTGCTACTAAAGGTTACGGCTTGGCCTTATCTAGGGCATCCAGAGAGTGGATGAGTCCAGAGATATACTTTAGCTTTGATGGTAAAAGCGGGGGTTGGTACCGTTTTTCCGATATCCGATTTTTACCAGGCCAATGGTTAATGTTTGCTATGGCGTACTACGAGGGGAAATACCTTGGAGCTTTCGTGGGAACTTACGATGATCGAGGTAAGGTGCAGATTCAGAAGGCGGGTGGTTATAAGTTAGATTTTGATTGGAAGCATTACAAAAGAAGCTCTTTTAAGGTTGGGGCTCTAAAAGAGGGGCTTTTTAGGGGTCAAATTGGGCCGGTGGGAGTTTTCACAATTCCTAATCTGAAGGGACACTTATTCACTATTTTGAAAGATTTTATGCGGGAGCCGATAGAGCTACCCTCAATTTTCAACGATGAGAATATTTTATTGTGGGCCCCAAACGGCAGAGATGATCTTAGTCCCAAAGCTCATGAGATAGTGGTATCGGAGGTAGCTCAGAGATCTTTAAGAAAGAGTAAGAAATTGAGGGAAAAATGATTTGGCTTTCGGCTCTGATCGTTTTTCTTACACCATTAATGGGGCGGTTTAATAGTGAATTGGTCAGCGGTTCGCTACTTTTAGTCTCAATTTTGTATTTATTTTCTAAAACTTCGCATCGAAGGGTAAAAGTTTTTGCGCCACTTTTTGGAATATATCTTGGTTGGATAATTATTTTATTCTGGCAGGGGTTAGGCTTAGACGGACTAACGGTAGTTACCGAAGTTTTTGGTCCAGCAGGTGTTTTGGAGTGGTTTCTTCAGAGGAGGTTACCTGAGTTGAGAATATTCTCAGGTATGCTCTGGTTGGTTTTTTTGATAGCTGGTTTATTAATAAGTGCAATTGCTTCGAAAAAACATCAAGAAAAATTACTAAATCTTTTTATTCTGAGTGGAGTCATTGGCGGACTCACTTTGATACTTGAAAAGGTGGGTATGTGGCCTTCCTTTTTACCAAAAATAGAGCTGCATTGGACAATTACCGAGAGGGCCAGTGGATTTTTTACAGATCCTAATTCGGCTGGTTTATTTTTGGGTCTGCTTCTGCCTTTTTTGTTTAAAGGAGTAAGGGCTAAATCGATTTGGTTCATTTTTGGCATCGTAATCGTTGTAATTGCCGGTCTTTCTAGTGGATCAAGAACTTTTATGTTGGCTCTGGCTCTTTCTGGGCTGATGGCGATTCAATCAAAAAAAATCCGTATTTATTTATGTCTATCAGCTTTAATCGGAGTCACTCTTATAGGTATTTTTGCAAAGGCCTCA
>CAZWGK010000187.1:0-4436 GCA_964633685.1 uncultured Bdellovibrionales bacterium | reverse complement strand
TTAGTTCCATTAATTCCAGTGGTTTAAGCGTAGTAACCTATTAACTATGGTGGTTTCGGTCAGTTCTTTGCGGATAGTTGCGGGGGCAATCGTTTGGCTGGCTAGGTCGAATTTTATTGTTTTCGGTTTAATAAGTGGGTAGTCTCCCCTCGTCGAAGATATTTCGTAAAGGAGAGCCAATGAAATCTGTTACTAAGAATGAATCTGTAGTGCTCACTAGGTCTGAGCTGGATTGCAATCTTTTTGAAGAGATTGACTTGAGGAATGTGTCGTTGCTTCAGGGTGGCGGCAGTGGGTCAGGGCATTGCGGAATAGGGAAAAGAGTGTCAAATGTTGAGTTAGAAGGTCAGCCTAAGGAAGCTGCCATCCAGGTTTCGCGAATTCGAGATCAGTACTTGTCCACTAAAGAGTAGACGGTTTGTGCCTATAGGGTAGTCTTGGGATCCAAACTAAAGGCAAATCCATTTATTTGCGTTAAGGTTCATTCAGAAAGGGGAGTGGTCCTGGACGATTACTTTTCCAAAAGGACTTTCTCCTCTAACCGGACTCTCGTTGAGGTGCTTAATTTTGCCAGGTCATGGCGCGATAGTTCAGAGGTAGAGGATTTCCTTCAGCGGTCTGGTAGGTCACGTAGTGATTTGCAAGGTCTGATAGACAACAGGATAATCTTGCACGAAGATGATCCTGTTGTTGAATTTGCTACTCGCTGCGACAAGTGGGCTGCTTTTGGATATAGAGACGCGGCTTATATTCATGCAGCTAGTTTTGCATATCCTTTTCTGAACTATGCAGAGCCAGGGGCTTATAAGCTGGACGAGCATTTCATGAATGCTTATAGAATTGTGGCAGATCCGCCCAGCCCGTTTAAGACCAATTCCGCTGTTATTAAGAGTTATAAGATAACCAAGCCAAGCGATTATCCTTCGGTGAGATTTGAGCAAGTGTTAGCGCTTATTAATTGTCCAGCTGATAACACTACAAGGGCATGCAAGGCTTCTCTCTCCAGTTCGGATCTAGACTTATTTCTACACTTTAGTTTTGGGGTCACCAACGTAGTAACCAAAGATGGAGTATCTCTCGTTCGAAAAGTGGTGCCTTCCGGTGGGGCTCGTCATCCAACTGAAGCTTATTTAATTTTCTTGACTGACCATTTTTATCCGAGGGGGGTCTATCATTTTAATACTCAGGATGATGGGCAGCTAGACGCGCTTGCTTTTCAGGATTGTGATAGTCGGCTGGACCAAGCGCTTTACGGGGTATTGTCTCAAGTTCGGCAGGCCGATCAGGAGCCTCTTTTCTGTCTAGTACTAACATCGGTAGTCCGTAGGTCAATGTGGCGTTATCGTGATATCCGGTCGAGTCGAGCTGTGTTTATTGATATGGGGCATGTCATTCAGAACGCAGAAAACTGTGCGAGCCTGTTGAATCTGAAAAAGCTCGCGGACTTTCCATTTAGAGAGAAGGAGCTTAGTTGCTTACTTGGGATTGATTATTTAGAAGAACCGTGTCTGCGAGCATGTTTATTCGGTTGAATATGTCAAAAGTATACAGATTTAACTTTACTCAACGCATTTTTTTTTGTAACGAGGGAAACTGCTTTCAGTTATTTAATCCATTGTTACAGCGTTGTTTTCACTTATCTGATTTCCCTCTTACAGTCGCGGTGTTTGATATACTTGCAAAAAAGGCCGGCGAGCTAGAGTTCGATTCAATAGTTGACGGTATAGCTATAGAGCTGAATGTGGATAAAATGCGAGCTATCAAAATCGCTAACGATTGCATAAATATTGGTGCTCTGTTCTCTGTAGATGATCCCGCCGTTTGCAAGTTGCAAGAGGATTACTTGAAAATTTGGGAGAAACATCATTGGGAAGATCTGGCATATCTGCTTTTAAATAATATGGATCAAGAGTTTATCGAGCCTAAAACACCGTCATGGGTTGATTCGAGGCGAGCAGTGTATGACGCTTATGATAGCCAAATAGCTTTCCCTAGGCCTAGTTTTGATGGGGTAAGTGTTAATCTGTGTGGGGCAGTTTATGAGTTGCCAGCTCCAGAGATAGTCTCCGATTTAAATTTCTTTGAGGCGTTAATAGGGCGAAGAACCATTAGAAATTTTGCTAACAGAGCGGTGAGTCTGCAGACTTTCTCTTCGTTGATGTATGCTGCTTTTGCTGAAGCACGGCAGATTCGAGTTCATGCCGAAACAAAAGTGCAGGAAGATTCCGCGGAGTTCTCCAATTCTAAATTTACAAGTTTTGAAGTTGCGGTTTTTATACACAATGTAGACGGAATCGAATCTGGTCTTTACTGGTATAGTATCGGTCAGCACAAACTGCGGAAATCCAATAAGGCCATCAATGAAGATGATGTAGTAGCGGTCACGATAGGTATGCAGTTTTCACGGAAGGCCGCATTTGATTTGTTTTTGGTTTCCATTTTTGAGCGAGTAATGTGGAGATATCGATGTGCAAAGAAATATAATTTTCTATTGCAGGAGGCAGGGGCACTGGGCCAGAATGTTATAAGTGCGGCCCACTGCTACGGATTGGGAACATTTATGAGCCCAGCATTTGTAGACACTAAGTTCAGTGAGTTGTTTGGAACTGAGCCGTTTGAATTTGAGCCACTTTATTTCATAGCAGTCGGTCATGCCTGTGAGGAAAAATAAAGTTAAGATTATAGAGGGGCACTTAGAGCATTCATTTAAATTGAATAGTTTGACTTTTTATTTCGTAATGGATCGATTGGTTCGGCCTCTGGATGGTGCTATCGCCGTGGGCTGTGCTGTTGATTTGAATTTAGAACTAGCCCGAACTCGCGCTAACAGTGAAGCACTAGAGAGGTTAGTTGTTATGAATAAGGGCGGCTCCTCTTTTAGCTGCAGGTACGCAGACTATGGTGGCACTCATAACTTGGTTTCTCCCAAATGTTTTCATTATAATTGGTTTGAGCCGGGCGCTAACTTTTGGGGTAGTCCTTCGGACCATTTAGAGTGGATAGAAACGCTTGAGTTGTCATGTCGCAAAATTTATCATCTCCCCCTCTCTTTATATACGCCGTCGGCGCAGACTTCTTTTTATTCAACGAATGGCTGTGCGTGTTGCAGCGATTTCGAAACCGCAGTTAACAATGCAACCGCTGAACTGGTGGAACGAGATTCTTTAATGCGGTTGTGGCTTCAGCACCCTGGGCAACAGGTTTATCTACTTGATAAAGATCCGGACGGCTATGTTTTAGGGTCTGTTCTAGAATATTTTTCTGCGAGAGGAATGAGATTGAATGTATTATCTATTAATTGTGTATCAGAAGAACTCATAACGGTAATTATATTTGGCTGGAAAACAACACAGGGGCCTGTTCAATATTGCTTTGGTTCTGGTTGTTGCAGTTCGATGGCCGAGGCTTTTCGCAAAGCAATACTCGAGTTTATTCAACTATTTATTTTACTATACAAAGAGGATTTACCACAAGAAATCAAGGCTATAAACTCTGGTTGGGACCAAACTTTATGGTGGAATATGAGGGGTAATTTACCTAGGCTTAAAAAGAGTATCTCGAAGATTATGCGCCAAATATGTCCCGGTGGGGCTCGGCACTGGCAGTCTTCAGTGCCTTTTAACGCTCATCGATTTGCGCAAAAGCATAAACTCTATTTACATGTGTTTCCACAAGAAAGCTCTTTGGCTTCAAGTCGATATGTTGTAAAAGTTATTGCTCCCTCGCTGTTTCCCCTCAGTTTTGGTTCTAATTTATTCTTGATACCAAAAGATGTGGGGCCGACTTCCTTAGCCCCGCTCGATAATATTCATCCCTTCGTATAGGGTTATTTGTTATGAATGAAAATGGACAGGCGTATAATAAGTTTGCAAGGTATTATGATCTGGCCATGGGCGACAGATCTAGGGGAGGTGTATTCTTAGTTACATTGCTAAAAAGGCATGCACCGACTGCACAAAGTCTCATTGAATTTGGTTGTGGGACTGGGGCGCTGCTTGATATTTTCAAGAAAGAATATGAGGTGTCAGGGGTAGACAATTGCCCACAAATGCTCGAAATCGCATCTTGTAAGGTACCGAATGCTCGTCTTAAGTTAGCAGACTTAACACAACTGGAGCTCGATAATACTTTTGACATAGTCTGTTGTTTGTTTGATACCCTCAATCATCTACTTGCTTATGAGGACTGGATCAAAGTTTTTAACATTGCTAAAAAGCATCTAAATCCTGGGGGAGTTTTTGTTTTTGATATAAATTCAGCCAGTCGCCTTAGTCAGATGACTGCTTGGCCCATGGTGAGTGAATGGTCTAACTCTTTTATGCTCTTAAAAGTTAGGCAAGTGGCTGTCGACCTTTTCGGCTTTGACATGAGAATTTTTGAGCTGGCTGGCGAGAAGCTATATCGTCTGGTGCTAGAACATACAATTTGGGAGAGAA
>CAZWGK010000186.1:0-4438 GCA_964633685.1 uncultured Bdellovibrionales bacterium | reverse complement strand
TTTTTCCACTTTCAGCTCAAGAAGCTCTATTAGACCAAAATTGCTATCTGGATCTAATATCCGCTCAAACTCATCCTTGGTAATACCGATATAGTGCAATCCATGAGCATTTAAAGCCGTCTTGGCAGCATCTCGACGGTACGCCTGTTCAGCATCGATTACACCGTTAAAACCAGGTGCAAAATCTACGATTAGCTTAGGGTCGTATTGGTTATCTGTGATAGCAAATAAGCACTTATACTCACGCCACCACGATTCTCGGGTAAAAGTAACTCTTGGCTGCTCACACATGGTATTTAGGCTCATATTGTAAATAACCCGCTCCTTACCAAAGGTGCCAGTTAACAATCTAAACAGTTGAGCCTCATGTAATTCGAGATTTATCACCCCCATATTATGACACGGTTCTTAATTTAGCGGGAGAAAATATCCGAATTTTTACGAATCCCAGTATTTATGGTAAGATAAAAGCCATCACGGTAGGTTTATATGGCACTGCTTCCTATAAAAAAATATCCTGAAAAGGTCCTCAAAGAAAAGGCCAAACCTATCACTGAATTTAATTCCAAACTAAAAAAACTCTCTGAAGACATGATCGAAACTATGTACAAGGAGATAGGCTGCGGACTCGCCGCAAATCAAGTTGGTGTGCTCGATAGGATATTTGTACTCGACGTCTCTGAAAAAGGAGATGAGCCGATTGTATTTATCAATCCTGAGATCATCGAAAAGCAGGGAAAAGTAAAAAGTGATGAGGGTTGCCTTAGTATTCCAGGGTTCCGAGAGATTATAGAGCGCAGTGACAAGGTAAAAGTTAAAGCGCAAGATGTTGCGGGCAACTTCTTTGAAGTAGAGGCGGAGGGGCTCATGTCTCGGGCAATTCAGCATGAGCTGGATCACCTGGATGGAGTTCTTTTTGTTGACCGACTAAGCCATCTTAAAAAACAGTTATTTAAAAAATGGCTAGAAAAAAATCAGGACTTCGACTGATCAATGAACATTATATTTTTTGGCACTCCTGACTTCTCAGTTCCCACATTAAAAGCTCTGATCGGAAATAATAATCTCAAAGTTACATGCGTAGTGACCCAACCAGATCGCCCACAAGGTCGAGGACACATTTTAACTCCGTCTCCAATCAAGAAAATAGCTCTAGAAAACGGCATTCCCGTTCTCCAACCAGAGAGTATCAAAAAGCAAAAAGGTGAATTTATTGCCGAAGCAAGCAAGTTCGGTCCGTTTGATGTGGGAGTTGTGATTGCCTTTGGTCAAATCTTACCCCAAGCGATATTGGATTTACCTAAGCATGGTTGCGTAAATATCCACGGCTCTCTTTTGCCAAGATGGCGAGGGGCTGCTCCTATGCAAAGAGCTATTATGGCTGGAGATGCAGAAACCGGCATCGATCTTATGAAAATGGAGGCCGGTTTAGATACTGGTCCTGTTTATTGTGAAGAAAAATTCTCTATTGGACCAAATGACTCGCTAGAGACAGTTCATAACACTATGGCCGAGGTCGGAGCTAAACTCCTAGCTGAAAAGCTACCTGATATCTGCTCAGGCAAAATAGCAGCGAGACCTCAATCCATTGAGGGCGTAACCTATGCTCATAAAATAGAGAATGAGGAAACTAAAATTAATTGGGATAAGCCTGCTGCGGAAGTCCACAATTTAATCAGAGCCCTCAACCCAGTTCCCGGGGCATTTACTACATTCAACGGCAAAAGGGTGAAGATATTTGAAACACGGATTGTAACGCCTCTAAAAAGTGGTCAATATAAACCTGGCCAAATTATCGCCTCAGACTCAACCAGGTTAGAGATACAGTGCGCAGATAAGGCGATTTCGGTGATAACAGCCCAAATTGAGGGCAAAAAAAAGATGGATATTGCAGAGGTATTGAAAGGATTTCCTCTCTCCGAAGGGGACTTTTTTGTATAGTATCGGGGTAACACCCGAGTATTTTTATGAATAAGAAAATCATTGTCGCGCCATCTCTTCTCTCGGCCAACTTTGGCGAGCTAAATAAAGATATAAAGGATATTGAGAGCTGCGGCGCAGACTGGCTTCACATTGATGTGATGGATGGCTCTTTCGTTCCCCCAATCACATTTGGCGACAACATGGTTTCAACCGCCAAAAAAATTTCAAAACTTCCCCTTGATGTGCACCTGATGATTGTAGAGCCAGAGAAACATCTGACTGAATTTAAAAGTGCTGGGGCTGACTCAATTACAATCCATGTAGAGGCCACTAAAAATCCGGCTCAGATTCTAACTGAAATACGAAAGTTAGGAATTAAAGCAGGAATTACTCTGAAGCCAGCCACAAAAATTGAGGAGATAGAGCCCTTGATTGAATTGTGCGACCTAGCTCTGGTTATGACAGTTAATCCGGGCTGGAGTGGACAAAAGTTCATGCCTGAAGGCTTAAAGAAAATCGAACGAATAAAAGAGCTAGTTAATTCAAAGAATATAAAGTGCCATATCGAGGTAGATGGCGGAATTAACGCTGAAACTGGCAAGATGTGCATTGACGCTGGCGCTGATGTGCTTGTCGCAGGCTCCTATATATTTGGATCTAATAACAGACAATCTGCAATTAATTCATTAAAAAATCTTATGGAATTTAAATCATGAAAGTCACAACTAAGATAACTTCGATAGCATTTTTAATTGGATTAGCTGCATGTGGCGGCGGAGGTGACGATTCGGGCAATAAGGAAGTCACAATTTGCCCGCGTGTAATTAATGGCGAAACATGTGAGGAATCAGGCTCGCCAATAGTTGAATTAAATATCATCACCAATAAGGGAAAAACCTCTCTGTGCTCAGGCACTGTAGTAAGCCCAACAAAAGTCCTAACAGCAGCTCACTGCTTCCTCTCAGTCTCCGTGAACTCAGTAATAGTAAATGCCGGGGGGACTTTTCACGACGCTGTCGCCTACTCAATTCATCCCAACGTGGCTGTTAGCTCAAATTCAATCATAAATGACGTGGCCATAGTGCAAACTGAAACTACCATTAACGCCCCGACCCTACCAATCTTGATAGGAACAACACCCCAGGTCGGAGACATGATTGGTATTAATGGTTATGGGTTGGATGAGTCAGACAATCTAGGGGTGCTTAGGGGTGGCAAAATGAAGATTACTAACGTTACAACTAATCACGTCATCGCAGCATATACTGGGGAACTCAGTAACACTTGCAACGGAGACTCAGGAGGACCTGCGACATACACTAAGAATGGTAAAGTGGCAGTAATTGGCATCACATCATCTGGAATTAAAACTGATTGTAGTGCTGGGGACGAAACTCTTTTTACAAACATTCAATCGCAATCCGTACTTGATTACTTGGCCGATGTAGCGCCTGAAATAAGCGTGCTCTAAAAAGTCAGGAGTCTGCGAACTTAAAAACATTTAATACAAAAGGTGGGGGTCGAATAACCTCTGTCAAATTATTCGACCCCCAAACTCCCTAAGCATTGGAGTGCATTCTGCTTAAGGAGTGATCATCGATCCAAGTATTGCCTTCCATGCAGAGAGTCGCTGGGCTTCTTGATAAGCCGCTTGCAACTGCTCAGGCGAACCACCATTCTGAAGGAGGCTCTGAATCAAAAGCAAAACTTGGGCTAGAGCTGACTCTGCTTGCACGAAGTCTGCGATGGCAGATGAGGGCTGAGTGGTACTCAGACCTATGCCTACCGAGACCCCGACTACCCCCGCTACATCAGCTCCGATGCGAGGAGGTTGCAGACCGACACCCGGATTCGAACCACCCACTTCAATCTTCAGGATCAGAAGATCCAGTCGGATCAAAGGTGGGGTGGTCTGAGTCTGGGCTACTAGGCTGCTCAGGACAAAGAACGTCATGAGCAGGCCGCGCCAGATATTGCCAGAGGACATCATCCGCCCGACGGCGCGCTCGCCTTGGCAGGGGTCAACGCACCGCCCAGGGGCGCCTTGATTGTACGGAGAGTCTCAATCAGTGCCTGAGCCTGTGCGATCTGCTGAGGCGTCGTCTGGGGGTTAGCCAGCAACGCATTCAGTGCCATCAAGGCGGCCGCCAGGTTCTGCTCGACCATCATGAACATGTCGGGCAGCGTCGTCTTGGAAGCGGTCGTCGTCGGCGCCGGGGTCACCCCAGCACCCACGCCAACCACCTCGGTCCCGAGGATGCGGACACCCGCGTTGACTCCCGTGCCGCCAACACTCCCGACACCGGGGATGTTGACGTTGATTCCACCCGAGGGCGGATTCGTTTGAGCACAGAGCGCCATCGAGAGCAGGAACACCATCAGAACTGCAAGAGCGTTCTTCATGAATGAGTCCTTTTCTACCTTGGCGTTTACTGGCGGTAGAAAGAAAGGAATAGAGCAAACACGAGAGAAATCTAGAAACCTTCGCCAAAACCAGAAGTTCCGCAGACTCCAC
>CAZWGK010000185.1:0-4456 GCA_964633685.1 uncultured Bdellovibrionales bacterium | reverse complement strand
AGAGCCGTGCTAGATCTTTTTGGTGGAATCTGGCCAGCTCACCCAAATTCATTTGGAGTCGCCCTAGGGGATGTCTGGGAACATCCTTGCATAAAAGGGGTTTCCTCAGAGGATAAATTACTGCCATTTCATAAGTTATCACTCTGGCTAACATTCTCTTTATTCCATGGTTTTGAAACAGCAGGCATCCGCATAAAAGATGTTGATGAGCTACCGGGACTAGCTGAATATAGAAACGGCGGACTACTCGTAGATGCTGGCGTTATCTCTCGAAGAGACACATCAGAGCCCGGACCATTCGAACCTAATCATCAGATGATTATTGAGTGGCGGGCTCTAACGATTGCTCTGATAGATAAAGTCGCAGAGGAAGTGAGGAAAATCTTAGGCAAAACCCGAGATGAGTTTCCTCTGGCCGCAGTTTTAGAGGGAGGCACCTGGTTTGCAGGAAGGCAATTGGCCGCTCAACTCCGCGCAGATAGTAGCCCACCTATCCCTGTAGTTAATAAGGGAAATGTTTTCTAGTTTTTGGAGAAATAAATGAAAGAAAATGTAACGGTAATTAATCACCCACTTGTCCAACATAAACTCTCTATAATGAGAGATAAAAATACTTCATGTGGTGAGTTCCGACGCCTAATCAAAGAGCTGAGCATGCTCCTCGCTTATGAAGTTACTAGAGATCTTCCGACCCATCAAACTGAAATCGAGACACCTATTACCAAAGCTAATTTTCCAATGATCGAAGGAAAAAACATAGTTATAATCTCTATCCTAAGAGCTGGAAACGCTATCTTAGACGGAATGTTAGAATTAATACCAACTGCTAGGGTTGGACACATCGGTTTATACCGAGATCCAAAGACACTCGAGCCCGTAGAATATTATTTTAAAGTGCCGCTGAATATTCAGGGGGCTGATTTCATCGTTGTGGATCCAATGTTGGCTACCGGTAATTCTGCTGTAGCAGCTCTTGATAAGCTTGCCTCCTTAAATCCCCGCTCGATGAAGCTGGTAACGATTGTATCGTGTCCAGAGGGCATAGAGTGCGTCTCTAAAGAATTTCCTAACGTGCATATCTTTACCGCCTCCATCGATCAGAAGTTAAACGACCATGGCTACATCGTTCCAGGGTTGGGTGATGCAGGCGACCGCATTTTCGGAACGAAGTAAAAATCACCAAATATAATCGCTCAAAATATTATATTTGAATCATAAACTCATCTTTCCGCATCTTACTTGCGGCTGAACAGAATCTTGTTTCTAGTTATTTTTTTAATTTTTGGCATCGATTCTGTTATTACTCAAAGAGTAAGTTGATCGGTTGCAGCAATTCTTTAAGCGCACACTCGACAATTTGATTTTAATGGGAAGGAAAGATGAAAGTCTTGATGTTAGGATGGGAGTATCCTCCGCACATAAGTGGTGGCTTAGGCACCGCATGCGAAGGCTTATCTAAAGCCCTTTCCTACCAAAATATAAAAATTGATTTTATCGTGCCTCAAGTTCATGGCGGCGAAAATGCCGATCATATGTCTTTGATAGACACTACTTCCATCAATAACAAATCGGTATCGGCTTCTTCTGAAATCCCAGGATTAAGACAGCTCGGCATTCCAGCTCACCTGCAACCATACATGAGACCAGAGCAATATTCTTGTGAATCAACATCCGAGACCAAAATCGAGCACAAACGCTCAGATAGAATCTCGGTGTTATCTCCAGTACAAACCAAACCGAATAAAAACATCCACTATGGGCAGAACATTTTCGATGAAGTGGCTCGTTATGCCCAAAAAATAATTCAAAACTTCCAGCATACCGATGCGGATGTGATTCACGCCCACGATTGGATGACTTTTCCTGCTGGCGTGGCGCTATCAAAGCTCACCGGAAAACCTCTCGTAATTCATATTCATAGTCTTGAGTCAGATCGAAGTGGACAAGGGGTAAATTCTCAGATTCATGAGATCGAAAAGATGGCCTCTCATTTTGCCCATCGAATAATCACAGTAAGCAACTACACTGCAAATCTAGTTGTGAACAATCATGGTGTATCACGTGAGAAAATCAAAACTGTGCACAACGGCGTAATGCAAGACCATTATGGCATTCAAAATCAGCCTGACATTAAGAAAACAAAAAATATCCTCTTTCTAGGTCGTGTCACTTTTCAAAAAGGACCTGATTATTTTGTTGAAGCAGCCGCCAAGGTAATTCCTCATGTTCCTGATGCAAAGTTTCTTCTAGCTGGCTCCGGCGACATGTTGGGTCGAATGATCGAAAGAGTCGCAGAGCTCGGGCTAACTAAAAACTTCAGCTTCCCAGGGTTTGTAACTGGCGATGAACTGAAACAAATATATGCTTCAGCCGATTTATATGTGATGCCAAGCGTCTCAGAACCTTTCGGTATCGCCCCACTCGAAGCTATTAATCACAACACGCCAGTGTTGCTCTCAAAGCAATCAGGTGTAGGCGAAGTAATAAATCACGCGCTTAAATTCGACTTTTGGGATGTAAACAGACTGGCTGAATTAATTATTGCAGCACTAAATTACGAAGAAATTCGTCAAGATTTACTGGCCATGTCTCAACAAGAGGTGCGAAGAATTCGGTGGGAAAACGCGGCCCACAAAACAATCCAAATTTATAACGAAATGGTGAACTAAAATGCCTTCAGTATGTTTTTACTTCCAAGTCCATCAGCCCTTCCGTCTCAAGAGATATTCCCATTTTGATATCGGAAATTCTCATCAGTACTTTGACGAAGAGAATAATCGACGAATTATGGAGAAGGTTGCCGCCAAATGCTACCTGCCTACCAATAATACAATCCTCAATCTCATCAAAAGATACGGCAAAGATTTCAAAGTAAGCTACTCAATTACAGGAGTTGCGATTGAACAGATGCAACGATACTCTCCTGAAACCATTGAGAGCTTCATGCGCCTCGCCGATACAGGCTGTGTTGAATTTCTTGGAGAGACTTATTACCACTCTCTTTCAGCAGTGTATGATCCAGCTGAGTTCGAAGAACAGGTAAAGGCTCACTCTGAGCTTATGAACGACCTTTTCGGCATTACTCCAAAGGTTTTCAGAAATACCGAGCTTATATACGAAAATCGAATCGGTCAGATGGTAGAGAAGCTCGGATTTAAAGGGATGATCGCCGAAGGTGTCGACGATGTCTTAGGCTGGAGAAGCCCAAATTACCTATATACAGCAGCTGGCACAAAAATGCCTCTTCTTCTTAAAAACTATCGCTTATCTGATGATATTGCTTTTAGATTCTCAAACCGAGGCTGGGGTGAGTTTCCACTTACCTCCGATAAATTCGCTAATTGGGTCCACCAGATTTCAGGCAGCGGTGAGACTGTAAATCTGTTCATGGACTATGAGACCTTCGGTGAGCACCAATGGGCTGATAGCGGAATTTTTCAGTTCTTAGAGCATTTGCCAGAAGCGATATTAAGACATCCTGACTGGGGCTTTAAAACCCCTAGCGAAGTAGTGGCCTCATACAAGCCAGTAGCTGAACTCCCTTTTCATCGTCTCACCTCATGGGCCGATGTTGATAGAGATCTTACAGCGTGGCGCGGGAATAATATGCAGCACAGCGCCCTTAATCAGGCCTATGAATTCGCATACCAGTTAAAGCAGGCCGATCCATTTGTTCAAGACATATGGAGACGTCTGCAAACCTCGGATCATTTTTACTATATGTGCACTAAATGGTTTGCGGATGGAGATGTACATGCCTATTTCTCTCCATATCAGAGTCCATACGATGCGTTCATCAATTACATGAACGTAATGCAGGACTTTAGAAAATACTACTTGGATGGAGAATCAGTAGCCCACTGCGGACTGGCTAACCAACGGACGGAGAGCACTCGTGGGAGATTGGAGATCGAGAGAGTCATTGAACCGACTCTTGATGAAATCTTTGAAGCTCCAAATTTAGAACTGGAATCCGCATATGAAGGGCAAATTAAATTGCCTTTTTAGTAAGTCGATTAGACCACTAGACATATTGCCCAGCGGACCATCCAGAGGCCCAAGCCCATTGGAAGTTATAACCACCTAACCAACCGGTTACATCGACACCCTCGCCGATAAAGTATAGGCCAGGTCGCGTCTTGGATTCGAAAGTTTTGGAGGACAACTCATCGGTATTCACTCCGCCTACAGTGACCTCCGCTGTTCGATACCCCTCGGTACCTGCAGGAGACAGACTCCAACGATGAAAGAAGTCCACCGTTTTCTCAATATCGCTCTTAGTTAACTGGGCTAGAGGCTTATTAATCAACCAGATTTCAAAAACTCGCTCTACAAACCGATTGGGCAGATAACGAGAGACTAGAGTTTTAACTTCAAGCCTTCCATTACTCTCTCTTTCATCAAGAATCAGCTGATTTAAATCATGTGCTGGGAGGAGATTTATGAAAACCGTCTT
>CAZWGK010000184.1:0-4473 GCA_964633685.1 uncultured Bdellovibrionales bacterium | reverse complement strand
GATTAGTGCTCTTCTTTCGCGAATCTATGAGTTTTTTGTGATAAGAAAATAATGCCCCTGTCGCCCCTTTAATTGATGCCGCGTCTTTTGCAATGTCTGGGTATCCTACAATAACGGCTTCAATAAACTCACCATCCAGACACGATTGATTTTGGATGCAAGCGTCAATATATCTTGAAGGGAACGCCTCTTTTCTGATCTGTTCATATACTTCAGATATCTTCTGACACCGAATATTTTCTCGACCAAATATTAGGAGGTCCTCCATCGCTTTAATTCGAGAATCGGGATTTTTGTCTTCGAACTCTCTGCCGGTGAAGTTGCATATCTTTCTCTCAATCTGGGAAAGAGAGCGGAGGCATACTCCAGTGGCAAGATAGTCGTTAATAGACATATCTCTGTCTTCACTTTTGGGTAGTCGGCCTTTTATTGCTTCTAGGACCTGATTCCGTTTGTTAAGAAGATTTTCGAATTCTTCTTTCATAAAAGAGGTTGGGTAAATTAAATTATTCTAGAGTGTTATGGTAGGTACAGCTGAAAGAGCTACTGGTAAATATAAAGTTTTCTTTGATTTTTGTAAAATTAAATACTAACCCCTTGTTTCCTCTGCTAAACCGTTTAGCCGTGCAATATCAATCTCTTCTGCTGAAAGCACCCCTTCGGTAAATAGGGCAAGGTATTCCTCTGAGAGACTTCGACCAAAAATAGTGAGGTCATCTGAATTAATTGTTACGCGCATTCCAGCCCTAAGCATTTTACCAATTGGATGTTCTTTGAAAGTATCCACTACATTGAGGCAATAATTACTCCATGGGCAAACATTTACTGTGACCCCACTTTCAGCCAACTTTGACATTACCGCAGAATCTTCGGCGGCCCGCACCCCATGTTGAATTGCAGCTGGTTTATAAAGATTATATTCTCGTAATACTCTCTCTGCTGGCCCTACCTCTCCTGAGTGGATTTTTATCTTTAATCCTTTTCTCTTTGCTTCAGAGAGGTATGAGTCGAAAGTTTCTATTGGCGTGTGTAGCTCGGCCCCATAAAGATCGATACTTTTAAAATATTCAGTTGCCAATGCTTTTGGATAGTTAGTTTGCCATATCGTTGGGTCCGTTTCGCGCGGGATGCCGAATTCAGGTCTCACTCGCAAATGGGAGGAATACTTATTTGTCTCATCTGATATTACTTTTACTAATTCATCCCAACCGACCTGGAATATCAGAGCGAGGTGGATATCGTAACTAAGCTCTGTATAGACAATTCCATCATCAATCATATGCTCGAACGTCGCCCTTAACAGGTGACGAAAATGGTCTAAGCTTTTTAAGTGTATGAAAATCTCTCTTCTCAGGTATTCCAGAAACTCTGAAAGGCCTCCGGGAAATCTTTCAGGAGGTGGTTTTATCGCTGCGCCTGCAATATCCCGATATGCCGAGAAGGGGGCAGAAAGAATCATATGAGCGTGCAAATCAGCTTTTGGCAGTTTTTTTAATCCCGCTTTATCTTTATTCTGTAGGATTGCTTCAATATTCACTCAGATTTAACTCCAGGAAAATCAACACTAGGCATCTAAGAGACTTTATTGTAGAACAAATAAATTCAAATGCAATTTCAATTGATTGGAGATTTATGTTTCTGAAGAGAGATGAAAAGGGAGCCTCATTGTTAGAGTATGCACTCCTTATATCCCTAATTGCGATTGCAGCTTTAGTTGCTATGCAAGTTTTAGGTCAGAAAGTTAGCCAAAGATATTCATACGTTGCTGGCTCCCTGTAATTCATTAACTAATAGTTCTAAATTCATAATTTTACCGATCTTCTTCTAAAAATTTCGTATTTTTTAGATTGTGCGTAAATATCCGCAGAATTTATGATGCTTCTTTCAAACACCTCCTAATAACGCTTTTTGTAATCTCTCTGGCAATGATGCATCAGAGAGGGTTTTAATTTTTTTTAGGGGAAAATATGGTTAGCAACAACCTCATAAGGGGTCTCAGTTTTTCTGTTTTAGCTTTGACATTAATAGGCTCAAACCCAGATTCGGCTCAAGCAATCTCAAAAACACAATTACAGCAGCAGATTAACGGTTTGGCTACTCAGTTCAATAATTTTACTACTTACGTTAATTCCAAATTTAACCAGACTTCAAGTCAAACTGGGGCACAGGGACCACAAGGCGTGAAGGGAGATAAAGGCGACAAGGGCGATCAGGGTGCTGTCGGCCCAGTTGGACCGATTGGACCACAAGGCCCCGCCGGAAGAGATTTTGTACCATCTCGAACCGCGTTTATTCTAGACGGGCTCGGTTGTGCAACTAGGAATATTGCTCTGGAATGTTTGGATGCTGATGGTTGTAAGATTAACGTTCGCTCATACCCTAAGATTGCAATTCCCGGGATTTTCAACGATCAAGTGATTCGCAGAGAATTTAATATCGCTGCTGAGCAGTCTGGTATTTCTTTGGGTAATCTTCCTGGCACATCTGGATTTACTTCTGCTCCACTTACGCGCGTTACCCGCACCTGTGGCAGTGTTTCGCATGAGCGGTTTACGCAGGATTCTTTCAATTGGGTGATTCAGAGCGGAGAACGCCATACTTTGCTTGAGGCGGTGCATTACTACAAAAATACAAATGGATGTGGTGTTTTATCCAGTGGAGCGCCAATTTTATCAAAGAATCTTCTTTCTGTAGTGAATTACAACCCACAAGGCTGTAACACTGCCTATAATACTGATAGCAATCCGTATACGGACACATCAGTTACTTTCAAGGGAGATCCATCCTTTAAGACAGAAGTAGAAATTATAGATTAAGATCTCTAGGGGAACATGACACTTCGGCGGCACTGGGAAACTGGTGCCGCCTTTTTGCTTTTTGTGTTTAGTATGAATCAAAAGGGCGAAGAGCCTCTCTTACCTTGCAGGGCAAAGAGAGAAAGGACTCTTCGCCTCAGGTGATGTTCAGGCCCTATGGTGCATCAACGTTCAAGATGGCGTTGATACTTTCCACAGGATCGACAGGTGTATGTCCTGACAGTGCCTTCCGCGATCGGAGCCGAGCCAGTGCAACGGATTTCTCCGCCACAGACACAGACCGGGGACGGTGGGCGAGAGTCGAGACCACTTGCTTTAGCCTGTAACCACTCACGGGTCTTCTGACTGCATGCGAGATACAGAAGGACCGTGACGGGTGGCAGCCAGATTAGCTCCCAAACCATTAAAAACCTCCATTTGTGAGAACGCTCTTCCCCTGAACCTTACTCTTTTATGGGTAGGGAGTCACTTTTTTATCTAATATCCTCTTTTTGAAGGGGTGTATCTATTATCTTGAGGAATTTTCTTGACTAGAGGTGGCGGCTAGTTTAATTCTCACCGAGCTGCCTTGGTCACCAATGATGAATTGGTCCCTCTTTTAGGCTGATGGAGAAGCCCTAGAAGCGAAAGAGGCTGCAAAACAGGTCTTTGAGACGAGGCCTGCACCGGATAAAAGAATACATTCTTGAATCCGGCGATCCTACCGCAAGAGCCGAGCGGTGGCTCTTAGGATAGACAAGTAGAGAAGACTCCTTGCCACCTTCTCTTCTTAGGTCTTGATTGGGGTTCCGAACTATCTTAGAGGTACCCCCTTTAGAGGTTAACCTCCCCAATCTTGGCCATCACGCTCTGAGGCATTCTAAGCAGCAAGAGTATGGTGGCAAAGATTGGGGGGCTAGGTTCTTATTCCCGAACCATACCCATAATGATTTCAACTACATCATCAGCGCTTGGCTTACTGAAATAGTCGCCATCAGAGGAGTAGGCGCCGCGATGCTCTTTGGCGGCGATAGTTACAGGTTTGCCATCTAAGTAACGGTATCCATCCCAATTCTCTAAGACCTGCTGCATCATATACGCTGAGGCGCCACCCGGAACGTCCTCATCCATAAATACTATGCGGTTGGTCTTTTTTAGGGACTCAACAATTACGCCGTGTCTGTCGAATGGGACTAGAGTTTGGGCATCGATAATCTCAACTGAGATATCGAAATCAGCTAGCTCGGCGGCAGCGGCTTCGGCGATGCGGCAGCATGAGCCGTAGGTCACTAAGGTAACATCACTTCCTTCTCTGATAATCTCAGGAACTCCGAGTGGTACGGTGAATTCACCGATATTATCAGGAAGTTTCTCTTTTACGCCGTATCCATTTAAGCACTCAATTAGGAGCGCTGGATCGTCAGATTTAAGCATTGTGTTGTACATTCCAGCAGCCTGAACCATGTTCCTTGGGGTCAGGATATACATGCCTCTTAGGCCGTGAATAATCATTCCCATCGGCGAGCCTGTATGCCAGATGCCTTCAAGGCGGTGACCACGAGTTCTAACGATCAGCGGAGCAATCTGACCACCCACGTTTCGGTAGTGTAGGGTAGCAAGATCGTCTGATAAGGTTTGGAACCCGAATAGGAGATAATCAAGATACTGAATCTCTGCT
>CAZWGK010000183.1:0-4504 GCA_964633685.1 uncultured Bdellovibrionales bacterium | reverse complement strand
TCGGCCTCCCTGGCAGCCTCCAGTGCCGCTGGATGCTCGATTGCGGTTGTAACCATGTGAGCCCCCTTTCTGAGTGCTGCGCCAAGGATCACTTGATTGTTGGCCTCTGTGGCCCCCGAGGTGAATATAATTTTATCGCCCGCGGCCGCACCCACTAGTTTTGCAATATCGGCGCGAGCCTCCTCAATAAGATACCTGGCACCTTGCCCGCCCTGGTGAATAGAGCTTGGGTTGCAGAGACCGGATAGATCTATCCCTTTTAGTCCCTCTAGGACCGCCGGATGCACGCCGTACGAAGCGTTCTTATCTAGATTAATACCCGATTCCATTACCATTTTTGAATAATAAACTTTTTTGCCACGGTTTGTAAAATAAAGTTCTATTCCTCCGATACTCTGTTTGGTCCGCTAATGCTGACCAAATAGTCCCGGGTGCCTAAGCACCCATGTGTCCGGGAGTTTATAATGACCTCCGGTATTACACAAAGCGTGGGTATGGGCGCGGCAGTACATGCTACTGCCCGCCCTACAGACGCATCCACCCGCCTAGCAGGATCCATAGAAAAGTCCTCTAAGATACGGAAACATCTCCAAGATGTGGCTGATGCCGCAAGTTTCTCGTTTGCTTTGGTTGAGCGGGAGAACGCCTCCTCCTCAGTTTCTAACAGGGTAGAGAGTGCCTATTCTCCGAGAATGTCTAAGAAGCGAAGATATTACGACCAAGAAGAGCCACCAAAAGAGCAGTTACTTGATCTGTTTGCTTGATTCCCACCTAGTTAACCATGAATCCAATAACTACGTGCATGCGCCAAGATATCCGCTTTTGAGAAGCTGTTAGATCAACTATTGTGCCCGAGAGTGTTCATGAAACTTATGATTTGCCGATGATACCGTTTTTTAAGAAGCTATCTCTACTGGTCTTCGTTGTTATATTTGGGTATTATTTTTTGCTACCCAGTAATCTTGGTTTCCACGCGCTATTTCCCGATTCTGACCAATATAACCAATTTGCATCTGAGATCTCCGGCGTTGATTGGCGAAGGCTTTCCGCTGATGAGGTACCGAATGGAAGACTTCATAGGTCCATCGGTTACCCCTTTCTTCTTAGTCTAGGTTTAAATGCTTCCGACGGGGAACTTTTTGGCGCTCACTATAAAACCCATTTTGGGCTCTGGGCAATATTAATAGCCGTGGCGATTACTTGCCTCTCTTTGTCAGAGGCGCTCGTTTTCATTCCCATACTCTGTGTGCTTACTCTTGTCTTAAGACCTTACTTCATCCTGTTGATGACTGAATGGATCGTTTTTGTTTTATTCAGTCTGGCTGGAATTTTCTATCTAAAGTTTTTAAGGCACCCAAGCTCTTTGCGAGTAGCTCTGGTGAGCTTGATCTTAGGCGCACTGGCGGCCGTTAGACTCGAGTTCATTATCACCATTCCGGTTCTTCAATGGTTTTTGAGGTCACAAGATAGACGAGTGAGATTCGCTTCTTTCTTAATATCTTTGATACTTCCGCTCTCTACTGTGGGTTTCAATGTTTTAGATCAGGGCAAATTAACTTTAAGAGAATTACCTAAGGCCGGTCTTTTTTACCTTACAACAGGACTAATGCTGGATAACACCTCCTTTGATTTAGAGGTCAGTAAAAAAGATGAATATAAGTTGATTAGAGAGCTAATGGAGATACAAAAAAACAAGTGGGAGCGATTTACTGCGCAGGATTTTTGGAGTTATGCGCTATTAGATCCATCAGGGATATTCAGAGTATCAATACACAATGACTCACTTGTGGAAGAATACAAAATTAAAGAAGGCTTCGGAGACCTAGAGAAATACCGAATAGAGGGCAAGATTTCAGATATTATTATCTCTAACAATTTGTATGGGTATATTCTTCTTGTACTTGCGGGTTCTAGCATCGTACTGCTTTCAATTATTCTTCTTCTATCTCTTTCTTTATTTATAAAAAAACAGACTTATGTTTGGGAAACTATATTGTTTCTCGGAGTAGCTCATATATTCCGAATAGCATTTATCTCCTTTGTAAATATTCAATACCCCCGATATTACGTTCCATCCCTTGCGGTTGTGCTACTATTTGCGGTTTTTGCGCATGTAAATTCCATGATCCAAAATCGGGAAAACTGTTAAAAAGATTTAGCAACTCCGAGATTAAAGCAGCGATTACTGAGAGCGATGGAGGAGTTATGAATAACGAGAGATGTCTAGTCGTGATAGTTCTTTTTTATTATATTCTGTCCGCGATTAGTTTTGTTGGAGAGCTCGAACTGTCAGCTACTGTCAAAGTTGCTGACCCCGAGAGTATGTTCGCCTCTGGCAGGCGCGCCAATATTGAATCCGTTGATGGTGCTGCGCTTAGTCTAATTCCAGGTATTTCGGATAAATTATCCTCCTCTATTTTGAATTATCGCACAAAGAAAGGGTTACCTCGCCCCTTAAAATTAACAGATTGGAATAAAATAAGCGGGATTGGAAATAAAAAGAGCGCAGTTTTGGAGAAATATATCTACTAATGAACACCAAGAATAACTCTAGCCTTAGACATGAGCCTCAACTGAAGGTGCTGCTTCTGTATAGAACGCCTCGTGTAGACTTCTTACTGCAACCTCCCAATATTTTCTAGGAACCAAGACTGATATTTTAATCTCAGATGTTGATATCATCTGCACCTCGATTCCCTCACGCGCTAAAGCTTCAAATGCGCGACTCGCCACCCCAGTGTGATATCTCATGCCGACTCCTACAACAGATATTTTTGCAATATTTCTATCACAGGAAGCTCCCTCTGCTTTGAGCAAGGGGATCAGCTGATCAACTATGTTTAGTGCTTTGCTGCTATCTTCGTCTAGCACGGTAAAGCTAATATCGGTTTTTCGACCGTCAAATCCGGTCTGTGTGATCATGTCTATGTAAATATTTGCGTCCGATAGCGCCGAGAATATCCTACTCAAAGCATCTGGCTCAGCAGGAAGTTTCTGAATTGTAATCTTAGCCTCATCAGTTCTGTAAGTAACCCCGGTCACTATTGGCTTTTCCATCAATTCCTCCTCTCTAACTATCCACGTTATTCCCCGCTCCGGCTCAAACGTTGAAAGCACGGCCAGGGGAATATTATATGCCATCGCAAAGTAAACCGATCTTGGGTGAAGTACTTTTGCGCCAAGGCTAGCCATCTCAAGCATCTCCTCGTGTGATACTTGAGGAAGAAGCTTAGCTGATGGGCATATCCGAGGATCTGTAGAGTAAACCCCACAGACATCGGTGTATATATAACATGCGTCCGCCTTAAGTGCTGCGGCGGCAACGGCCGTAATATCAGAGCCCCCGCGTCCAAGTGTCGTTATGTCACCCAACTCATCTACGCCTTGAAAACCGGCGACTACGGGGATTATCCCTTCGTCTAAAGCGGCTTTTAAGTTGTCCGCCGCTATATCCTTTATTTGAGCTTTGGTGAAATTTCGGTCGGTTGATATTTGAGCCTGACTCGCTGTGAAGCTCTTTGCTGTCAGGCCTAATTCATTAAGAGCCATTGCTGTTAGGGCAATCGTTACCTGCTCTCCTGTGGCAACCATCACATCAAGCTCCCTTGGATTTGGGTTACTAACGCAGCTTTTGGCCAGTGCCAGAAGCCTATTAGTCTCGCCTGACATCGCTGAAACTACTACTACTGTTTTGTCCCCTGTAAGCCGAATGTGCTCAGCGACAAGCTTTGCTACATTCCTAATCCTAGAAACGTCTCCAACACTTGTGCCACCAAATTTTTTGACAACTAATTTTTTAGCCATGCCTATTTACGGAAATTTCAGCCCGTCTCTCGACCCCATTGTGACCGTCAATACTGATGATTGAGAACCTAATTACAATGTCTGCCAACTGGATTAAGCCAGGAAACTTATCGGCCCACTCTATTATCGTATTATTTTCGCCACCAAGTCTTTCAAGCAATTCCTCAGGAGGAGCACTGAGACGATATAAATCCCAATGAGAGACCTCTCCTTTCGAAGTTTGATAGAGATTCTCAAGAACAAATGAGGGGGACGAAGGGATGTCACTTGAGCCAAGCTGGTTGATTAATGCTTTAGTAAAGGTTGTCTTGCCTGCCCCCAGCTCCCCTATTAAAGCTATTACTTTGGGTCTGTTGATAAGCTCTACCACCCTCTTAGCAAGCACCTCTGTATCTTTAAGCTCGACTAAATTAAATTGCTCCATGGTGAACCCGTAAATTATCTCTCAGTAAAAAGTCCAACTTCCATCGGTATCTCGAGGAGTAAGTCTGAAGCAACCAAGGGACCAAATCTTCTCTTGATAATCTTATCAGCTGAAAGGCCGTGTATCTAGACCCCAACTAAAGCTGCCTCTAGAGGTGTCGCGTCCTGAGCGATTAGCCCCGCGATGACTCCTGCAAGAACGTCTCCCGACCCCGCTGTGGCTAGGTACGGATTTCCAGATGTATTTATTATGGCCTTACCCTCTCTTAGCACTATC
>CAZWGK010000182.1:0-4625 GCA_964633685.1 uncultured Bdellovibrionales bacterium | reverse complement strand
TACACTTACAGATGTTACTGGCCAAGTTTTGTCTTGGTCTAGTGCTGGCTGCGGTGGATTCAAGGGCTCTCGTAAGTCCACTCCATTCGCTGCACAGGTCGCCGCTGAAGCCGCCGCAAGAAAGGCGATGGAGCACGGTGTTCGCACAGTAAGCGTTCTGATTCGTGGACCAGGAGCTGGTCGTGAAGCTGCCCTCAGAGCTTTGGCTCAGAGCGGTTTGAACATTTCAACAATCAGGGATATCACATCCGTTCCTCATAACGGATGCCGTCCTAGAAAACGTCGTAGAATTTAATTAGGAGCTCGAAAGATAATGGGCAAGTATTGTGGTTCAGTTTGTCGTTTGTGTCGCGCCGAGGGCGAGAAGCTCTTTTTGAAAGGCGAGAGATGTTTTGGTCCGAAGTGCTCAATGGATCGTCGCGAAGGTGGTCCTGGTCAGCACGGAAAGCGTCGCTCAAAGGGTTCTGGTTTTAAAGGCCAGCTCCGTGAGAAGCAGAAGATCAAGAGAATTTACGGTCTTCTTGAGAAGCAGTTCCGCGGTCTTTTTGAAAAGGCTGCTCGTAGTAAGGGAATGACCGGTTCTGAATTGATTCTCAGACTTGAGAAGAGACTAGACAACATGGTCTTCCGTTCAGGATTTGCATTTTCACGTAGGCATGCTCGTCAACTTGTTCGTCACGGTTTAATACTAGTGAACGGCAAGAGAATCGACATTCCTTCCTACCAAACTTCAGTAGGGGATGTGCTTGAAGTGGTGCAAGGCTTGAAAGAAGGTGTAACCGTAACTGGTGCATTGACTCTTTCTCAGAGCCGCAGCATTCCAGGTTGGATTAATCTTGATAGAGATAGCAAGAAGGCGACCATTCAGGCTCTGCCAACTCGCGATCAGATTACACAACCAATGAGCGAGCAACTCGTAGTCGAGTTGTATTCGAAATAATTAGGCTTTTGATAAAAAAGTTTTTAGGGAGAGTAACTGTATGCGCCGAACAAGCCTCACCGATATTATTAAGCCACGCCGTGTAGAGATAGAGTCAAAGACTCTTGATGAACGGTATGGAAAATTCGTTGCCGAGCCACTAGAGCGTGGATTCGGTATCACCTTGGGAAATGCCATCAGAAGAATTCTGTTGTCATCTCTTCAAGGTAGTGCAATCACCCAGATCTCAATCGAAGGTGTTCAGCACGAGTTCTCAACAATTGCTGGAGTAAAAGAGGACGTCACAGAAATCGTTCTCAACTTCAAAGAAGTTGTTCTGAGAATGGATGAGAAGAACGAAGCCAACCTAAGAATCGAAGCTCAGGGTCCATGTGTTGTGACCGCTGGCATGATTCAGGGAGATCCCAACGTTGTGATCGTTAACCCATCTGCGCACATCGCCACATTGGCTGAGGGTGCAAAGTTGAATGTTAACATCATCGTTAAGAAGGGTCGTGGATACATCCCAGCAGAGAGAAACAAAGCTGACGAGTCTCCAATTGGGACCATCTATCTCGATGCGATTTATTCCCCAGTCAAAAAAGTTAATCACGTTATTACTCAGGCCCGCGTTGGTCAGAGAACTGACTATGACAAGTTGACTATGGAGATCTGGACCAACGGTAGCGTTGATCCTCGCACCGCAGTAGCAGAGGCATCTCATATTTTGAGAGACCAGCTATCTCTATTCGTAGGTGACTACGTAGTAGAAGAGGTAAAGGGTGAAGTACAAGAGTCTCCTCGTGAAACATTCAATCCAAATCTCTTCAGGAGAATCGACGAGCTTGAATTAAGCGTAAGAAGTGCAAATTGCCTTGAGAACGCTGACATCAAGTTCATTGGCGAACTAGTTCAAAGAACTGAAGCAGAAATGCTCAGAACTAAGAACTTCGGCCGCAAATCTCTAAATGAGATTAAGGAGATTCTAACCACTATGGGCTTGAGTCTCGGAATGCGTCTAGAGGATTTCCCATCTCGCGCTGAGTTAGAGACTCGCGCTCGGGAAGTTGCCTCTGAGCCAGCTCTATAAGGAAAGTATTAAATTAGGATAGATGTATGCGTCACCAATTATCACAAAGAGCACTAGGTAGAACTAGTTCTCACCGCCGAGCACTGTTAAGGGGCTTGGTTACATCCCTTGTTCTCAAAGAGAGAATCAGGACAACAGTTCAGAAAGCCAAAGAGCTTCGTCCTTTAATCGAGAAGTATATAACTCTCGGTCGTAAGGATTCAGTCGCTAACAGACGTTTAGCTGCCTCCTTTATTTTTGATAAAGTAGCGGTTGCTAAATTGTTCACCGACTTAGGTCCTCGCTTTAAGAGCAGACAGGGTGGATACACCCGTATTGTTCGGACTGATATTCGTCCAGGCGACACTGCTCAAATGGCAGTGATCGAATTAGTAGAGAAGGGTGCAATCAATGCCGCTCCTACTAAGGATGATTCAGCCAAAGTAGAGAAGACTGAGAAGGCAGCTAAACCAGCTAAGAAGGCCGCAAAAAAGGCTAAAGCTGAGTAAGCTGTTTCCTGTCTGAACAGAATCATATTTAATCCAACCGGGAGCAATCTGCATGAAGCTACTTGAGGGAAAGAAGGCACTTATATTCGGTGTAGCAAACGAAAGAAGTATTGCCTGGGGTATCGCTCAAAAGCTTCATGAAGAGGGCGCCGAGTTGGCTTTCACTTACGTCAATGCCGCAATTGAGAAAAGGCTGCGACCTTTAGCCGAGAGCATCGGTTGCAATAATGTCTTTCCGTGTGACGTTCAGAGTGACGCAGAGATTTCTAATCTCTATGCAGAGCTGACCACTCGGTGGGGTAGGATTGATTCGCTGATACACTCAGTTGCATTTGCAAACGGCGATGATCTTAAGTGCAGATTCCATGAGACAAGTCGCGCCGGATTCAATCTGGCTTTAGATGTGTCTGCTTACTCCCTAATTGGAGTAGCTCGTGGAGCTTATCCTTTAATGAAGGATAACGGCGGCACCATTCTTACTCTTTCATACTTAGGAGCCCAACGGGTAGTTCAGAACTACAACATCATGGGCGTTGCAAAGGCCGCTCTTGAGTCCTCGGTAAGATATCTTGCTGCTGACCTTGGTCAAGATAAGATCCGTGTTAATGCTTTGTCAGCGGGCCCCATAAAGACCCTGGCTGCGGCTGGAATTCCTAAATTTAGAGAGCTACTCGGTAGCTTTGAAGAGAAATCTCCTCTACGTCGCAACGTTACTCAGGAAGATATCGCCAAATCAGCCCTGTTTTATCTGAGCGATCTGAGCTCTGGCATTACGGGGGAGACCACATACGTTGATTGTGGTTATAATATCCTCGGATTGTAATTAACCTTTAACTGAGGGTGTTCTTGGAACTAGCGGAGCTTCTATCACTAGCAGAGCTAGCCTTAAAAGAGCGGGAGTGCTCACCTGAAGAACGATTATCCCTGATTGAAGCATACAGCAAAGGATTTGATAGTTGGCTAGTCGCCCAAGGGGGAGAAGCTGCTCTGATTCAATCAAATTTGCCGAAAGACATGTTGATTGAGCTGGGTCAGAAGCATGAAGCGATTCTCGGTTTAGCAGAGACCTTAAAGAGCCAGAATATTGCTGATTTAAAATCACTTGAAAGTCGTGGACGGGCTATTTTAGCATACATGGAGAAGGTGCCCGGTCGAACAAATAGACTGAAGGAGACAAAGGGATGAAATTAATAAATGCTCTCAAACTGGTTTTATTATCTGGCTTGGCTCTAACAACGACTGGTTGTGGCTATACATTTCAGAACAGTGGCAGTGTTTTGCCGCCAGATATTAAAAAGGTCTACATTCCCACTGTAGAAAATAAAACTTCTGAAAACCGATTTACAAATCTTGTAACCGAGTCCTTACGCGAGCGTTTTGAAAGATTCGGGGTTGTCTCCGTAGTTGAAACAGCATCAGAGGCTGATGCTACTCTAAATGTAGAGATACGTTCAGTTAACAGACAAGCACGCTCTGTAACAACCGGCACAGATACCGTTTTGCAATATGACACCTCTGCTGTTCTCTGGGGTGAAATGCGTCGTAACAATGGCTCTGTAATCTGGAGAAATCCAACCATCAGAGTTACTAGAGCTTATGGCACAACAACCAGCACTGTTGTTACATCCTACGCTGATTTTGCCTTCAGTGGTGCAGATGCAGGTTCGTTATCATCTCTCACAGATGCAGAGCTCAATAGGGGACAGGAGCAAGAAGCCCTAGTTTCTCTCGCTGAAGAAGCTGCCCGTTCAATTTACGACGATTCTGTGGCACCTGATTTTTAATCAGTTCGTGTGAGTTTCCTTCCGCGCAGGTCTTTTATCCAAATTCTTAAGGGATTTGGACTATTCATTTTTTGTCTTCTGCCGTGGGCTCAGATTCTAGCAGTCATGTTAAACATGCCTGTGATGATTACCGAGGATTCGGGGGAGTACTTGAATTTTGCCCATGGGATTATCCAGAGCAATTTCAGTTTGATCCAAGGGACTGCGATCTATCGAGCGCCGGGGTATCCGATATTATTGGCGTTTGGCAACATTATTTCTGGAGATGTAGCAGAAAGACTTATGTATCTTCATTTGCTCTGGGCCAGCTCTATGACTCTGCTAGCTAGCTGGTCGTTAAGTTG
>CAZWGK010000181.1:1362-4686 GCA_964633685.1 uncultured Bdellovibrionales bacterium | reverse complement strand
TGAAGAAGCCGCAAAAAAAGCAGGTAATCCTGTGCATGTGTACTTCTCTCCTGGTCGCGCAGATGCAGTGCACGAACAGACTGATGTAGCTTCTTTTGCTGTGCTTGAGCCAATTGCTGACCCATTTAGGAACTTCTCTTCAAAGAGGAATTCAATTCCTTTAGAAGAGTGCTTAATCGAGAAGGCCTGCTTGCTAACGCTTACCGCCCCAGAGATGACAGTGCTTCTTGGTGGCATGAGAGTACTAAACTGCAATCACGGCAAGTCAGATCTCGGCGTCTTAACTAAGCGTCCAGAGACTCTGACTAACGACTTCTTTGTTCATCTCTTGGACATGAATGTTGAGTGGAAGCAGTCCTCAATGTGTAAATACTTCTACGAGGGTCGTGACCGCACCTCTGGCGAGATGCGCTGGAAGGGTTCGGCTGCCGACTTGGCCATTGGATCCAATCCTCAACTAAGAGCCCTAGCAGAGGTCTATGCTTCTGATGATGCTCAAGGAAAGTTTGTTTCTGACTTTGCTGCCGCTTGGAGCAAGGTGATGAACTTGGATAGGTTTGATCTAGCCTAGGTCACTTTTCTCCCCTGATACTTTCGGCGGACTTTGCGAAAACACTGCACAGCCGTCGGAAGCGTCACTGTAAATCTGCAACCACTCCCCTGGGAATTTTTTTATTCCGTTTGGCGGAGTAGCGGGCTCGCACAAAATAATAAAATCAGGATCTATAGCCAGCACCGCTTCTGCATGACCAGGACTATCAGGCCTCAGCGCCAAGTTCGCGAGATCAAAAGTAGCCTGAGGGTAGACCTCTTCATATCTTCCATCCACAGCTACTTTAAATTTAGGCCCAAGTTGATACAGAATAAAGCTACTAATATCAAAGTGCGCTAAAATATCTCCTCCCTTTTCATTGCCCTTTAGCCATTGGACACTCCTTACCGGATATCCAGCATAGTCTAAAGAAAACTGCTCCCTGTTGAACAATAAGACAAATAAAGATAGGACTCCCGCAATTGAAATTCCATAAGAGATAACCAGCACGGTACCAATTAAGGCGTGAATTCTCTCTTTGACCCATGGTTTTGCATTTGTATAAAAACTACTCAAAAGAGGCGGAAGGTAGAGTGCAGCTGTCAGCAAAAAAAATGGAATATGCCGAAGATGCTTGCAAGCGAATACCAATGATACAGTCAGAAAAAACCATCCCTCTAAAGGGACTTGCCGTCGATAACGCGGCATCAAAGCAAATACGATAATTATAAAACAGCAAACCCAAAATATTCCGAATTGTGGAGCTAAAGGAGTAGCCCACCATTCAGAGATCTCATGGCGAGGCATCAAGACCGCCTCAAAAATGAATTCCAGATAACGCAATCCATAAGGATTCATAAATAGAGCGGAGATAGATAGCGCAATTATAACTGCTAGGGTCAAGCTCCTTGTGGAGCGATTTAAAAATGCAGCGAACAGAGACAAACATAGAAAACCAAGACCAACTACAAATCCCCCGTGAGCATTCCCCCAAAAAATAAAAATCAATGGCACAGGGATTAGGTATTTAATGAACCATCGTCGGTGCCACTCAGTAAGCGCCCATAAAAGATAACTAAAACAAAAAAATGTAAATATCTGGGACCTTATAGTGGAGTTCCATATAAATGAGATTTGTAACACAACAAAAAACAAGACAATCGGACCAAAGATATTATAAATACCGTTAGCCGCTTGAGCCCGATGGAGCATTAATACCGTCACAATACCTAGCGAGATATTAAGCAAAAATAGAGCTAGGTCCCCGCCTAACTGATTGGCTGCAAAAAACAAAACTCCAGCCAACCATTCATGATCTATCCAGTCACTTTTGGTCTGAGTAAAGGCAAAAATATCTTTATCTGGAATTTGTCCGGTTTCAGCTACAAGACGACCTACTGCGAGTCTAGCGAACAGATCATTATCTGCCACTCGAAAGTAAAAACTACCGAGAAATACTACTGCAATACAGGCAAAAATAATCACTGAATTGAAAATACGATTGCGGCTACTTAATCCAAGGGCTATATCAGCAATAAATTTAGACATCAGGCAACTAAACTCCTAGGCCCCACAATTACCGATGTTAAATGAGGCCTGACTAAAATACGCAAGGGCAATCTCAGCAAACCGTCTCTAATTGCTTAAAAGTCTCCTAACGAACTTTTGGCCTCGCTGCGGCACCACGCCCCTGAGCCACCTAATGCTAGGATGCCAAGACAATCTTACCAATACCCTGTATGTGGAATCCCTAAAATGGGAGACTCCTTTATTGGCCGCCGCCCCACTGTCTATCTTGAACTGGCCTAGCTGTATCGAATTATCGGCGGTTTTCGATGGTATTTGAGTGAGGTATTCCTGCTGATAATAATCAGACTTTATATCTCTTAAATCGACCTCTGGAGCTTTTACCTGCAAGCCACTTTCAATCTGCATCATAAAATTGCTGATTTTCTCTACAAGCTCATCTGGGTCAAGATGCGGTTCGAATAATAAAACGTTCTCTCTGCCTGAAAGTCGTTCAGGAAATGCACCTAATTTCGGGGCAATAATTGGCAAACCTGATTCTAATGCCGAGCTTAACGTGTAACTGTATGTTTCAGGCCATCGAGCTGGAAAGAATATGAAATCACTTCCACTATCCGATATCCGTTTTCTCAGTTCATGAGCTTCATATGAACCAAGAGTCACCACACATCTAAGTGGGCGATAAGCATACCCGATTAATTCAAAAGACCATGGCGATCCCTGCTTTCTAGCCGACCGTGCAATGGCTTCAAGATAATCGGCGCCTTTTTCCTTACCCAAAGCACCTAGTACGGATATTTTGTACCAGCTTTTCCTGGAGATTTTTTTTACTTTGGAATTTACCAACCGCGATATTTCCAAATGAGGGGCAATGACTCCGCGCTGAATATCATAATAGTTTCCAAACAACCTCTTAGTCTCGACAGTCGGGAAGATAACCCTGTCAGCCCTCTCCAATAAAGACCTATACCTTTCTCTCCAAGATTCAGGGGTTTCCCCTTCTGCTAAAGGATAAAGAGGATTTTTAGCTCCAAGGGGATTAGAAGCATCAAAAACACCGTGTTCATCAGTTAATGTTGGATTTGCTGCTAATAAATAAAAATCATGTATTGTCACTCGGTGGGGGACTCTCAAATAACTAGCCAAGTTTAATATCTGTTCGGGCATTTTCAAAACGTGATGATAGTGAACTAAAGATACACCCACAGATTTCAAGACCTGAGTTAATGCCTCCAGCTCTTCTGGCATTCTAAAAACTAGCTCAT
>CAZWGK010000181.1:0-1352 GCA_964633685.1 uncultured Bdellovibrionales bacterium | reverse complement strand
GAAAAGCCCTGCCCTGATTGATAGAGATATTCAGAGAGCTCAGTAATATGCTGGTCTACTCCCCCACCCACTCCGTGGGAAACCTGAACTATTTTGGGAAAATGTATCGATCCTAACAGGTTGATCAGTCTGAATATCCGGCTCTTTTTTAATGGATCGCATTTAATAAACTGATGAACGTCTGAATGGTAATTAGGATGGAGTGTATGAAGAACTCTGGAGGCATTCTCAATTAAGGCTGCTTTCTCTGGCCCGAAACTAACCCCACCTTGGTGAAAAGCATACAAATTCGGGGTAATTATATTACGCCATCCTTTCTTAAAAGCACGTTGACAGAAATCATTCTCCTCTCCGTATCCACGCCCAAAATGCTCCTGACTTAGTAAGCCGACTTCATTAATGCACTGTCGCCTCATATACATACAGAAACCAACACCAGTTGGTGCCTCAACATTAGGCAGTCTGCTTGAGCAAAACGCCTGGTCAACTTCATCAACCGTCAAATTAAGAGGCACCTTGTTATCCTGCAGGAATTCAGGGAACGTGCATATTGTCGTGTTATTTGAGAGCGGCGTTGCGGTTCCAATGTTTGGCAACGAGTAAGCCTCAGTAGCAAGTCGCTCCAACCAATTCATGGGCACAATCACATCACTATTTAATAGAACGATATCTGCCTCTGGATTACTATTTATTCCCGCATTGACGGATGCAACAAACCCTAGATTACGTGGATTGGTAATCAATTTAATTCGATCACCCTCTCCTAGATTAGATATTACCTGAGCCAACATCTCGGCCATTCCCTCCTCGGGACTGGCATCGTTTATTATGACAAGAAAGGCTCCTGAAACATTTTTAATCCCCGGCATCGCACTTTTTATGCACGCTAGAGTCAGCTTTGTATCTTTATATACAGGCAACACTACAGCGATCTGCTTAGTTCTTAATATCGGCAACTCATCTTTCACAATGTACCGATCAGGACTCGCTGGGAGTTCAGGCAGACCGATGCTCCGTAGCACTCTCTTGGATATGGTATTTTTTACCCCTCTTCCTCTATCTGCTAAAAATCTTAGGGGCTCTGTCAATTTCCATGATCGCGAGGATTGAATCCTATAGATATCATCTCCTTGTTGCTGTATTCGGGTATTCAGCAGAGATATCTGTCGGGCACTTTCTTCATATCGCTCTTGTTGAGTGCCTAAATCAGCTTTCAGTGCAGAGCACTTATGAGTGAGCTCCTGATTCTCTCTGACTAACTTATCATTCAATTTACTTATTAATTCAGACGGAATATTGAAAGCTGCTGAGCATCCAGGAGAACTGCCAAGGTTAGATTTAGGCAGCAGCTC
>CAZWGK010000180.1:788-4773 GCA_964633685.1 uncultured Bdellovibrionales bacterium | reverse complement strand
ATCTTATCGTCCAGTGGGGCGGTTGGATTGGGATACGATGGGCTTGCTGATTCTGACCAATGACGGTGACCTAGCCGAGATGCTGGCGCATCCGCGTAATCAGTTTGATAGGGTGTACGAGGCTCGTGTAGCTGGCCGTATTGATGAGCGGACCTATGAGAAGTTAAATCGTGGTTTTTATGTTGAGGGAGACCGAGTTGTTCCCGAAGTTGAAGAGATAGAGTTTCAACAGGATTCTACCTGGGTGAGGATTACAGTACGCGAGGGTAAGAATCACCTGGTTAAGATCATATTTGATAAAGTTAGACACCCAGTTCAGAAATTAAAGAGAATTTCACATGGTCCCTTCAAGCTGGGGGGATTGCAGCCTGGCGAGATGCGCAAGCTGACTGAGGGCGAGTATATTCGATACAAGCGAAAGATTCAGTCATTCAAACCCCGCCAAGAAGTCTCAGAGACTTCGGGGCGACCTTCAGGGCACCCGAAACGGCATTCACCAAGGCATCCCAAAAAATATTCTCAGAGACCTCGTGGTGACGAGTAGGCCTTCAAAAAGAACGTAGTGTCAGTGACTTCGGGGGCTTATTTGACTTTACCCCCCTGCCTCGCCTATAAGACATGTGCGGGGTAGAGCAGTCTGGTAGCTCGTCGGGCTCATAACCCGGAGGCCGTTGGTTCAAATCCAACCCCCGCATCCAAAAATCCTCCTCCATAAATCCTCAAAAAAATCCTAATTCCAATATCTTGCACCTTCGCATCTCACAAATAGTATCAGATACTTCGTGGTGCTAAAGAGCATGGCCGCGGAGAGAGCGGAGGGTTTCGTTTCCCACGAGTTCTATGAGACATCTCACGTGTGGCGCATACGGTGTGATTCGTTCGGCTCTTAAGAAGCTCTGAGAGCTGACCGTGAACTGTGGGAAGTTCTCATGAAACCGTTCAAGATATTTCACTAAGGCTCTGCCCTCTGGTGTCTTGGCTTTTTTCCCGAGTGCGTCGGCTTTCTCGCTATTTGAGAGGCCATGCCAGATAAGATAACTGCTAGTTGTCCAAATCAAATCCCTAGAGAATTCCCTTAATTCATCCTGTATAAAATCATTAGTCTTCTTGGTCGCCTTTGATAAATCGTGTGCGGGTGCTAATTTGTTCATTACAATAGGCAACCTAGCTATATCTTTTACAGGAATCGGGGAGTCTCTCAGAATGTTTAAAAGAATGAAAAGTCCTTGCGGAGAGATAAAGTTCCGCGTTGCCTGAATGATCTCGCTTGTCGGTACATGATGTAGGTGAGCCAGACAGCCCATCATATCAAGCGCGTTTTTGCCGAATGTGTTAGCCATTTGAGGAGAAAACCCCCAAAATGACCTAAAATTCTTGCGAGTCGCCAGAGGCAATTTTGCAACCTTTGCATCACCTGAAGAATCAATTTCAATCCGGCAAAAGGCCTTCACATATTGGATTTGCCTATGTGAATAAAGTAGGGGCAACTTGGAGAAGATTTCGCTTAAAATACCGACATCGAATGCCGGCTTATCTTTTTTGCTAAATCCATCATCAGTGATTAGGTTTCCAAATAAAAGTTCCCTGGTTGTGCCTCGACTCCCCTCGACCTTGTGTTCCAGCGATAAGGTGCCAAGCACTGCCGAGATCCTAGCTATGTTTTCAGGTGTTGTTTTTAATTCGTTTGCAACCTCAGCTAGGCTTGGCTCATAAAGTTGAGTCTCTTTTATATTATCCTGAACTCGCAGCGAATTTTTATGTAAAGTCACAAGGTCGGCAGGTATATGGATTGGATTCAATATTCTTTTAAATTCCATATAAGCGCTCTGCACAATCCAGTTGCTCGCATACGTGGAGAATTTTGTACCCGTTCCAAAGTTGAAATTTTCGATTGCGATCATCAAACCTTCGATTCCGGCAGATATAAGGTCATCAAGATTTGAGCGCGGTTTGATCTTGCGAGTTATAATAGAAACCACTAGGGGGATATGACTTTGCAGCAGAGTATCATAAATATTTTGAGTTGTAGCTCTGATCACTTTTACATCGCGAAAAGATCTATTTAAGTCCTCTTTGGTCATTTGGAATTGGTTTTCGATCTGTGCGAGCGCGTCTTTATTATTGTTGGCTAGTGCAGTTTCTATTGATAGGTGAGCCAGAGTTAGTTGCTTTTTGACGGTTCTTTGCTTGTCATATTTATTAAACAAATCAAGCGTAGGATCGGTCACTATTTTTAAGAGAAATGCGGCGTTTTCATCCAGTAGTTTTGCATGTGCTGAGTACTGAATTAGCCCAGCTTTATAGTCATGCCAGCTTTTAGCGGTAACTTTCTCCCGTTCTTGCAACTCAGGAGTGCGGTATTGATGCTTGTGGATAAGAGTGGCAGATAAAGTTTGCAGAGCTAATGGTAGCCGCAGATAAATTAATTTCTCTTTTTCTATCGTTGCCGAGATTATTTTTAGATACTCCAATTGCTCACGAGGGCTGAGTTCAGCATGCCCGTGCTCAAAATAATAAAGCTCTTCCTGCTTTTCCTTTAGAGAATCGGAGGGCACGTCCGAAGGGGTTTTGGGGGTATTTGGGTCGTGAGACTGTCGTGCCATTTTATCGAAGTTCCTGACGGCGCAAATATTCCGCCCGAAGCTCAGGCATCACTGCTTGGTCCATTTTCTCGATTAAATCCGTGACTTCTCTTTGTTGAGTGTTGAAATCAAGCGCTTGTAATTCTTTTCTGTGATAGATATAAAAATCCTTGGTTGATTCAAAAAACCGCGAGTTCAGAAGAGAGAATAAACGTTTTTCTCTATCTGAAAAGTTTGCAGAAGAGTGGCTCCATGGGTCGCCTTTGTAATCAGTCCAAACTAAGAAATTTGATAGATTATTAACAATGCTTCTGGTTCGTCCTAGGACCCGATTAGTTGTCCAGTATTCTTGTTGGTCAGCTGGTAGTTTGACTCTTGATGAAGGAGCGAAATTTGTGCTGATTATTGGATTATTCAAAAGCTCATTAAGAGGCAACGGATTGGGCTTTAAGATATTATCCAAAAGGAATGCGCCTTCTAGTGATATTTTATCTTTTGTGAGTTCCTCTACTGTCTCTAGCTTTTGATTTGAGACTACCATTAGTGAAGCTAGAGTTTTTACTGATATAATTGAGATTTGTCTGGCTCTTTCTTTGCTGATGTCTAGAGAGGCGAAATACTCGCGAGATTTCTGTTCGTTTTCAAGGAAGCCCCCAAGATTAAATCGCCAATTCAAAAGTTTTAAGTGGTCTGGGTTTATTAAGAGCGGCAATCTTTTTTTTAGGTATAGGAACTGATCGTAAGTATCGAGACGTTCGATCTCTTTAAGAGTCGTTAGATCGGCTAAAGTATCGCTGAGCAAGCGTTTGTCCTGGGAATCCGCTGAGAATCTTGTATCTAGAGAGAACTGCTCTTTCGGTAGTCCTAATAGATCTTTGATGTGCTGGAGACTCATTTGAGTTGCTTCACTTAAATCATCAGGTGATGGTAGTTTGTTTTGATCCCCCAAGTGAGCGTAAATTTGGCGAGCCATTTTGACGTAATCTTCCTGCATGTTGTGAGGGACAGCGATGCCGAGGTAGTAGTTATCTTTAATGGTTCTGAGGATTCCTTGGTTGATCCAAGAGTAGGCGTAAGTAGAGAATTTATAATTTCTATTAAAGTCGAAATTTTCCAGGGCTATCACCATGCCCATCATTCCAGCGGAGACAAGGTCTTCAAAATCTAGTCCGCGGAGCTGTTTCGAATCGGCAGCGGAGCTGACCAGACGATAATTTAAGTGAATAAATCGAGATTTCATCGGGGCAGTTTTTTCGCGGACTTCTTCGATATTGAATTGGAGTTGAAGTAACGTGCGCAGAGGCATTTTTGCTTTGTCCTCAAAAGCTGCGACCGCTGGGGAGTTGGTAAGGCGTCTTGGCATTTCAGAGAGGAAGGTCTCAATCGAGATATTTTTATCTGTT
>CAZWGK010000180.1:0-778 GCA_964633685.1 uncultured Bdellovibrionales bacterium | reverse complement strand
AGAATTTGTTTACCCTCAAGGGAGAGATTTTTGAGCCGCTCGCGTACCATATTGGCGGTAGCAAATTTGTGAAACAGCTGCTCCTCGCGAATCATGTTGAATAGATAGGTCGAGTTAGCATTGAGGAGTCGGAGATGTTTATCGAGAGAAATTTCGCCGTTTTTCAACTTTTCCCAAGAAGCCTCTGTTTGAGCTGCTTTTTTGATGAGAGTGTGGCGAAGTTTAAGTGCGCTTTGATCGGCGGCGGAGAGTTCCTCCTCTAATTTTGAGGGGATCTCTTTAATGGCATTCTGTTCGAATATCGAGAGAGCTTCTGGGAGCATCAAATAGGTGGCCCGTTCGAATGTGGCCGCTTGGCAAAGGGGTCTAAGGAAGATCTCTCTATTTTTGGGATCGAGTGGTGAAACGATTTCTTCCCAAGATGGATCGATCCTCAGGTCCTGTGGTTCTTTGATCGCCTTGAGCGGACGAAACTTAACTTTCGCCAAATCATCAGCCGTCTGTTCGGTGTACTGCATACCTTTTTTACTCTCAGAGACTTCGGGGTAAACTTTCTATCATAAAACGCGGTGTATCGCTAAAATTTAGGGTAAAAAAATCGCGAATTTATAAAAATTTATTCAAATTTAGTCTCAGACACTTCGTGGGACGCAACTCTAGCTGAGGAATGGCGATTACTCTTTCGCTATGGGATATCATGCTCGTATTGAAACTAGAGATTTGGCATCGTTCTTAACAACGAGAAGTCGTAACTCTGCGTTATGGTTTATAAATAATC
>CAZWGK010000179.1:2263-4811 GCA_964633685.1 uncultured Bdellovibrionales bacterium | reverse complement strand
TATCCAATGTTGCTGTTGATGGTCATCTCCTATTCCCTCTGCTAATGCCACATTTATTGTGTAGGTGCCTCTAATCAATTGAGGCATATCGAATTCAAAAACTGCCCTTACCTCTTGTCCCTTTTCAAAGACCAAACCATGCTGACGAAATGCCTTGTCTGTGCCTTCGGTGAAAACATATTCCCCGAGTTTATTTTTCAACATAAAACCGAAGGCTGGGGAATGCATAGGCTGATTTACTCTAGCAGAGATTATGAAGCGCACTCGCTGTTCAGCGCTCAGGCTATTTAATCGTGCCCCTTGAGCATCGAAAAACCCGGCATCTGTAATCGTCGCCTTACCTTCTCCAAAAGAGTTAGCCTGAGCACAAAATGGCGAAACTGAGTAACTAGCAGCAGATTCCGATGCCCCCTTAATTAAATCACTACCTATCTCTAATTTATCCCCAGTGCCTACAACATTATTGGGCAGCGGTGTTCGCTCCTTGTAGATGTCCTCAAGATAAATCTTACAGACATCCTCTGCTGGACCTAATACCGGTGGCCGTGAATTGGAGAGCAAGAGCGCTCGCTGACAGAAGCTCAAAACGGCGGCTGTATCATGCGTGACTAAAATGACCGTTCCTCCGGACTCTTGAAATGATCTCAGGAATCGCATGCACTTTTGTTGAAAGAAGACGTCTCCGACGGCCAGAGCTTCATCAATTACCAATACATCTGCATCGACATGAGCAATCACCGCAAAGGCCAACCTTACAAACATTCCACTCGAGTAAACCTTGACTGGTTGATCTATAAAATCTCCAATCCCGGCAAATTCAATTATCTTATTCAGCCTCGCGTCTATCTCGGGTGTAGTTAATCCGAGAATTGAGGCATTTATGTAGATATTTTCCCGACCTGTGAATTCAGGATTGAACCCTGAGCCCAGCTCAAGTAACGCTGCAATTCTTCCACTTACTCTTATGCGGCCACTGCTGGCTCTAAGAATACCACATATAATCTGGAGTAACGTGGACTTTCCAGCTCCATTTCGGCCAATTATTCCTATGGTTTCACCCCGCTTAACCTCGAATGAAATATCTTTGAGCGCCCAAAACTCTCTATAAAATTGACCAACTTTTAGGTTTAAGACTTTTTGAATACGGGGCCACACGTATTGCTTTAATCGATCTTGGGGCTGATCATAAATATGGAATACCTTGCTGACATTCCTAACACTGACCACTGATTCATGAGACGCGGAATTAATGTCGACTGATTCAACAAAAATATCTTGATTAGACAACATCGGCGAATCCTCCCCTACTTCTCTGGAAAAACCAGAAACCCGCCCATGCCACCAGAACACTAACAGCAGTATAAATCCCTAAAGCTTGCACATCAGGCAGAGCCCCTTGAATCAATAAAGCCCTTGTCTGCTCCACCATGAAAGTCAGAGGATTTAACATAATCCACCCCCGAAACTTCTCTGGTATAGCTGAAAGAGGATAGAAAACAGGGGCTAGAAATATCAGCAAAGTTGTAATTAGAGTGACAACCTGGCCAATATCCCTGATATAAACTCCCAGAGAGGCAATCGCCCAAGCTAAACCAAGAATCATCAGTAAGAACGGCACTAGGAGAATCGGGGCTAGAAGAGTTGTAAGGTGAACATATCCATTTAAGAGAGCAAATGCCAAAATTACGACAAGAAAACTGACTGCAGCATGAAAAAGTGCTGTACCAAGAGTCGTGATAGGCAGAATCTCAAGTGGGAATACGACTTTTTTGACGTAATTAATATTATTTAAAATCAGTCCTGGGGCTCGATTAATAACCTCTGAGAATAAAGTGCTGATAATCAATCCTACAAAAAGTATCAGGGCAAAATCCAACTTACTCTCGTCTGGGTATATGCCCCATCGGGCCTTAAAGACACCCGAAAATACGAAGGTATAAACCGCCAACATCATGAGTGGGTTGATAAAAGTCCACCCCAAACCAAAAATAGAGCCTTTGTATCGAGCCGCAGTATCACGAAGAGCTATCCTGCTAATTAATTGACGGTTAGACCAAAGTGATTGCATGAGGGCCAGCAGAGAAGATGATGGGCTCAGCGTATAGTTTTCAGAACCATCACATTTCATAAATAACTTCTCTCCTGTTTACGAGGGGGCATAACTCAAACAACCCTCGTTCGAGCCTCTAAACCGGTGAAATTATACAACCGTGCCCTATAATTGCAAGGATTGATGGAGCCACCGAATAGGAGAAATCCTGAGAGATATGAGACAACTCGGGGTATAAGAGAAAAATAGGGGTCTGCGCCTGGCTAACAAACCCCCGATGAATCAACTGAGAGTTGATTCACCATTAGCAACCTTTCCAGCAACTTTGGATTTGGAGCTGACTACTAGAGCCAGTCCAAGACCCAAAACTCCCACTGTCGCAAATACTGAATTAGCACCAAAAGTTTCGGCACCAATCCCAGTAATTAGCAGAAGTATCCCTCTCGCTATACCATCCAAGAGTCCCCTCAGCCCTAGTATTGTGGCTCGCTCTTCACT
>CAZWGK010000179.1:0-2253 GCA_964633685.1 uncultured Bdellovibrionales bacterium | reverse complement strand
TTAACCTGAGCTGAAATCGCTGCAGACAGAACTGTCTCCGCAAAAGCTCGGCTAAAAATTACCAACCAACCACATACCACTACCAGAGGACTCGGGATCAGCGCAATTAAAAGATACCCTAAACCCAATCCACAAAATGCTAGCGCTCTTATCTGCGGAGAGCTAGCAGCTCCTTCTATCTTCGAGATCCAACTTGTCACCCAAATCAAGATAACTTGACCGAGTGCCATCAGAAGACCCAAAGAGAACGCCGTGTGTCCCAGACTCTTATAGTGAGGCTGCAACAACACCTGTCCTGTAGCCAAGAGACCACCAAAGACTGTCGAAAGGATCATGAGACCGCTCAAGATATCGCCTGCAACCAGACGGTGCCTTAAAGCAAACATCTCCTTGAACCCAAAACGTGCCTTCTCTTCGGATTCCTGTGAAGCCGTCTCCGTGATGAAGATAGCCAAACAAAATCCGATCAGTGGCCCGAGAGATGCAATCAGAAACGGTAACTCTGAACTGATCGTTCCCAACCATCCACCAAGAGGAGCTCCCAAGATGAAGGTTGAATAAGAGTATATCTTCATTCGTGCCGTCATCCTCAACTCATCCTGCTCTGTTCCGCCGGCTGCTGAAATCGACTCAACCAGAAGGGCCTGAGCCGAACACATCACCGCAGCCATACCAATTCCAATCAAGGCTTCAGAGATCAGAAAATCAATGACGCCGTAATTGAAATAGTACTGCGCGAATCCTATAGCCTCGAATAACGAGCCGAACATCAGAACTCTTTTTCGTCCGAACTTATCTGCCACCATTCCCGCAGGCACTGAGGCCAATGCAAAAATTACGGCAAAAGCTCCTTCCAAGAAACTCGGCTCTGCTCCTTCGACCCCACGCTCCTGCCAAAAGATGACGTATTGTGGGAGAATCAAAGAGATAGTTCCGAGGCTCACTGACAAGACCATCAGAATCCACTGATTCCTTTCGTACAACCTGCTTTTCATACCAACTCCTTGTAGGAATTAAGATCTCTCGATCTCGATCTGTAGATACACCTCTCCCGTGCACGCGATCGGTTGTTTTTTGCTCAAATCTCACAACGAGTGAGAGCAAAGCATTAAACGGACCAATCCGTGTTGGCCACGAGAGAGAACTATTTTTGCTTTTGGATTAAACCCTTAAGCCAGGCGCTTAGCCCGACTAAGAAGTTCAAATATTAGAATGGAACTTATTAATAGGACTTACAGCGCCTTTTAATGACGGAATTTTTATCTCCATCAACTCTTCTACCCCTAAACAAATTGTATTTGTAATAATTCCGCGCCCTGGCTGATATCGACAGACGGGCTGCAGTACACGTACAGCGTGCCCTATAAAAGAGCTGCTGGTGGTCACTTTGTGTTTAAGAGTCTTCATTTACGCTTAAATCCAATAAATACCTGATTATTTCAGGCCTTGGTAGAGTAGCACAGAGGTGGCAATTGTCAACACAAAAGGTGGCAGTTTAATATTTTTCTGAATCTACCTCAGACTTTTTTACTATACTGCGAATCAATCCTTCAAAAACATAGTTATGGAGCGGCATGACTGCATACCAATAAAGTCTTCCCCAAAATTTACTTGGCCAAAATCTAGCTTTGATATTTAGTACCGAACCCTCCTGGGTGGGCTCTATATGAAATATTAATCGTGCGATACCTGGCAACTTCATCTCAGCTCTCAACACGAGTAGTCGATTATTCTCTTTGTCCTCCACTCGCCAGAAATCCAAGGGATCGCCTACTTCTAATTTATCAGGATCAGGCCTGCCTCTTCTCATTCCAATACCACCAATCAACCAATCCATTCCGGCTCTTAATTGCCATAGCCAATCGGCGTGATACCAACCATGCGGGCCGCCAAGCTTCTCTATATTTTTAAAAATCACCTCAGGCGAAGCCTTACAAACCATCTCCCGATTATCTTCAAATAGGTCGCCACTAGGCTCTCCTATCCAAGCTGACTTCGATGTATTTGCATCCGTCCAGCTACTCTCAATTTCATTTCGCTTCATCTTTTCGAGTGCTAATCTGACGGCCTCTTTGTAAGAGATCTTCGGAGCATTAATCCATTCTCGGGCACGCGTATCAATAGTTACCACATCGTTTCTTAAACCTTCTACCAATGGTCTTGCTAAGCCAATTGGCACCTGAGTTACCAAGCTTAACCAATAACTTGAAAGTCTAGGAGTTAAAACTGGAACAGGAGCTTCGGGACTCAATC
>CAZWGK010000178.1:0-4852 GCA_964633685.1 uncultured Bdellovibrionales bacterium | reverse complement strand
CCCCCCTCTTATAAAGCTTCGCCCCTGATTTTACGTAAGTGGTCTTCCAAAAATCAGCATCGAACTCTCCAACCAGCTTGTACTGCTTATTGAGTTTCCTGCTCTTACAGAGTGTGTATTTACCGCCCCATGAGCAGACTAGGTAATCAGGATTCTCTTTGCGGTATAGGAATCGGTAGTTCCCCTTTAATAACGCGGCCGCCACCCCTGGAGTTACAAGACCTAGCTCATCGTTGATTTTATATCTAGGTCCTAACATGAACCCAAACCGTCCTGGCTCATTCATCTGGATAACTGCTCCATTCGGTGCGTCTTTTTTTATAAATGCCACCATCTCATCATAGGCACTAAGATGAGTATTTATGTGTCGTTCCTTTGCCCAGGCATATGTCTGTAGAACCTCGGGGTACACCAAAGTTCCGCCCACAAAAGCGAGAGACACCAAAGCTGCGTTTTTAACTTCAAATGGCAACTCACTCTCGTTAATTCGATGAAGCACACTTAACCATCCAGCGAGACCCAAACAGAGCAACCCTATTGCAGGAGGGACTCCATACCAAGACCAATACGTGACATTAAGAGACAAATACCCGAGATAAGAGAGCAACTGCCCAGCAAAAATAGCTAGTAAACATATCTGATAATCAGCAAGACCGGCGGTTCTAAATCTAGTTCGATACAAAGCTAGGAACACAAACAGTCCTGACACTACAAACACAGTCGCCCTGAGTCCCAGATACTCTAAAATCTGTGCTCCAGAGTGTTGCAGATTAAACATCGGCCAGATATCAAGAGCAACCTGCGCCTTTTTAGCCAGCATAGTGCCTGGCAAGAAAGATCCCAAATTAATCTTGGCGAAAATCAACCATAAAATTAGAAGCGGAATAAAGGTATAAATAACCCGCTTCCATCCATTACCAAATCTACCTCTGAGAAAGTAAAGAGTTGCTAGGAATACTAATACACTGGCCAACACATCAGGTCTAAAAGTTGTGGAGAGAAATAACCCGATGCCGCCTAGAATAAACTTTTTTCGATAAAATATAAGATAGGATGATAAAAAGATCGCTCCAAGAAACACATTGGTTTCATGACCAGCAGAGTTTTCTAAAAAATAACTTGAAAATAAAGATACTGCAGAGATTAGACCCAAAGTGAGTCTCTGCCTACTTTTAAGCCCCTCCATCAAGAGATAAATCACTATTACAATCGCTGAAACTCCCAGCGATGACAAAATGACTGAAATATTTGGAATAGAGCATGTGGCGGGAGCACCAAGATTAAGAAGCTCAGTGGCAGCGAGGCAACTCCATGATAACAACGCTAAAATAACGGCGTAGCCGGCTGCAGTGGTCCCGTAATAGACCTCAGAGGGATTGAACCTAAGACCAAGACCATTCAACCAATTATCAGCATATCTAAAAGTTATATAGGAATCATCATGAGCAAATCCCCAATTCCTCATAATATAAATACTGGCCAGGATTATAACGGCTAATCCGAACAGCAGGTGATGAAATTTTGATTCGGATTGTTTCATCGCCTTCACTCCAACTAAAGATTGGTCTGTTGAATGACTAATTTGAGCCGCTTACTAATCTGCTCCCCTACCTTAAGTCCGGGCTCTTCAATGTAACGCCTACACACCCAAGCAATCAGCCCCACTATCACAAGAGTCAAAGTAACTGAGAGAAAGAACAGAAGTGAATCGGACAGCAAGTATTTACTCATCTCTTCATAGAATGGAATCAGAATAAAAATAAGCAGAGGATGAGCAAGGTAAATAGAGTAGCTAAGGCCCCCAACCTTTGACATATTCGATTGAACCCAGCCTTGAGTCGGTTGCAATAACACACCCCCTAAAATAACAAAGGCAAATGAAAACGCCTCTAAATAAAGGGGCGAAATAAGATTATCTCCCCCTTCCAATATAACAAAGGTAAGCAAAGCTAACCCTACCGTAAGATAAGCCCCACCATGAGATTTATTTATTTTAGCCCTATAAACGTTGACCCAAATTGAGTGGGTTAGCAGTCCTAAAATAAATACTGGCAGGAATCTGATAAAGCTCCACTCCCAGTATCCACCTCCATTTGCAAAGGCCTCGATAATAGCTTGAGAAATAATTGCCAAGATAACGCTCTGCCCAAAAACCTTAATACTCTCAGAAGTTTCCCGATTAGCTTGGCTGCTTAACCAAGGAAATAGCGCATAAAAGCAGGCGCTCACTCCGATAGTCCAACTAAGCCACACTATTCCTTCTTGCCAACGAGGAACAAAATTAAAAAATAAAAAAATGTTGGAGAGAACAAAATCATAGCTTCTGGTAATATTATACTGATAAATCCCAATAAAAATCTGAAGCAACACCATCAGATAGAATAAGGGTAAAATCCTAAAAGCACGGCGCAGATAAAACTCCGTGGGTGACCGTTGTGAGTTTTGACTGGACGCTAAGGCGAGACAGAATCCACTCAACACAAAAAAGAAAGCGGCTAGAATTCCCCCACTTGCAACTACAGGCCTTAAAAAAAGCGGGGCTTCCACCGGGGTTCCTGGAATCGAGCATAGATTAAAAATAACAACCCAAACAGCGGCGAGACCTCTGAAAGAATCTAAGATAATTATCCGGGAAGGAGCTGCTGGCTGAACCATATAATCCCTAACTCGAGTTACAAGACAACTTCCTAACTTGCTCCCCTAGTAGTGTCAACTGAGTTCAGATCAGCCCTGGAATGTGCCAATCAAATAAAATGATATAATTCAGGCCCTTTGACATCTTTGGGGCAAAAAGATATCGTCTCAGGCCTATTTCGATATTAAGCCCGAGTGGCGGAATGGCAGACGCGGTGGATTCAAAATCCACTATTGGCAACAATGTGGGGGTTCAAGTCCCTCCTCGGGCACCACAGTTTTTATAATTATAAACAACAAATATCCTGACTGAGCAGCTTTTATTAGCGGCCTTCCCTAAATTAGCAGCCTAATAATAGTTAAAAAAAGAAAGGGGCCCTGTTTTCACAGAGCCCCTAGACACATCTTCCTAGTTGTTATCAGGCTTATTTAACAAATTCAAAGATCGGTGTTTCTGTTGCCGGTTCACCCTCAGTTACATGAAACACAGTGACTCTTTCTGTAAGTTTCATATCCTGAGTGGTATCACAAGAAGAGCCATAATATTCCCTGTCGTCTTTCCCGGTTCTTGATTTCACTTTGACTCGATAATCATGTTTTTGAGAGTCGTTATCGTCATCAACTTTGTAGGCTAAGGTACAATTCGAAATTGTATCTTCTACTTGGTCTCCATCGACATCACCAAAAAATTTAGCTACCAATTGCAAGCTCGCACCATTCTCTGGAGTTAATGCAAGAGCCTCAACAGTCAACGGCAGAGATACTCTTAAATCTAGGTCTTGCGCCTGTCTCTCCTGATTATTTTTTACTTTGGTGCGGTTCTCAAATTTAATTTTTCCCTTACCCACTTCAAGTAAGGCCACTAAATTTCCCTTAATTCTCGTACGGCTATTGGTGCTTTTATTGCTTCCTCCGTTTCCACCACTCGAGCCTGAGTTTGACCCTGAGCTACCTGAATTTGAATCGTCATGAGAATTAGCCCCTGATGAGCCGCTACCTGAATCATCGCTGGAGCCGCTATTAGAATGACCACCACCTGAGCTGGTTACTCCATCATCGCTGCCGTTCTTCGCAAAGGCAGGGCCAGTTAAAGTAAGAGCAAATACTGTACTAAGAGCAAAAACGGTTACTAATTTATTCTTCATAATCTCCTTGGGGTATAACATAACACTCTCCTAGAGGGTTATGAGGCAATCGATATGCCGTGGCTCCTTACGAATTATTACACCCCCAATAGAGTTAATTTTAAGTAGGAATTTCAGATTGTTACCAGCTAAGCAGCTCTTTCCAAAGCGGACTAAAAAATTCCCCTAGGAAAACTATGCTATAGAGAGCCAAAATTGTTACGAGGCTGGCTCAGAATAAAAATTAGATATATTCTCCAGGGAATGAATAAATACTTTATACCCATAGTTCTCCTTGCTGGCTGCTCAGCCTCTAATTCTCCAGAACCAGAATCTATCACAGGCCCACTCTCGGTTTCTGTATATATTGCTAAATCAACTCTGTTGCGTGCTCCAGAGTTTGAGCAACACGTTATAAAAGGCGATAAAGTTTTTAGTGAATGTGGCGTAATTCAAAAGGGCAAAGTCCAAGCCAGAGAACAGAGAGTTAGCGGGGTTGAAGAGGGCCAGCTCAATAAAATCAAGAAAAGTGTAGCAGAGATTCAAAAAGCTGATCAAAAAGGCGAATTGAAATTCAAACCCCTATCTACCGAATCTGGATTTTTTGATGAAGGTCGAACAATTATCACAATCAACACTAATAATTCTGAACTTTCAATCAAAACTACCCTCAATGCGATCTCAGATCCATTTAGTCCACAAGAACAGAGTGCGTCAGAGTTAGTTAGAAAAGTAAGAAAAGCTAGTGCAACGACTTGTGGCACTATCAAATTCTTCGGAGTTTCTAAGGGCTAACACACTAGGCATTGGGCGACTCTCTAGCCCTGCGGCTATTTTGCCCAGAAAATAACACTTTATTTAAAGTAATATTTACTCATAACGCACCTACTGAATCCTGTTACTCAGTAACGGCGACCCTTGCAAATTCGCCTCCGTGCGATACTATTATAAGCGTGAGCCAGATTAATAATCTTCGATCTCAGATACTACTTAAAAAAGCCCTCTCCGTGGCTTTTATATTTCTGACTGGGTGCATATCTACACGCACAGATAACGCTTTTCTTCTCAGCTTAAAAAACAGAGGTGCTGTTCCC
>CAZWGK010000177.1:292-4859 GCA_964633685.1 uncultured Bdellovibrionales bacterium | reverse complement strand
CTCAAACGTTACAATTACAAGCATGCCTTATTTATCGAAATAATTCATTTATTTAGCACTTAAGCCATTACGATTTTTAGCCGTTTCTAAAGGAGAAGTAGGGGTATTAGAGGCGTTAAATAAATTTAAAAAGGGATCATGGCAACTTGGCTTCTAATATTTCTGTTGCAGATTATTCTGATTGTAAATCCATCTTTATTATTAGCCGAAGAAAAGACGTATATTGCCGTTTTTGATTCCGTCACTGAGGCCAGTTCGTTAGAAGAGACTAAGGATCAAAAAGCATCCACCTTGGAGAAATTAGCCTCATTTTCTCCAAAAATAAAAAGTGAAGGGCAGGGTTTTTTTGTGTTCTCTAGTAGTGGTCTCTCTGCGCAGCAGATTGCTGACTTGCAAGCAGAAGGAATTTTCATAGAGGAAGATCAGATGATCGCCCTCCAAACTTTACCGGGGAATGGACAAGTTTACGATCCGGAGGCACTACCACATTTTTATACTCCAACATTTCTCGCCAGACATCCGAATTCAAATTATACTGTTGCGCACGATTATACCACTGGCAGTTCTGGGGTGAGTATTGGTTTGGCTGATGTGGGTAGAACAGAGGCCGAGGTGCTCTGGGATATCCCGCGCTCTGATAATTCGATTCCATACACTAATAACACTCTCACTGATAATCATGGCAGCAAAACCTCTTACGTAGCTCATGCAAGAAAAGATGGGGTTGGCTCTGTTGGGGTTTGCCCAGATTGTAGAAGACTTTACCTGGAGCTAGGCCAATCTGATTCAGGAGATATCAATCTTCCGACTTATTTGTCGGACATTCTAGCAAAACTAGACAGATTTATTATGTCTCCAGTAAAACCAGATGTATTGAGTTTCAGTTGGGGTATTCCATTTTTCTCCAGGGCACTAGATCAGATCCTTAGGAGAGCCAAAATGGCTGGGATAAACATAGTGGCTGCTGCTGGAAATAATGCTGGTTTAGAATCTTTGTATCCAGCAAGTGCAGATTATGTTATCGGTGCAGGTGCCACCGGATTCATTATGCCCGACGATAGTCTGGATCCGTTAAGAGTAGCCACTTTTTCAAATAGTGGTGCTGATTTGGCTGCTCCAGGTGTAAGAATTGCAGTTCCTTCTTCTTCTAGGACTAGCACATTTGAGTCTCTTGAGGGCACCTCTTTCGCAACACCGCATATTGCAAGTGCAATTGCCTTAATGAAGTCATATATTTTTGAGAATCACCAGAGTTTCGGTCACTTTTATTCAAATCCCAATTTGAAGAGAAGAGCTGAGTACTTAGAACAGATTCTGAAAATTACGGCTACCGATATTGAAACGCCTGGCCACGATGCTCGTAGTGGCGACGGTCTAATAAACATAAAAGCGGCGATTGAGAAACTTATCGCTGATGCTCGGGACTATGGTGCTCAATTAATAAGAAATCTAAACAGAGGAATTTCAGAGTGGGGTTCTAGACGATTAATACTAGATTTAGCTAAACAAAGAATCGAATCCTCCAACCCAAGTACAAACTTGATTCTTGAAATTGGTCCAACGACCATCCGAATTCCAAATATTTTCCTGATTCTCTGCGAAATATCCAGGCCGCGCTTAACTTTCAGTATTGGCAACCCTACTTTTAACTATGGCGGTTTAGATAATAACAATTTATTCACTGAGATATCTGGAGATTTGAATATCGGAGGATACGCCCGAATTGGTGTTACAGCCGCTGGCTTTCCCCTTTTTGAATTAACGGCGAATTTTTCTCTCGTGCCTGAACCAGGCACGAATTCAAGATTAAATGTTTGGCTTGAGCACAAGTTAGAGCCAGAGGGTTATCAAGTGGTTTCAACCCGATTTTCTTATCCCCGTTTTACCGATGTCAGGCTTTCTATTGATGGATTGCCTGCAATTATTGATCAATTGCTTCCTAGGGTAAAAGAAAAGTTAACCCCTGAATTACTAGACTTTGTTGCCGAGTATGCCCCGAGTCCTGCGGCTAAACATTTTATGAATCTTTCAGAAAAATTAGTTGAAAATGCCCTCGCTGTGGAAAGATCTAGGCCATATCCGTATTTTGAATTTCGAACGGCTGCTTCGGCATCAAGTTGGCCTGGTGTTGATTTTTTTGGGTCCCATTTAATAAGCCATGCTTTAAGTGGGTCCAGTGAATCAAAACTTAAAATATTGGCGCCTCGTCCAGCCGCATTATCTCAAAACGATTTTCCTGGATTAACCGCTGATTCCATCGATTTGCCTCTGAATGCACATGATGCACAGGTCACTAGCCACAAAACATTATTCACGGGTCAATTAGCCCACATGATGGGAATTGGAGCTTTTGATTTTAATTCGGATCCTAATTTGATTGGGGCTTATACTGTCGGGACTGCTGAGCAGCCCGGAGGAGTGGACTTTGCTCTTCTAAATTTTGAGCTTACTAGGCTCCCGGAGATCAACTTTTTACCAGGTGCAAACTCTCCAAATTTAAATCAGATGGAGATAAAGTTTTATCTGAGAGGAACAGTTGGTGTTGGGACACAAAGCACGACCAACTATATGACTTATATCGTCCCGACTGTTGTAAAATCAATTTACAAATCTCACGAGACAGAGACTAATGGTTTACTAGAGCCAGCAAGCTTTGATATTAGGGTGGTTCCCGATTCTACCAGGACCAGGATATCAAGCGTATTTCAAAACCCAAACTTTTTGCCTGGAGTAGCGACTTTAGCGACCGAATACGATATTAATCAACTCTTTCATCATACGCTGGGACAAAAGATTTTAAGAAATGTATCGGGGCTATCATCTGGATCGTTCTCCTTAAACTCGAATTTAGGTAGTCACTGGGGCTGTATGAGTCAATTCGCGGGATTGATCAACTGGCTTTACCAGCAACAAGAGGGGAATGAGGGGAAGAATATTTTAACTGTTAGAAGTGAGGCTAACTGCATAAATTTAGATCTAGGCCTATATAAGCCAGACGCTTCGCGACCTACGGTAAATGCTGCTAACAATCAGGCCTCAGAGGGGGTCATGTTTTATCTGAGACAAAGCGCGAAAGAGCCACGAGCCGCCCAGTTACAACCAGTGGCTAGGATAGACCAATTTATTAAAAATGGGGTGACATATTACGGTGGCGAAGTAACTGTAAATTTTGTACCTGGCACTACCACTACTGACTCATATGAGCCAGCTCAGGAAATCCAAGTAGGTACGCCATATTATCGTGATTCATTTCTAACTAGTGCTGGTCACATAAAGTCAAGAGTACGGGTAAAAATGGTTGAAAACATATGGCAACTTGGTTCATCGTCGAGAGAATTACTGTATATGCTAGTGCCGATGCCTTTTGGTCATACCTCTACGTCAGCGAAAATTGTGGGGATAGGCAGGAATGCAGCTCAATTGAATATTCAAAGTAATTGCTTGCCACAAGTGGAGGCATTTTTTAGCAGAGGCATTAGACCAACTATTAGCGATCAGCAATACGCTCAAAATTATATAGAACTACCCGTAGGTGAGGATGAGAATCGATGGAGCAGAGAGACTGGTCCCTGTGTTGATCCTGGTGGTGAGCCGGAAAATACCAGACCGCCTTACTTGGATCCTACCCATTGATTCAAGTTAGATAATGAGTCGGATTGAAGTTTAAATAATTGATAACCCGTAGGCGCTTTGATTGAGTTTAACCCTAATTCGAGATTCAGTAGCGTCACGGATACTGGATGTTTAGAAGGTAAAATTACATAAGCAGCTCTATATTTTCGAAGAATTTCTTTGAGGTAAGCTGGATCCGTATCGATAGTGAAAAATGACCTAAGGTCATCGTTCCTTGACTGAAATGATGTCCCAAAAAAAGGTGGGGTATTAAACACCACAACTTTCACACCAAAACTTGGAAGCGCCAGAGAGATATCTGGTGGAGCAATTACGGTCGAGCCTTCGGTAATTTGGGCGGCGATTGCTTCGGCATCATGATACAGGCTCGGCTTATTTTGAATGGCATGCTGAGTCCAGGCCCAGGAGACTAAGCTAAGCTTGCTGAGCAAAATTCCTAAAATTAAAGTCGGGTAGACCGGACTTAACAGACAATGACACTTCTTGCCGTACCAACTACAAAAATGAATTATAAAATCGGCGACCAAGATGTGAGAGATGAACATTATGAAAGCTATAGAACGACCGAGGTTCCAGATCTCTAAAAAGTATCCCAGTCCATAAAGAGTATATAAACCTAAGAATGAAAGGCTCAAAAAGTCACTTTTGTTTTGCTTGAATTTTAAAATCACCAGAGGAATGGCGAGAAGAGTTGGCCAGTATCTTTGAAGAAAACTTCTATAGACAGCATAGCCGTTTGGATCTGCCGAGAAAGTTTTTCCAAATATTAATTCAGATAAGGGAAAGAAGGGCCAAAAATAAGCCACAATTAAAGCAAGTGCTACGGCACTTGGGATGGCGAAATATTTGAGACAGGATTTTCCTTTTGCAATCCAAATACTGCCAAGAGTAGTGCCTAAAAACATAAAAGTTATGGGATGAATTAGAATCACTA
>CAZWGK010000177.1:0-231 GCA_964633685.1 uncultured Bdellovibrionales bacterium | reverse complement strand
CCGCCAGTGTTAGCTTAGGCCAGGCTTTCGGTGTGGAGGAGGTGGCTATTAATATGCACGTTAGTGACAGAATGAATGCAAATGTAGCCGGATATGAAGCCACAAAGAAAATTGTTGTCAGCGAATAAAAGGAGCTGAAGTTCAGGGGGTTCCCTGGCCAAAAGAGCAAGATCAGAAGCAGGCTAAGGGGTGGCATTAATTGAGAGCCGTTTATTCGAAGAGCTAATTTTT
>CAZWGK010000176.1:0-4884 GCA_964633685.1 uncultured Bdellovibrionales bacterium | reverse complement strand
CTTCTCCCTGTTTGTAGACATATATATCTGGAACAATATACCTCGGGGAGTCTCCGCCAAAGGGTCTTCCCGGTCGAGGCTCTAATGATTGAATCTCTTTAACTGCTTTATAGACCTCTTCTACCGAAACATTCTCAGCTTTGGCGATTTTGCTGTAGCCACGATCCGCTAAAGTCTCCAGGTGTTTTTGAACAATTTTAGCGGCCAATCCATTCTCAAGTCCCATGGATTCGAGCTGAATCATGAGACATTCTTTAAGATCCCGAGCGCCTGCGCCGATCGGGTCTAGAGTATGGACTATTTTTAAAACTTCTAAAATTTCTTCCTCTGAGCTGTGAGCTTCTTCTGTTAGTTCTTGAATAGAGCAGCCGAGATATCCGTCTTTATTTAGGTTACAAACTATATGTTGAGCAATTAATAATTGTTTTTGTGATAACCCCATCATTCTTATCTGAAGAAAGAGATGTTCAGATAGGCTTTCTGATTTAGCCGCAGCATTTTCGACAGATGGGCGTTCTTCCCAATCTCCATCGCCCTTAGATTCAGCTACGCCTTTACCTGTTGAAGAAAATGTATCGAGATAATCATTCCAATCAACTGGAGATTGATCGCTTTTGGTTAATTGGTTTGGATCAATATTATCGCCCGTAAGAACCATCGGCTCTTCTAGGGGAGAGGACTCTAAATTCTGCTCAGTTTTACCATCGCTATCTTCGTCAGAGGATTTTTCGAGTATTGGATTTTCGAGTAATTCTTTTTCCAGAGCCTCTATATATTCTAGGCGACCTAATTGGAGTAGTTTAATTGCTTGTTGCAACTGAGGTGTCATCAGCAACTGCTGACTCAACTTCTGACTTAACCTCATTTCCAACGCCATACGTGGGTGCCCAAAAAAACACTAAAAACTTAGCCCAAGCCACATATATATTGGCTTAACCTACTGATTAGACAGGGAAATGAGCCTGAACTGTCTCAGATATCTCCTCCCTTCAAACCATATGATGCAAGATTCGTGCAATCTGATTTAAATAATAATAGTTGGAGGCTAAAAAGTAAGAGGGAGGTTTTTGCTAGCCACATTAAGGCGTTATCAGTCTATATAGGGCGTCCGAGGTAGGTATTAACTAAGCCTACATCGAGAATCCCTCTCCTAAATAGTATCGTTTTGCCATCTCATCGCTAGTTATCTTTTCGGGACTACCCTCAATCAATATCTTCCCCTCTGCCAATATGTAGGCCCGGTCACAGATTCCAAGAGTCTCTCTCACGTTATGATCTGTTATCAAAACACCAATCCCCTTAGAGCGTAGGTGAGCGATTATTACCTGAAGATCGTTGATTACTATTGGGTCTATACCTGCAAATGGTTCGTCTAAGAGTATGAAGTTGGGGGATCGACAAAGTGCTCTCGCAATCTCGACCCGGCGGCGCTCTCCTCCAGATAGGGAGCTGGCCATGGAGTTTGCGACTCGATGGAGACTTAATTCTGCTAGCAGCTCTTCTAATTTTTGATTTCGATCTACTTGAGACATATCTTCAATTGTCTCAAGAATCGCCATGATATTTTCTTTTACTGTTAGCTTTCTGAAGACTGACGCCTCTTGAGGTAAGTATCCTATTCCCAAGCGAGCTCTAAGATACATCGGTTCTCTAGTAATTTCGGTATTGTTTAAATAAATACCACCTGAATCTGCAGAGACTAGTCCTACCATCATGTAGAATGTCGTGGTTTTCCCAGCACCGTTTGGACCCAATAGCCCGACAGTCTCCCCACTTCTTACATAAATAGAGACGTCTTTAACAACCTGTCGGCCGCGATACGATTTGCTGAGGTTCTTGCCTAAAAGGAAAGATGTTTCGTTGTTTTCTGGGTTCATTTCTTTGGAATTAACTTAACTCTTACGTTACCTTCTGCCAAACTCTTATTTTCTTTTAAAAATATTCTAACTAAGTCAGCAGTTAATATGCTGTCTTCCTGTGTTACCTCTGGGTTGTCAGTTAGAAGCATAGTCTCTGATTTTTTATCATATACAGCCTTATTGGATCGGGCTTTTATAGTCGAACCCTTTGTAATTACTACTTTCTCCATGGCTGTAAGTTCATCAATGCCTTGCCCGTCGTTGTATTTTCCATTTAGCCGATCGGCCGTCATTGTTAGGTCGCCTTTAACTAGCGTAACGCCCCCAGCATAGGAGAATTTTTTTGTCGCTGAATTTAAATTCATGGTTTTAGAGGTAATTATTGTGGGTACGTCGGCAGAGGATAGATTGTTCCATCCGGTATCAGCTCCTAGATTTGATTGAGCGAACAGCAAGCCCAACACCGAGCATTGAAATATTAAAAGCGAGAGAGTTATTGCGATGAGTCTAGATTGTTTCATAAATTCACAGTGACTCTTTGCGTTTAATTGTTGTAATTACATCTCTACTGAAGCTAAGAGAGCTCTCCTTGACCAACACAGAAAGCTCTTTGCCCTCCAGGATAATATTACGATCCTCAATTTTTGCATATCCTGGAGCTGTGATGACTTCTTTATTTTTATCGTAGAGAGCATCCTGGGTGTAGACGTATCTCTCCTTATTAACATTCATCTTTACGTTGCCAATCATCTTGGCGGTGTTTAATTTGCCGGCGATAAGTTCCATGATAGCGGAGTTGGAAGTGACTTCAACCACGTCACCATTTTCTTGGTATAGCGTTAAAAAAGAGTTGGTCAATTTTACTGAGTCTTGCCCCTTTAGATACTCGCCCTGGTCAGCTTTCATGATCCAGAGGGTTTTGCCGTCTTTGATCTCAGTTCGCTGGAAATTGTTTAAAATAAATCCGGTGCTTGTAATCTCGGCTCCAGAAAATTTCATCTCTCGCTTGGGTCGCTTGGGATCTTGTTGGGTGCGTGTGATTAGGATGCCTAATCCAAAGGCAACGATAATAACAGTAAAAGCAAGGACCCGGCTCTGTAGTCGGGAGATTCTGACCATGAAAGGATATTACTGAGAAAGGTGTCTAATATCAAAATTAGATTGCAGCGGCTCTTATTTTGCAGATTGTCTCTAATATGCCCCGCATATCGCTTGTTTTTAACATGCTGGCGGCGTCGGAAGGAGCGGAGTCAGGGTTCTCATGACACTCTATGAATATTCCGTCAATTCCAACGGCTGCAGCAGCTCTGGCTAAGGTAGGAATAAATTCTCGCTGTCCACCAGAGGCTCCTCCAGAGCCGCCCATGGATTGAACGCTATGTGTAGCATCGAATACTACTGGGTAATTCATCTTTCGCATGATCTGCAGTCCGCGCATGTCCACTATGAGGTCTCTATATCCGTGGCAGGTGCCCCTTTCACAAAGGAGGATATTTTTATTGCCAGTGCTCTCTATTTTTTGAGCCACCCACTTCATGTCATCAGGTGCTAGGAATTGCCCTTTCTTTACGTGTATTGCCTTACCGGTTTGCCCCGCTGCTAATAAAATATCTGTTTGTCTGCAAAGGAAGGCAGGTATCTGCAGCACGTCTACCGCTTGAGCTGCTTGAGCGGCTTGAGGGGCATCATGAATGTCTGTTAGAACTGGTAGGTCTGTCCTTACTCGAACCTCATTCAAGACCTCGAGCCCTTTCTCGATTCCAGGGCCTCGCGCAGATGTGCCGCTAGTGCGGTTGGCTTTATCAAAACTACTCTTGAATACGAGGTTAATCGGCAGGTCGGATGTTATCTCTTTGAGGAAATTTGCAATCTTGAGGCAGTGTTCGAGCGATTCTATCTGACATGGTCCAGCAATCAGTAATAGTTTCTCACCGAGGCCGACCTTAAATTTGTTTCCAATATTAGTAAGATTCATCGCTGTTTAGTTTTTTACTGGAACTAAGAAGTCTTGTTGGAGCATTGAAGCTTTTGCTATGCCAATCTCTCCATTGGCTTTAGGCTCTTTAAGTTTTTGAGTAGTCGAAGCCTCAGACTTTTTTGCACGTTCAGCCTTTTTGTTGATGTCGCGATTTTTTATGGCGGCTCCTACAAAGCTGCTAAACAATGGATGCGGCAAGTGAGGCTTGGATTTGAACTCAGGATGGAACTGGACACCTATAAAAAATGGATGTTCAGCAATTTCAACTATCTCAACCAATGACCCATCTGGGGATAGCCCACTACATATTAAACCAGTTGATTCGAGAGAGCTGCGAAACGAGTTGTTAACCTCGTATCTATGACGGTGGCGCTCATTAATAAGATTCTTGCCATATATTTTGTGAGCCAAGGATCCTGCTTTAATCGCGCAAGGATAGCTGCCTAACCTCATGGAACCGCCTTTGTTTTCTATTCTCTTCTGGTGCTCCATAATGTGAACTACAGCTTGAGTAGATTGCGGATTAAATTCTTCGCTCGTAGCTTCGGTTAGGTTTGCTTTTGACCTAGCGTGTTCAATAACAGCCATCTGTAGTCCTAGGCAGATGCCTAGGAATGGGATCTTATTCTCACGGGCATACCTTACAGCGGTGATTTTGCCTTCGCTACCGCGTGAGCCGAATCCGCCAGGGATTAGAATTGCGTCTAAACTATCGCCATTTAGGGCTTTTTTAATTGTGTCTTCTATAGAGGTCTTTTCGACTTCTTCGCTGTCTACGTATACAACTTTTAATCCACAGTCGTTTGCGAACCCACCATGCTTAAGTGCTTCGGAGAGACTCTTGTAACTCTCGGTGAGTTCAACATACTTGCCCACCATGGCGATGGTGACCTTACCCTTGCCGGGATTGTGAATGGTGTTAACGATTTTCTCCCAATGAGATAGGTTTGGAGCTCCTGTCCAGATATTGAGGAACTCAACAACTCTCTCGTCAATCCCTTGTTGATGCATAATGAGTGGAAGCTCATAAATAGAAGAGACGTCATG
>CAZWGK010000175.1:0-5006 GCA_964633685.1 uncultured Bdellovibrionales bacterium | reverse complement strand
GAGGAGATCTTCGAGCGATTTAAAGTTTTAAAAATTATTTTGAGATCTTTTTAACAGGGCTTTTAAAGAGACTATATCGGCCGATTCATATTGCCTCTGCCACCTCGAGACTTTGTGCAAGCAAAAAGCTGTCAAGAGTTTTGATGAACTTTTTTTGCATTCTGAATTCTCTCCTGAATCTTCACTTCCAACGCTGGAGGTAACACGCCGAGCTTAGGGCAGGAATTCATACATATTGTATTATAATTCATGGCCTGTCGCAGTTAAGAAAGTTAATCACTTTCAATGCTTGAGGAAGATGAGCAGTCTTTTATTGACCAGATTTTAATTAATAAGAATGGGCTTAATCCAAAAACCTACTCACAAAAAATACCTAATCCTATTATGGAGTTACGTTATTTGAATAATTATTTTTGGATCAAATTCTAAAAATTACAGATCAGAGATCAGTGACATGTTTAATCATTAGTAGCCCATGATCAGATCCAGACAAAAAAAACCATATACACTATCTTTATCTTTCTTATTGGGCACTATCGCCGCCATCTTTCTAGTTGATACCACGGTATTGGCTCAAAGCCTGCCTAACACTGACCCACTTGGCTCGCATCAAAATAGCGATTTTATAGGTCCACCCCTACCACCGGGTTGGGATATGGCGACCAGCACGATAATTGAAATCAATCTTAAAGAGGAAAATACCGTCCCGTTAAACTCAGAGATATACGAAAAGATTACGGCATGCATAAAAGAGAGATCTAGAGACTTCTCCATTAGAGATATGTTAGAGAATATGGAGATTACTCTGAGGGATAGTGATTGGCGTGTGATAGAATCCGCTGACACAGATGAAGCCCCTGTCAACGTGTGCTTTAGCTATAAACACGTACAGCGTTCAGGTTCAGTTTTTACGAGTTGGGTAAATGAGAAGTTGGGAGGGATGGAACTTTCTTATAGTTTCTCTCACGACATTACAGGTGAGTATACAGGATTTGATAATTGGACCGTATTTGGAATAGAGGGGGTCATTAATTTTTAGACACACCACTAATCGCACTACCAGAGAATCAACTTAAATAGCTAGCAAACTACTTCCCCCACTCTTGGTGGAACTTGCCAGGCTTGTCGGTGCGCTCGAAGGTGTGGGCACCAAAGAGATCGCGTTGGGCCTGGACCAGGTTCATTGGCAAGGAGGCGGCTGAAATAGAATCTAGATAATATAAAGCAGAGGCGAAGCCCGGCATCGGAATACCAGCGGTCGCAGCTAGGGCGACAATTTTCCTTAAAGCTGGCACACCTGATTTAAGCTCGGTCTGAATCTTTTTGTCAGCCAAAATTGAGGCGTGGTTGCTTTTATCTTTTAGAATCTCTTCGAGGACACCCAATAGTTTCGCTCTAATAATGCATCCGCCCTTCCAGATGGTAGCGAGAGAGCTCAAATTAACGCCCCAGTTCCAAGTCTCTGAAGCCTTATTAATTAGAGACAACCCCTGGGCATAAGAAATAATCTTGGCAGCGTACAGAGCATCATGAACCTCTTCTACAGTGATAGAAGCTCCACTGACGACCCCCTTCGCTTTGCCCTCGCTCGATATGCCTTCAGCCGACAACTTCTTCCTCAAGGCTAACTCGCCACTCATAATCCGAGCATCTACAGATGCCGTAATAGTTGGCACCGCCACGCCCAACTCCATGGCAGCCTCGATTGTCCAACGACCAGTTCCCTTCTGCTCGGCCTTATCGAGAATTTTATCTACAAGGTAACCGCCATCGCTCTCTTTCTCGCGAAAAATTCGCCCGGTAATTTCAATTAAAAATGAGCTAAGCGGCCCTGTATTCCACTTAGAGAATATCTCTGCAAAATCCGCTGGTTTTTTTCCTAATACTGAACGCATAACGTTGTAAGACTCAGCAATAAGCTCCATATCGCCGTATTCAATCCCGTTATGAACCATCTTTACAAAATGACCTGCGCCCTCAGTTCCAATATAGGTGTGACAAGGTTTATCAACTTTGGCAGCGACGGAATCAAACATCGGGGCCATAATTGCCCAAGCATCTTTGTTGCCACCCGGCATTAAACTCGGACCATTTAAAGCGCCCTCTTCTCCACCCGAGATTCCTACACCCAAAAAGTGTACCCCTTTGGTGGCGGTCTTCTCAGCTCGTCGCTTTGTATCTTTAAAATGAGAATTACCGAGGTCTGCGACGATGTCGCCATCCTCTAAATGAGGCAGCAGAGTATCTAAAACGGAATCAACAGCAGCCCCAGCAGTCACCAAAATAATTACAGAGCGTGGCCTTGGAAGTTTTTTTACTAGCTCAACAATATCTCCGGCTGGCTCAACATTTTTACCTTCAGGAGAATTCTGCAATTCAGTAACCTTTGATGATTCGCGATTGTAGGCAACAACCTTATAGCCATTTCGGGCCATATTACGGGCGAAATTAATACCCATAACACCTAAACCGATAATTCCAACGGAAGTTGTCTTCATGCTACCTCAGCTAAATAAATTCCCTCAGGGCCTACAGAGATATCCAACATGACTGGAACCTCTTTTCGATCAGCAAAGAGATGCTCGTGAGCGTTCGGAATATTTGAACCTGCTCCGATCAATCCAATCTGGACTGAATCTACGAGTTTCATCTCCTCATCTACTGAGAGCGTTTTTGAAAATCCAAGTATCTCATCTCCGCTTTGAAGAGGCAGAGAAGATACCTCAACATTTACTAATGAATTTAATCCAACAAAGTTAGGAGACATCTGAGAGTCCCTATGCGCCTCTATAAAAAACGGAACAACCTCTCCATTGCGCACAATATAGACAGACCCAGCATCGGTTTTTCCTATGGCAATTACCCCTCGCTCAACTACAATCGCCATTAAAGAGGTACCCATTCGACCACCGGCTGCTAACTGATGCCCAAATTCATAAACATTTCGATTTGCTTCTTTAAATGCGTACTCTAAGGCAGAAACAACACGACTTTCAGGGTCATGAGCTGATGGTTTACTCAGCACCTCGGTTATTGCCGAGATAAAATGATCCAAAGCTAGTTTAGAAGCTATGGTTCCACTGACTGTATCCCTTGCAGGAGCAGAGAAAACCGAGACAACACAGCCAGGTTCCCTAATCGGATTGAATATTGAGTAAAGCTCTCCCTTGGCCAATAAACTGGAGCCACCGGTAACGGTGCAATCTATTTTGGTAAGTGAAAGCATCTCATCCTTTAAAGGGCTTCTGCACCGCTTACTACTTCTGGGCTATTTGGCAACAACACCTACTGGCACCTTTAAGGCATCAATGGCATCGGCTCCTAGGCTATGCAAACTTCCTGGGAACAGTCCCAAGACCACTGCCAAGATTGCACAAACAACCATCACCGTATAAGCAGGAGCTTTCATGCTTAACAATGCAGGCTCCCCTTTGGTAAAATACATCGCTACTAATACACGGAGATAGTAGTAACACGAGATAGCAGAATTTATAACACCAATGATTACCAAACCGGTGTAATTAGCTTCAATAGCGGCACTAAAAACATAGAACTTACCGATAAACCCAGCAAATCCAGGAGGAAGCCCTGCTAAAGAGAACATGAATATAGTCATGAAAATACCGACCAAGGGGTATTTCACGCCAAGACCGTTAAATCTCTCTATAGAATCCCCTTCTTCACCCTCTTTAGCTGAGTCAGCCACTGTCATAACTATAGCGAATGCACCGAAGGTCATCACCATGTAAGCGACAAGATAAAATATGATAGCCGCACCACCATTTATTCCTGGGGCGAGAAGTGCCACGGCCATATAGCCAGCATGTGAGATACTGGAGTAAGCCAACATTCTCTTAAGTCCACGTTGACGGAGAGCTATAAGATTTCCAACAGTCATGGTAAGAGCAGCCACTATCCAGAGTAAGTCTGCCCACTGAGCCATCATTGTTGGCTCACCGAAAATAACCCACATACCTCTTAGAGCAACCAAAACGGCCGCAGATTTAATAACGCAGGCCATGAAGGCTGTCACTACAGTTGGAGCGCCCTGATACACATCAGGAACCCAGAAGTGGAAAGGCGCTAAGCCTATCTTGAAAGCGAATCCAATAAACACGAATCCTAGAGCTACAAGAAGGATAATTCCGGCAGAAGCACCTTCTGTTACCACCCAGTTCGCAACATCGGGAATCATCAAGCTACCGCTTAATCCGTAAAGGAGAGCAATTCCGTAAAGGAATATTGCAGAGAACATGGAGCCCATAAGGAAATATTTGAGTCCAGCTTCACTCGAGCGACTGCTCCACAGGTTAAAGGAGCTAAGCGTGTATAATGCAATCGACATTATCTCGAGGCCCACAAATAGAAGTATTAATTCTCTGGCTGTCACCAAAACAAGAGCACCAACGATACTCATCAAGAGAAGAGAATAATACTCACCTTTCGATTGGATCTTCTGGGCATCAAGGGATCTAAATCCGAGGATAAATGCCATCAGAGAACCACCGGTTATCATCATGTTGGCGAGCCAAGAGAATGAATCTCCGTAAATAAATCCACCGAAGGCTGTAGCACCAGTGGTAAAAGCTTTGCCACAACAGATCGGCGCAATAAAAGCTGCCAGAAGAGAGATAAACGTAATGCCGTTTCTCAATTTCTCTGACTTAACTGTCACCTCTGCCAATAGCACTAACAACGCGCCAAGCGTAAGAATCAAAGCCGGGGCGGTTAACTGAAAATCAATCGCGGTTACCATATATTCTCCGAACTAAGATTTATTACCTTTAACAACTTTGGTTTCAGATAGAGCCACTGTCTTTGGCGCGCTTTCTGATGTGGTTAGAGAAGAGTCTCTTCTCGCCTCAATCTGAGCTATGTAAGACTTTAATGTTGGCTCATAGAGCTTTATAATCGGCTGAGGGTAAATACCCATCACGAATACAGCTATTAACAGAGGTATCAAAGTAGATAACTCGTGAGGCTTTACGTCCTCTAAGTCTCCGTTC
>CAZWGK010000174.1:1095-5175 GCA_964633685.1 uncultured Bdellovibrionales bacterium | reverse complement strand
AGGAGTCGGGCGGTACGTGAAAGGTCGCTCTCCCGTAATGTTGGGCGTTAATTTTGGACGATTAGGATTTCTGACTGAGATAGCACCTAACGAGCTATTAAATGCCTTAAAAATGGTCTTAGCTGGAAAGGCCGAGTTCGGTTCCCGAGCCATGCTACTCTGCTCCGTAGAGCGAGATGGCGCGATGTTGTTAGAGCGGCAGGCAGTTAACGATGTGGTGCTCCATAAAGGTGTGTTCGATAAATTGATGGATATAGAGCTTGATGTTGATGGACAGGCTGTAAGTTCTATTAGATGTGATGGGTTAATTATCTCAACGCCAACAGGCTCGACAGCTTATAATCTTTCAGCGGGTGGGCCGATTGTTCACCCCTCTTTAGCGGTGTCTGTGGTAACGCCGATTTGCAGTCACTCCCTGACTCATCGTCCGATAGTTTTGCCGAGCGATTCGCAGATATCTCTGAAAGTTCCCAAATATGAGGGGTCGATTGCTCTATCAATAGATGGGCAAGAAGGGGTTGAGTTGCAGGTTGGTGATATCCTGAGAATAACAAAATCTCCCAACTCTGTTATTTTTGTTAGGTCCCCATCGCAGAGCTATTTTGACATCCTAAGACAGAAACTCAATTGGGGCAGGTAGTTAGCCCGATAAGACAACATTCCTCGCAGGCCTTCGATTACATAACGGGCCTCTATTTCTATATTTTGAAAATTTTCTAAATGTATCACTGTGGGTACGAAAAGGCTCTTAGGAGATGTTTATGCTGACGGCTCTACAAATTAGAAATTTTGCAATAATTGAGGCTCAGGAGATCTCGTTCGGTCACGGGCTCAATGTCATCAGTGGCGAGACCGGCGCCGGGAAATCAATAGTGCTTGAGGCCTTTAAGTTGATATTAGGCGGTCGGGGTGGAGTGGATCTCATCAGAAATGGAGAAGAGAGTCTTGAGGTCTCGGCGGTTTTTGATTTGAGTGGATTGACTGAAGAGCAGAGACTTTCCTTGCCGGATCTAGTTAAGAGTGAAACTGAATTGGTTGTTACCCGAGAGTTAAACAGGGTGGGGAAAAATAAAATTTTTCTAAACGGCAGATCGGGCACGGTTGGACTTCTAAAAGATGTGGCAGAAAGACTCATAAATATCTGCGGGCAGAATCAGAGCCTACAGCTTTTTGAGCCAAGGTATCACATGGAGCTCATTGATAGTTACGGCGGCTTTGCGGAGGTCAAAATTAGTTATTCTAAGGCTTTTGAAGAGTATTCGGTCTTAGCGGAGAGATTACGACAAGCTGAGAGTAGATCCCGCGATTTTATTCTTAGAAGACAGGGGCTAGAAGCTCTTGTAGATGAGATCTCAGCCGCTAAGTTGGCCGTCGGTATCCGCACGGAGTTAGAGAATGAGGTAAAGAGATTGTCTTTCGCTGAGCAATTAATCTCAGGGGCCGGCGAGCTGGTTTCGTCTTTCGATGAGGAAGATGGTCTATCATCTCAGTTGAGAAGAAAAGGTGCAGCGCTGCAAAGTTTGATTAAGGTAGATCCCAGTCTTGAAAAGATTTGGAGTGTTTTTGACTCAGGTCGCTCTCTCTTAGAGGAGGCGTTTGGAGATTTATCTGGGTATGCCTCTGGCCTCTCTTTGGATGAGGAAAAGCTTCGTCAGACTGAAGCTCGTCTGGCCGAGATAATAAGATTAGAGAGGAAATACCGCACAAATGATGAGGGGCTATTAAAACTTTTAGGCGAAGCCGAGGTCGAGCTAAAAGCCTTTATGGATGGGGATAATCTCGATGCTCTGAGGGAGGAATTAAGCAATTTAAAAGTACTCGCAGAGGAGAAAGGGCGAAGGCTCCGAAAAGAGAGGGAGGCTGCTGGTAAAAAATTGACCAGAGATGTGGAGCGGGAGTTGGCCGAGCTGAGTATGAAGGATGCCCGCCTGAAGATTTTAATCACTGACACAGAATTGTCACCGCTAGGCACCGAGAGTATTGAGTTCTTAATAAGTACCAATAAGGGTGAGGAGTTTAAGCCTATCAAGCAGGTTGCCTCAGGTGGAGAACTTTCAAGGATCATGTTGGTGCTGAAGAAGGTTTTGCGAGATAGGTCTGGGGTTCATGTCTTGGTTTTTGACGAGGTCGACTCAGGAATTTCGGGAGGAGTGGCTAGAGCGGTCGGAGAGAAACTTAGAGCCCTGGCACAAGAGGGACAGGTCATCTGCGTAACGCATTTGGCTCAGGTCGCATCACTGGCAGACAGACATCTCCTCGTAGAGAAGAGTGTAGGTAAGCGGACCTCCAGCATTGTTCGAGAGCTAAAGAGTGATGAGCGGGTGGACGAGATTGCTCGAATGCTGGCTGGCTTCAAGGTCACAGAGGCATCGAGAGCCTCGGCTAAAGAGCTTCTCATGACAGCTGATAATTAGTGTTTTATCAAATACTTACGTAATAGTTGGAACCCTGACCGAAGAAGTTCATCTAATAACTCGGTGCTACAGGTGAAGTAACAATGGCGATTTTCTCTTTTTGAGAGAGCATTTTTGCGGTAAATAGGTTGAACTTTAAGTAGGTTTAAGTAATAATACGAGGAACTGAAAAGATAAGCTATTGATTTTATTAGGGAGTCTGGCAGCCATTGACCTTGACCCCCCTAATAGCTTAGTTTTTCGACGGCATGGATACAATTAGAAGGGTCATTCGGAAAGTCCGAGAGGCCCAAGGAAGAGATCTCTGTCTGTGGTTAATTCCCAGAAAGGATGGCAGAGTGAGCAAAGTGAGATTCGGTTTCAATCATGCGTGTGCTTTTGGCGCCGCCTCAGTATTGATCGCTACAGGTGTAGTCTATTTAGGGATAGATTACTCAAAGTTCGTCTCAGCAAAGTCAAAGATAGAATCGTTGTTTAAGGCTCAAAAGGGAGAGGCCTCTGGTGATGACTCCCAAGACCAAATTATCTCTCTCGATTATCACGACTCATTATTATCTCAAATTAAGTTCCTAACTGATGAGCATTACAAGTCAAAGGCTTATGAGGCCCAGTTAAAGAGTCGTCTGTCAGCTCTCAAGTCTGCCTTAGAGTCTGAGCTGCCCATGGATGTACTTCAAGAGGATCCAAAACTTTCAGCTCCATTTGCTTCGCCTAAAAAAGACGTTGGTGGAGCTGAGATCGAGTGTAAAAACGGAGCAGAGGATTGCTTGCCTCGTGTGGAGGACGTAAAAGCGGCGCTTTCATGGAATTTTGGCGATATGTTGCCTTCGGTCGAAGACAAGAGCGGTCAGGACTTAATGGAAGCACTTAATAAGTACCTAAGAGCGCTTGAAAGTATGCCTCTAACCAGACCTGCTGTTGGATGGGTCACCTCTGGATTCGGTTTAAGAAGGTCGCCATTCTCGGGTAATTTGACCAAACACCAAGGTATAGATTTCTCTCTGCCTTCCAATGCTCAGATAGTGTCGACAGCAGATGGTGTTGTTAAATCTGTGGTTAGAACTCGTACCTACGGATTGATGATAGAGATTCAACATAATAAACGGGTTACTACCAGGTATGCCCACTTAAACCGAGCCAACGTGAAGGTTGGAGACAAGGTTTGTCGCGGCGAAGTAATTGGAGTTTCTGGTTCAACCGGAAGGTCCACTGGGCCACACCTTCATTACGAGGTTCGGGTTGATAAAAAGCCAGTGGATCCCAAGAAATTCCTTGCTGCCGGCATGTCTCTCGCCCCAGCCCTTACAGAGCTCAACTAAAGCCACATACAGAAATAGGAATAGGGTTATCTTTCGGTGACTTTTCCTTTGTATATTTCCATTTAGTGACTTCGACTTGCCCTTGTGAGTAGGCATTTGATGTCCTAGATTAAGGGAACTTATAAGGGGATAAAAGTGGAAAAAAATGAGCCAAACTCTACTCAGTCAGGGTTGATTGTAGCGCTTCTTCAGTTCGTGTTCTTTTTGGTGGCGGTTGCAGTCACTTTAGCATTTGTCTTCGGAGTTTCTGTTCCGCCAGGTTCTATAGGCTTGAGACAGATTACTTTTGCTATTCCGTTCGGCCCGAAGCAGGGATTTGCCGACAAGGGCATGGAGCCGGGACTTCA
>CAZWGK010000174.1:0-1085 GCA_964633685.1 uncultured Bdellovibrionales bacterium | reverse complement strand
CCTCAGACGATTCAGGTGGTGGATGTGAACCGCGAAGGATCGGGAGCACTTGAGGTCCAGACTACCGACGGCTCAAGTGTGTTAGTAGATGTTTCAATCTTAGCTAGATATTATCACGATGGTGGGGAGACTGAGCTCGGTGGGAAAAGGATAAAACATGGCGGGCCAGCGGATCTAGTGCAGAAGCTCGGGGCTTCGGCCATTCAATGGGATAATACTGTAAGAAGAGTGGCCATTGATGAACTGAGAAGAGCTCTTGGTCGACTTTCCACGTCTGAGTTCTACAATCCGCAGAAGCGGGAGCTCGCGGCGCTAGAGGCGAGAGATAACATGAACGAGAAGTTAGGTAAGTTCGGAGTGGGTGTTATCGGTGCCTACATTCGTAGATACACCTATTCTGAGGATCGAATAGACTTAGCTATCTTCGCCAAAAATCTACAGGATCAGGAGGAGCGATTAAACGGGGCTGCCAGTAAATTAGCTGAAGCCAAAGCCAAATCAGAGCAGGTGGCAGCGGAGTGGGATGCGAAGATTCAGACTCTTACAGTAGAAGGCGAGAACAAATCTAAGGTAATTCGTTCTGAGGGAGATCTTTATCAGGCTCAAAAAGTAGCAGATGGAGACCTCGTAGTTGCTCAGGCAAGAGCTGAGGTTGATAAGTTAAAAGCGACGGTCTTGGCCGGCACCCCAGGAGCCGAGGTTTATGTGGCTCGTGAAATGGCCCCGTTGGTTAGTGCTTTGAAGGGTGGTGTTGTTACTGAGGTCGATCCGTTTGATGTAGATCAGTGGGTTAAGAAGTTGGGAGTGAGTGGAAAATGAAAAGTTTAAAAAACTCTCTATTAGTCGCCTCTTTAGTGTTTCTTGCTGGATGCGATGCTGGCTTTAAGCAGATGGGAACCACCGAATTTGGGGTTATTTTTAGAAACCTGCCCCGGATTTTTGGCGGTGGAATCGGTAGTGAAGTAGTAAATCCAGGAGAGGTTAAGTTGGTTTTCCCCTGGGATTCTGTCTACCGCTTTGATACCTCTCTTCAGTACATCAGTTGGGGACACTCATCTCAGAAAGGAGAGGGGCATGTCGGGGAT
>CAZWGK010000173.1:3627-5263 GCA_964633685.1 uncultured Bdellovibrionales bacterium | reverse complement strand
TTTAATGACAGGGAGCTTTCTTTTAGCCATCTTGATCTATGGTGTAGTTCAGGAAATTTTCTACATTCAGTGCTTACAAATTCTTTTCTTCTCTGCTCTATTTGGGTTTGCAGCTGAGTTTCCAAAAACTTTACCTGAAACAAAAAAAATAAGAGCAGTCTGTTTAAGTGCTATCCTGATTGCCTTTATTTCACACCTTATATGGGAGCAAAAGTCTGGCAGCGTCAAACAACAAGAATTACGTGCTTTTGGATGTCATCCCCAAGAGAGAGAAGAAACCGGCTGGGTGTTTAGCTGGTGTGGACCGACTGCCTATCTTCCATACAAAGTTAAAGACGGGAAGATCACCTTAAAGGTACAAAGCATACTTGAAAATCCTGAATCAAAAATGATGGTCTTTGAGGGGCAAAATAAGATTGGAGAGTTCATGATACAGCCCGGGACCTACTATGAAAAAGTCATCCCTATTAGCACAAAAAAAATCGATACTGTTTGGGTTACTATTAAGAATGAAGCCGCTTTTATCCCCGACCTTGTGTACCCAGAGTCCAATGATTTTCGGCTACTTAGCTTTAAACTCACTCCTACCCTCGAGTAAAATCAGACTTAAATTGAAATCCGTACGCGATTTGTTTAATTGCCCATCTCAGGTAGAATACCGTTCTTTACGAGGCAGGAGATGACAGTTAGACCCGAAATATTAGCGCCCGTGGGCACTTGGGAGATGTGCCTGGCAGCCGTTCATAACGGTGCTGATGCGGTCTACCTGGGGATGCCGGGATTCAACGCTCGAGGCCGTGCCAAAACCTTTTCGGTTGAGGAAGTTAAACAGATCATCGACTATTGCCACCTTTATGGCGTCCGGGCGCTTCTGGCCTTTAATATTCTTGTTTTTGAAAAAGAACTCGAAGATGCAGCAGAAATATTAAAAGAAATTTTACCTCTTCGGCCCGATGCCCTCATAGTTCAAGATATAGGAATGGTGCGACTTATCAAAGAGCTAGCACCCGACCAAGTGGTGCATGCCTCTACTCAGATGACCATCTCTAACAATGAATCGATAGAGCTAGTATCTGAACTAGGGATTAAGCGGTACGTGCTGGCGAGAGAGTTATCTATCCCCGAGATTAAAAGAATTAGGGAGAGTACCGATGCCGAATTAGAGGTCTTTGTTCATGGGGCCCTATGTGTCGCATACTCAGGCCAGTGTCTGACCAGTGAAAGCCAGGGCGGCCGTTCAGCGAATCGAGGTCAGTGCGCCCAAGCGTGCCGATTACCCTATGATTTGATTGTTGACGGTGAAAAAAAAGAGCTGGGCGCCCGACAATATCTGGTATCTCCAAAAGACCTCTGTGGTCTAAGCGAGGTGCCGGAACTTCAAGATCTGGCCATAAATTCATTTAAAATTGAAGGCCGACTAAAGACTCCGGAATATGTTGCCAGTACCGTTAAAAACTATCGGCAGAAACTAGACGGCAAACCTATAAGTCATAGTACTCCAGTACATGAGATGAAAGTTACTTACTCGAGGGATTATTTTAGCGGCTGGCTGCATGGAGTAGATCATCAAAGGCTAGTAGACGGAAGATACAGCTCTCACCGGGGCAACAATATCGGAAAAATATCAAGAGTGACT
>CAZWGK010000173.1:0-3617 GCA_964633685.1 uncultured Bdellovibrionales bacterium | reverse complement strand
AGTTCATTCCCACTTCAAGCAGGTGATGGGATATTATGCGCAAACTTTGAAACAAAAAACGAAATTGGCGCTAAGGTATTTTCAACTAGACGGCTTCAGGGATCTGAATTTGAAGTAAGATTCATGCCTGGCTTTGATTTAAAAAGATTCTCAGTGGGCATGGAAGTATTTGTTAATGGCTCCGATGCGATTGAAAAGGATCTCAGAAAGACTTTTAGTGACCGCGAGCAGCTCAAACGAATTCCGATCACCGTTCAAGTGGAAGCATTAATTGGGGAGCCTTTAAGAGTCTCAGTAAGGGATGATTTAGGTAACGAGGTCAGAGCTCAAACAGAGTCAATACTTGCCGCTGCGCGCGCCGCACCTCTGACAGCTGAATTCCTGAAAGAGGAACTAGGCGCACTGGGCACGACTCCTTTTCTGGCGAACAGCTGTGAAATTCACCTGCCAAAACCAGCATTTATTCATCACAAAGAGATTAAAAATCTTAGACGAGATTTCGTGTCGATGCTCTCTGATGCCCGTACTTCTAGAGACTCAATTACAATAAACGAGCCTGAAATTACCTTAGGTAAATTAAAAAGCGAACGACTACAAAAGTCTTTGGAACAAGCTACTGAGCTATCAGTCTTAATCAGAGATAAATCTCAGATCTCTGGATTATGCAGAGACGCTGTTAAAACAGTTTATCTCGATTATGAATTTGGCAAAGAATACGCTGAATCTGTAACCGTGCTAAGAGAGGAAGGATTTCAAGTAGGAATTGCAACCACCCGCATACTCAAACCAGCGGAGCTTGCTCACCTCAAGGTGATTGAACGTTTAAATCCTGATGTTGTCCTAGTCCGAAATTTGGGTGCACTTCAGTTTTTTAAAGATAAAGGACTCAAGCTAGTCGGCGATTTCAGCTTGAACGCAGCTAATTCTCTGACTGCCAGGTGGCTTATAGGCAAGGGGCTAGACCGCATCTGCCCCTCGTATGATCTAAATAGAGAACAGCTTTTAGAATTGTGTCAGAGCGCTCCAGACGTAGACTTAGAGGTCACGATCCATCAGTACATGCCCACTTTCCACATGGAGCACTGCGTATTTGCCGCGTTCTTAAGTAAGGGATCTAGTTATCGCGATTGCGGACGTCCTTGCGAAAAACATCGGGTAGAGATGCGCGATCCTCAAGGAATATTGCATCCGATAAAACCAGATGCTGAGTGTAGGAATACTGTCTTTCAGGGGAAGCCTCAGAGTGCGGCTCGTCTAGTTCCAGAACTGCTCCAGTTGGGTATAAAACATTTTCGGCTAGAGGCTCTTTTCGAAGATGCTGCTGAATTAGAGCGAAAGATCAAAAACTATTCAGAGCTCCTTAAATCAAATTGCTCTCCCGCTGAGTTATTTGATCGACTAGGTGTAGTCGAACGATATGGAGTGACAGAGGGGCAGTTGTATAATATTAAAACATGGCAAGATAGAAAAAAAACTAGTTAAGAAAATATTAATGGGTCGAATATTAAGCCATGGGCTTGAATCAAAATAAAAAGAAAAACTCATTGGCTTCAATTGATAAAAATATTCAGTCTCTTCGAAAGAAAATTAGACGACTTGATAATAAATTAGTTAACCTGGTCTCTCAGAGAATGCTCCTAACCGATCAGATAGGGAAAAGTAAAAAGCAAGCTGACTATCCTGTGAGAAATATTGCTTTAGAAAAACAGATGCTAAAAGATAGGGCGGCCTGGGGTAAAAAGATGAAACTGCAACCCCAGTTTATTAAGAGCCTTTTTCGTCTCCTAATCTCCTATTCAGTGGTCAGGCAGCAAATGATCATTAGGGGGAGATGAAAAGGCCTGCTAATGCAGGCCCACTGGAAGCTCTCAGTATCTATTTATGAATCTAAAAGCATTCGAGTTAGTACAACGATCCGTTAAGTTTTCTATTTGATGCTGATATCACTATCAAAAGCTCCCTGCCCAGTCGCACTCTTTCCAACTGGAGACTTCAAAGTTTTATCAGCTCCATTTTTTGAAAGATCCCAACTATCAACTAATTTGGGAGCAATTGTTGTGGACTTAAGCGGGGCTCCTAGGTCCTCGTCCTCTGAGGCCACATATTTAGCTTGGAAAATACTCAAGGGTAACGTCTGCTGAGAAATATGCTTAACGGGAATTCTCTCAAGGTTCATGGGCATAGAGCCACCACGGAGTAATCGCGCCATCTCGTACGACTTGCCGATTTCTACTGATCCAGTAGAGAGGATCATTGAGGAAGCAGGATCGATGAGGCGAACATTCACATAAACTGTCTGAGGGGCATCGACATAGGTACCTGCCAAGACAGCAGCTAGTTGGCGATTATTACGAACAGCTCCGAGATCTCTTGAAAGAGCGAATTCGCCGGTGTTCCCCATGAATTGAAGAGCATCAGTATGACGTAACTCCACAACTTCATATCCGCGCATCACGAGTTCGCTAATTAATTGCTCAGCAAAAACTCGACCAAAAGCTGAAGTTGTGTGAAGATCATTTAAATTAGCAATTGTGGTAACACCGATCGGGCCACTAGATGTGCCTCGATAGTAGTAGTCAATTTGGTCCGCTATAAATGAGGTCTTAAATGCGCCCGGCCCGTAATTTTTAGCATTACCTAGGCTGATTGGCATGTAAGAGGGGCCATTTTGATAACGATAATTGCAGCCGCTCATCGCCAGAAGGCAGATAACCAGGACGGCAAAACTTATCATCTGGCATAAAGTGTGAATCCATGTCCCATTAAGTATAGTGGTTTTTGTCTTATCCATGACTAACCCTGTGATTTTATAAGGTGACTGCATGTTACGATCTCTGGCAAATTGTCATTTAGCCGTCAAAAGTATGACACTCCTCATGAGTGTAATTTTTGCCGCCGGGTGCACATACACACAGCGACATAAGGAAGTTTGCAATTCTCGTGCTTACTTAAAAGAAGATATCGAATCTTACATAACTAGCCGATTTGACTCGGGCGCTCAGGTCAGAATGGCTATCATTCCCTTTTCAACGCCGGCAAATCTTTCCTGGCAAAACGCTCAAAATCAGGGGCTCGGAAAGGAGCTCGCCTGGAAGTTCCAGGGTGAGTTTTTGGCGGATGGAAGCATTCCGATTGTAGAGGTCATGAATCGCGAAGACTGGCCAGGAAAGCGTGAGGAGTTCTGGACTGGGAACTTTGGAGCGTTAGCCCAGGCACGAGAGGCCGGTTATGATTTGGTGATGGTGGGTAACGTTGAACCTATGAAGAGCACTGACTCAATAACAGTGCATTCAAAAATTATCGATGCCGATGCTGGAGTCACAATTTGGTCTGGCGCAACGACCGTTTCGACTCAAAAGCAAGAGATTGATCGCGGCCGATTTGGCGACATCATCGCCCCAAAAATCCGCCCTGATATGCTGTATCTAGATGAAATGATAAACCTTGCTGCCAGCTGCACCACCCAAGAAATCACCCGGCTGAACTAGCCCTCACGAAGTATCAGAGACTTCGTGGTGACTACCGATTGACTTTTATGAGGGCACCGGCTGGAAGGCACCGCCCGGATTCGTCTTTCAAGGTAAGTGCGCGGACTGTCACGCTTTCAGAAGCAAAGT
>CAZWGK010000172.1:0-5273 GCA_964633685.1 uncultured Bdellovibrionales bacterium | reverse complement strand
CAGATCGCATCTTCATATTGATCACATAAAACCATTTTCTCTAGGAGGTCGTCACACTGTAGGTAATTTAAGAGTTCTTTGCTCCGCACATAATTTGGATCGAAGGTAAAACCATCGTTTGCTGCCTGTTTCCTGCGGTGGCACGACGGTTCTTTCGCTGCGTTTTGTTATTTAATCTGGTGTATGGTTTTTCGGAAAATGAAGGTGGGGAGGGACCTTTACCAAAAACCTAATCAAATGCCTATTAAGCACTCAACCAAGGTCGTCGCTGAAGGCCCCTCTTTACAGTGCGGTCATTCACTGTGTTGATCTCCACCCCTGCATTCAAGCCAGCTGCTGAGCATGCAACAAACAGATCCATTTGTCGCGCTCACTCAGTCCATCACCCTAAGTCGAGGGCGGGAGGAAGGGGGGTCAACCTAGGGCATAGTAACCTGGTTAGGGCCCTTGATAGACGTGAGGAATACAGGCTTAAGGATCCATTGTGGGTCTTTAAGCCTGCATTCCTGCAAAAAAAAATGGAACCTAGTTTAGGTTCCCTCCACAGCCTCGAATATTAAATTCTTCGCTGATCTTAGTCAAAACAGCGACATTTAATTGATTTTACTCAGGATATTTAACGTAAAAAGTAACCTTGGTAGTCGTAAGCTCTTATAAAATCTGCTATAAAACTGAGGTCTTAGATAGAAAAGTTGAGTCATAAATTGGTTAAAAGTAGTTCGATGAAATCAGAAATTAACGGAAAAACCTCTTCAACAACGGAAGGTAAGCCTGACGTACGCTCTTTGATGGCTGAGATTCGTGATCGTGTTAAAACTGCGGTCGGAAACTCTTCAGATTCTCGTCTTCCTTTTGTTCCTAAAAAAGTGGACGACGCTGGTGGTGAGAGAAAGGCAGGAGAGCTTCTTCATTCAGAGGAATTACGGTACCTAAATCAACACCATCATTATCCTTTATCATCATTCCGCCCTGATCTCATTACCTCGCACCGCCCTGGACTTGGAAAAGTAATAGTGAAAATAAAGCGGAAAATTCTATCTTTTTTATGGCAAGGGCTTTTCAAACCTTACTTCGAAGCTGAGCGCGAGTATCAGAGTCATCTAGTTCGCTTACTCAACGACATGACGAAATATATCGACTCCCGCGATGCTTTTATATTTTGGGATCTCATTAAGAAGATTGATTTCGATGTCAACAAAGCCCTAACTCGCATTGAGAGTTTGACTGACTCTCAGTCCGCATCTTTGATGACAACTGAAACACGGGTTACCGATCTAGCCAATCACGCTGTTACTGAGACTAATCTTTTGGCAACAACCGTCAGAAATATCCAAGATCAGCTAAAGACTCTAGATTCAGTCACGCGGGGAATGGAGGGAATGATCAACAGGGTATCCGCTCCCGGTTCGAAACCATCCAAGGCGGGTTCTCATGATTCGGCGATGGAGGCTCCAAGAAGCCCCTCTGCCAAGGTGGACCTCTCATATCTACTTTTAGAGAATAGATATCGGGGCTCGCGGGAGGAAATCAAAAATAGGATGTCTTTTTATCCCCAATTCTTTGCAGATGCTCCAGGTGCGGTCCTTGAGATCGGCGGTGGCCGAGGCGAGCTTCAGGAGGTCCTTAAAGAGAAGGGGATCGCCTGTTACTCAGTGGATCTAGACCAAGGCATGGTCGATGAGGCGCGTTCGCGCGGCATCGACGCTCGACAGGGCGATGGAATAGCACACCTTGAGGGGTTAACTGATTCCTCTCTCGGAGGGCTTATTGCGTGCCAGGTTATTGAGCATTTAGATCAGTCAACCCTCAAAAGACTGGTTCAAGCATGCTCTAAAAAAATTAAGCCCGGCGGAAAGATAATATTTGAAACAATCAATACAGACTCTATGGTCGCTCTCTCGAAGAACTACTTCAGAGATCCCACACACGTTTTCCCGCTTCATCCAGAGACAATGAGATTTATGCTAGAGCTCTCTGGTCTCAAGGTTAGAGAGATTCATTTGCTGTCTCCGTTTAGCCCTGAGGCTACTCTTGAGGAGATAAAAGTGACCGAATACATGTCTCCACGTTGGGCGATGACTATTGAGACGCTCAATAAAAACATAAGACGGCTGAATTCTTTGATGTTTGGTCATCAGGATTATTGCATAATTGCCGAGGTTTAATTTGTGGCTAATATTTTAGTCTTAGGTGTAAAGATTCCTTTCAATCGTGGTGGGGCCGATACTTTGGTAAACACCCTGGTTAAGGAACTAAAAAGTCGGGGACACGACGCTGATACAGTCGACTTGCCTCTATCATTCGTTAAGAAGGAAAATTTTTTGGCACAATCTGCTCTATGGCGAGCTCTTGAGTTAGAAGAGTTGGGCGGCAAAAAGGTAGATCTCGTGATCGCAACAAAGTTTCCATCATATTACGCCAAACACCCCCGTAAGAGTCTCTGGTTAGTGCATCAACACCGTTCGGCCTATGAATTATACGGCACTAGGTTTAGTGATTTCTCTGATGACCCAAGAGATGAAGCCTTAAGACAGATGATTATCGAAGGAGACACAAAAGTTATCTCTGAATGTAAGTACATTTCTGGGATATCTCGAAACGTTGTTGAGCGGCTGGATAAATTCAACGGAATAAAGGGTGAAGTTTTGTATCCGCCACTTCCTTTGGGAGATAAATATAGGTGTGGGACCCAGGAAAATTATATTTTATCAGTTGGGCGAATCTGCTCTATCAAGAGAGTTGATCTAATGATCAAGGCTCTTCCGATAATCCATAATTTTATTAAGTTAAAAATCGTCGGCACGCCAGATGAAGCGGGTGTGATGGAGTATTTTAAAAACGAAATTGATAAACATCACCTCTGGGATCGGGTCGAATTTTTAGGGCGAGTCTCTGATGATGAGTTGTTAAATCTTTATGGTAATGCCCTGGCGGTTTACTATGCACCGTTCGACGAAGATTACGGTTATGTGACCCTAGAAGCGATGGCATCATCGAAGCCAGTAATTACAGCACATGATAGTGGTGGAACTCTCGAATTTATCAAAGACATGGAGAGTGGCCTTGTGGTTGAGCCAACCTCCGATGCGATTGGTCACGGTGTAAATAAATTAGTAGAAGATAAAGGCTTAGCAGCCAAGCTTGGTAGCTGTGGTCGCCTTTTTATCGAACAAAGCGGGCTTAATCGCCACGGCTGGGATCAGATTATTGAAGGACTTCTTTCTCCTTTAAAACGGTAAGAGACAGTGACATACGGGCACGAAAAACAGAAACTTCCTCGAGTAGCTTGGTTCTCTCGATTTAATCGAGAGGGTAGGCCCACTACGAGTTCGTTTGCAGCATATGTCTCAGATATGTTGTTGCCAGTGGTGCATCAGGGCTTTGAAGTTGATTTATATGGCAAAGAAGATGGGGAGGTGAACAGTCAACGCATCCGCCATTATTTGTCGGCCCTTCGGCATCATAAAGAGAACCCATACGACCTATTCTTCTACAATCTCGATGATTCAGAGGAGAGTAATTTTATTAGAATGCACATGGGAGTTGTGCCTGGAGTAACCCTATTCCATGATCTTCTTTTAAAGAGCGAGGGGCCCGCCCCATTGACATTTTCTGTTTGGCCCGAGTTGCTGAAGGAATTTAACCTCGGCTTAAATTCTGTTTCAATTAAGAAGTACGGGCAACCAGACCGGGGATTGTTTGCTTTCAGAGAGGTTGCCTTATCTCCGATCTCGCTCTTTGCATCACCCCGCCTTTGCAACGAGGCCCGACGATTAGCCAAAGAGTCGCTAGCTCGTATTCCAAATTTTATGGGCTCAGATAAGCTTTACCTGCCTTATCCAGTGTCAGTCCCTCGACATATGCGGCCAGTGCAGGACTCTAATTCCGCTCCACGTATCGGTTTTTTTGGAGCGCCATCAATAGAAAATCGGGCTGCCAAAGTATGCCAAGCCTTGCGTGATATAAAAGTCGAATTAGTTTGGATGTTACCATCAGCAGCTCTAATGCAGGCTAAAGAGATGGTTCAGGAGTATGGTCTGCTTAATGTAACTTTCGTTGAGGAATCTTCCCCCGTTGGGTGGTCGCGCTTAGTTGGAGGACTTGATGTCGCCGTTCACACCTATTTCTCTCTATATGGAACGGTTGGTCCATGCGTGCCGATTAGTCTTGCTGCGGGTGTACCTACGATTGTGACGGCTTTTGCCGAAAGTGAGTTTTTGCCTGACTCGGTTGTGTTTAAAGTGGAGCCAGGGCATCAAGAAGTCAACCAGATAAAAGCGACTATCCAGAGCATTTTGGATCTGGATCGAAGAGAGCTAGATGGTATCGGTTCTAATGGTAGAGCTTTTGCGGCCGAAAACAATTCAGCCGAAATTGTGGGAAGAGAGCTTTGTGCTGTTTTTAGTCGGGCTCGAGAGATTTTAGCACCATTCTATAAGCGGTGGAGCGATGTTAACACTTGGGGGCGATCAGAAGTGATAGCCGCTAATCTTAGCGATTATGAAGAGTCTCTGGTGGGCAAGATATTCAACGAGATGGGTTGGCGATAGACGCTAAGAGTTAGGATCTCACTATGGAGAATCAAAATTACACAGATAGTGCTAAGCCCCCAAAAGAGCCAGCCAGGTACGCCTTTGTTGTGCCTCGTTTCGGTCCAGGGTGCGGTGGTGCTGAAACTCTTGTCTCAGAGATCGCCTTAAAGCTTCGGGCTCGAGGTGATGAGATTACTATTTTAACCACCTGCGCCAAAGATAATCGTACCTGGGAAAATGCTTGGCCTGCAGGAAAAACCGTCGAATCAGGTTTGACTGTTTATCGGTATCCAGTGGATCCAAGAAATTTGGATGTTTGGGTTCCACATCAGATTAGTATCCACGAGGGGATTAATCCTGGTTTAAATGCTCAACTTGATTGGCTTGAGCACTCGGTAAATTCTAGCGAACTGTATGCTCATATTTCTTCCCGAGCTGATGAGTATGATGCGATATTTTTTGCGCCGTATTTATTTGGCACTACTTTTTGGGGCTCTTTGATTCGTCCAGAGAAATCAATTCTTATTCCGTGTCTTCACGACGAAAACTATTCTTACCTTGAATCTATGAAGGGCATGTTCGCTCTGGTCAAGGGCTGTATCTTTAACGCCAAAGCTGAAATGGATTTAGCAGAGCGTCTCTTTGGCCAGATATCTGGTGGCGTTGTTGGTATGGGGTTTGAGCCGAAAGAGTTAAAAGAGTGCTCGCCCTATTTGGAAGAGGGTACGAAGTATATTCTTT